>CALMVI010000093.1 GCA_937873095.1 uncultured Acetobacteraceae bacterium | reverse complement strand
GCCCCATAAGCGCGAATCTAGTGCTTGTGTCGGCTCGTAGGCGTGTGATTCACGCTGGGGATGAACCGTATTTTGCAGGACGGCCGCTGGTCGTCGGTTGTGTCTCGGATTGCGGCGGTGACCGATCTTGAGGCGACGGCGCGTTCGTTTGGGGCGCTCACCCGGGTGCGCAAGCTGCGTCGTGCCGAGGATTTGCTGCGTCTGGCGCTGATCTATGGTCCGGGCCAGCACTCGCTTCGCAGCACGGCGGCGGTGGCGGCCGATGGCGGTGTGGTCAGCCTCAGCGACAAGGGCGTGCTCGGTCGCCTGCGCAAGATGGGGGACTGGCTGGAGCACATCCTGCAATGCCTGCTGCAGGACCGGTTGGACCTGGAGTGCGGTGAGGACCTCGACCTGTCCTTGGTTGATTCCTCGGTTGTCTGTGCCCCCGGCAGCACCGGGTCGGACTGGCGGCTGCATGCCCGCTTCGACCCTGGCAAAGGCTGCTTTGCCGACCTGGTGCTGACGCGTGCCACGGCGGCCGAGCGGGTCGACCATACCACCATCCAGCCCGGCGCCACCCTCATCCAGGACCGCGGCTACTGCCGGGTCCGCGATTTCAGCGCCGTCCTGCAGGCCCGTGCCGACTTCATCACCCGCATCGGCTGGAATGGGCTGCGCCTGCTCGACACGCAGGGCGCGCGCATCGACCTCATGGCGCTGCTGCCGCAGGGCGACGCCGCCACCGAGCACGCCGTCCACCTGCACGGCCTGGACCGGCCCCTGCGCCTGGTCCTGCAGCGCCTGCCGCCGGCCATGGCCGAACGCCAGCGCAAGCGCGTCCGCCGGCGTGCCAGCAAGCAGGGCCACGCGCTCGATCCGCGCACGCATGATGCGGCGGGCTACATCCTGCTCATGACCTCGATCCCGGCGGCGCAGCAACCGGCCGAACGCATCCTCTCGCTCTACCGCAACCGCTGGCAGATCGAACTCGGCTTCAAGCGGCTCAAGAGCTTGGGCGGCTTGGACAGGTTGCCCGCCTGCGACCCCGGATTGGCCCGGACCTGGCTGCTCGCCCACCTCATCGCCGCAGTGCTGACCGACGAGATCGCCAACGAGATCGTCGGTTTTCCCCCCTGAGCGCACAGCGCTCCCCGCCAAACCGCGCACAGCGCTCCCCGCCAAACAGCGCACAGCGCCCGCCAAAGTCGGCACAGCGCCCGCCAAAGGCGCGCGCCGCCTGCCATCGGTCTGGCGCGCTTGGAAGCTCGCCTCAACCCTCCTGATCAACGCCATCCTGCCACGGCCCCGACGCAGGACCGCAGCTCACCTCCGGACCTTGCGTAAGCGCCTGACAGAACCACCCCGATGCCGGATCCCCCAGGCAGACGCACTGCGAAAAGCCTAACGTTCGCGCTTATGGGGCTCCGCCCCAAACCCCGCCGGGGGCGGACGCCCCCGGACCCGCAGATCATTGGTGTCATTGGGATCCAAACGCCCGGCGCCCCTGGCCCTTGCGATAGCACCCCGGGGCGGATGATCGTCACATGGAGGAACGAAAGCGGGCGAAGCCGCGTTTCCGGGTGGTCGAACACGGGGGACCACGATGCCGAAACGTCTTCACACCGCCAGCGCGCTCGTCCTGGCGGCCGGTCTGCTGGGCGCGCCGCTGGCCGCCTCGGCAGGATGCGTCACGGGCGCAGCGGTGGGCGGGGTCGCGGGCCACGTCGCAGGCCATCACGGGCTGGTCGGCGCTGCCGCCGGCTGCGCCATCGGCCACCACGAAGCCAAGGTGAAATCCAGGCAACAGGCGCAAAGCCAGGCTCCCGCGCCGGCAGCACCGGCGCCCAACGCCACCGCACCGCATTCCTGAGGCGCAGGCGGCACCGCTGACGGCCCGCCGCCGGCCGGGCTACTGGCCTGCGGCGGCGAACATCATGGTGGCCCGGCTGCGGACCAGGGCCTGGTAGGACAGGTTGAGCGGCCGGGTGTGGGAGTGATAGTCGCCGATCGCCCGCATCAGGTCGCCACCGGTCTCGCGCAGATAGGCGCGCAGGATCGCTCCCGCGGCAGCGATGGAAAAACACGCGTCGCCGGTCAGCCTGGCGCGCGTCGCCTCCGTGCCGGCGTGAACGATTTCTGCCACCAGCGGCACCCAGAGCGTGTTGACCTGCATCACGCCGAGGTCGGCCGAGCCGTCCTTGTTGGCGTGGACCAGGCCCGGCCGGCCGCCCTCCACGGCCTGGATGGCCGGCAGCACACGCGGCGGCAGGGCGTAGAAATGCGCGGTGGCCAGCATGCAGGCCAGGAACGGGACGGCCATGGGGCGCGCGATCCAGGTTGAACCCGGGCTGCAATGCCAGCTTCGCGCGGCGCTGAAAAGTGGTCTGCGGCCCACCCTGTTGCATGGCCCAGTCTTCATGCGCGCCGTCTTGCCGGCGATACGGCCAGGAAGCACAAGTCTTACGCAAGGGTCTTTACGCAAAAGTCTAACACAAAAGTCTGGCACGACGCCGCGACCAGGAGTTCCGCCCGTGACGAATCCCGCCCTGCCGACCAGCCCGAAGCGCGACGCGGGCTTTACGCTGCTGGAACTGCTCGTCGTCATCGCCATTCTCGGCCTGCTCGTGGCCTTCGTGGCGCCGGCGGCGCTCAGGCAGTTGGGCGGGGCGAAGAACTCGGTAGCGCGGCAGCAGGTGGAGCGGCTGGGCTCGGTGCTCGACCTCTACAAGCTCGACGTCGGCAGCTATCCCACGACCGAGCAGGGGCTGACGTCGCTGATCTCCAAGCCGTCGGACGTGGAAAACTGGAACGGACCCTATCTGAAGGGGGAGCAGGACCCGAAAGACCCCTGGAACCACCCCTGGAAGTATACCGCCCCCTCCGACCGGCCGAACCACGAATACGATCTGTGCTCGGCAGGGCCGAACGGACGCGGCAACGGCCCAGGCGACGGCGAGGCGATCTGCAACCCCTGACCGGGGAAGAGGCCGTCAGGGAACCAGCCAGTCCGAGACCAGCGCGCCGCCGGACCAGGTGAAGCGGGCTCGCCGGTGGCCGTCCTTGCCGAGATGGAGGTATTCCAGCGTGGTATAGGCCAGCCTGATGACGCAGAACGCGCCGCGGGCCTCCTCCCCGACGTGAGACGTCCTCTCGGGCGAGGCGATCACCGTGCCCGGACCAGGCAGGACGTCGTAGGTCGCCCGGCTCTGCGGGCGCAGGGCGGCCCAGGCGGCGTCGGCCACAGGGCCCGTCCGGTGCAGGCTGGCGCGTCCGGTCAGGCGGAGCTGGACCTGGCGGGCCGCGTCCCACCCGTGCAGGCCGGCATCCGGCCGGGTTGCCAGCTCGCCGATCTTGGCCGAGCGCGCGTCGGCGTGAACCTCCAGGAAACGCTCCCCGGCCTCGAACCGGCGCAGCACGACCGTTCGGGCTTGCGGTGCGCCATCCGCGCCCGCGGTGACCAAGGCGGGGCTGCGCCACACGCTTCCCGGGTCGGCGGCACCCTCGGCCAGCAGCGCCTCGCTGGCCTGCCGGATGTCGTCCAGACTCTGGCTCACGCGTGATGCGTCCCTCTGCCGTGTCTCTGCCATGTCGCCAGGGGGGTTGCGCAGTGCAGCATGGGCGGCAACACAGGCGCGGTCGAGTATGGGATTGGGTTATGGAACGCGTGGAAGCGGGCGGGTTGCAGGTCGCCCGGGTGTTGCACGATTTCGTCGCCGGCGAGGCGGTGCGCGGCACCGGCCTGACCGGCGCGCAGTTCTGGTCGGGGTTCGCGGCCCTGTTGCGCGACATGGCGCCGCGCAACCGCGCGCTGCTGGACAGGCGGGACGCGCTGCAGGCGAGCATCGACGCCTGGCACGTGGCGCACCGCGCGCACGCCTTCGATCCGTCCGAATACGAGGCGTTCCTGCGCGAGATCGGCTACCTGCAGGCGGAGCCGGCGCCCTTCACCGTCACCACCGCCAACCTGGACCCGGAGATCGCCTCCATTGCCGGCCCGCAGCTGGTGGTGCCGATTTCCAACGCACGCTACGCGCTCAACGCGGCCAACGCGCGCTGGGGCAGCCTGTACGATGCGCTGTACGGCACCGACGCCCTGCCGGAAACGCCTGGGGCAGAGCGCGGGCGCGGCTACAACCCGGCCCGCGGCCAACAGGTGGTCGCGCGCGCCAAGGCGTTCCTGGACGAGACGGTTCCGGTCCGCGGCTGCCGCTACGAGGCGGTCACCGGCTTCGAGGTCAGGGCCGACGGCAAGCTGGCCGTCCTGGACGCCGCAGGGGCCAGCGAGCTCGCCGACCCGGCGCAGTTCGTGGGCTTTCGCGGCGAGCCGGGGTCGCCGGCGGAGATCGTGCTGAAGCAGAACGGCCTGCACGTCATCCTCAAGCTGGACCGCGCCTCGGAGATCGGGGCGGCCGATCCTGCGGGCCTGGCCGACGTGATCCTGGAGTCGGCCGTCAGCACGATCATGGATTGCGAGGACAGCGTGGCCGCCGTGGACGCGACCGACAAGGTCGAGGTCTACCGCAACTGGCTCGGCCTGACGCAGGGCACGCTGCAGGCGGCGTTCCGCAAGGGCGGCGAGACGCTGCAGCGCAGGCTGGAACCCGATCTCGGCTTTTCCGGTCCGGCCGGCGGCAAGCTGAGCCTGCCGGGCCGCAGCCTGATGCTGGTGCGCAACGTCGGCCATCACATGTACACCGATGCGGTGCTGATGGAGGACGGCAGCGAGATCCCCGAGACCATGCTGGATTGCGCGGTGACAGCACTGGTCGGCACGCACGATCTGCGCGGCGTGCCGGCGCTGCGCAACAGCCGGACCGGCTCGATGTACATCGTCAAGCCCAAGATGCACGGGCCCGAGGAGGTGGCGTTCGCGGCCGAACTGTTCGCCCGGATGGAGGACCTGCTGGCGCTGCCCCGCCGCTCGCTGAAGATGGGCATCATGGACGAGGAGCGCCGCACCAGCGCCAACCTGGCTGCCTGCATCCACGCCGCCCGCGACCGGGTGTTCTTCATCAACACCGGGTTTCTGGACCGCACCGGCGACGAGATGCACACCTCGATGGAGGCGGGCACCATGGTGCGCAAGAACGACATGAAGAACACGGCATGGCTGCGCGCCTACGAGACGCAGAACGTCGATATCGGCCTGGCATGCGGGCTGCGCGGCCGCGCCCAGATCGGCAAGGGCATGTGGGCCGCCCCTGACCGCATGGCCGACATGCTGGCGCAGAAGGCGGGCCAACTGCGTGAAGGCGCCAGCACCGCCTGGGTGCCCTCGCCCACCGCGGCCACGCTGCACGCGCTGCACTACCACCAGGTGGACGTGGCCGCCTGCCAGGCAGAGCTTTCCGGCAGGGCGAGGCAAGGCCTGTCCGACCTGCTGACCATTCCGGTGGAAGCGAGCAACTGGGCGCCGGACGACGTGCAGCAGGAGCTCGACAACAACGCCCAGGGCATACTCGGCTACGTGGTGCGCTGGGTGAACCAGGGGATCGGCTGTTCGAAGGTGCCCGACATCCACGATGTCGGCCTGATGGAAGACCGCGCCACCCTGCGCATCTCCAGCCAGCACATCGCCAACTGGCTGCTGCACGGCGTGGTGAGCGAGGCCCAGGTGAGGGAGACGCTGCGCCGCATGGCGGCCGTGGTCGACAGGCAGAACGCGGGCGACCCCGACTACACGCCGATGGCGCCGGGCTTCGACGGCCCGGCCTTCCAGGCCGCCTGCGATCTCGTGTTCGAGGGCCGCACGCAGCCCAACGGCTACACCGAGTTCGTCCTGCACCGCCGCCGCAGGGAGGCCAAGGCGAGGTAGGGCACGGCGGTCAGGCGCGGCGCGGGCGGGGCGCCCTTCGGCATGCCCCGTTTCAGCCACATTCGGGCCCGTCCTTTGCCGCAGTGCAGCGCTTAATTCCCAGCGTCGGCGATTGCGTCGGCTGTCCGGGGATGCACCACCATGACGACCCACCCTGCTGCACGTGAAAGCCTGGGCCAGAACCGCATCAGGCCGAGCCTGTTCAACCCGGCGACCCTGGTGGCTCTGGGCGTGGCCGCGCTGGGCAGCCTGGGGGTGTGGAACGCGACCAACCAGCCACAGCCCGTGCCGGCCTATTCGGGCGACGTCGCCGGCCTGGCGTTTTCCCCCTACCACCGAGGCGAGACGCCGGAGGCCGACCAGTACCCGAGCCGGTCGGAGATACGCGACGACCTCGACATCGCGAGCCGGATCACCGGCCGCATCCGCACCTACACCGTGGCCGGCGACATGGCGGACATCCCGCGGCTTGCGGCCGACTACCCGCTGAAGGTGACGCTGGGCGCCTGGCTGGACCGCAAGACGGGCGCCGACGATGCCGAAGTGGCGCGGCTGATCGAGACCGCGAACGCTAACCCCGATGTCGACCGCGTGCTGGTCGGCAACGAGGTGATCCTGCGCGACGATCTTCCCGCCGCCCAGCTCGTCCGGTACATCGAGCAGGTCAAGCGCGGCACCCACGTGCCGGTGTCGACCGCCGAGCCCTGGCACGTCTGGATGAAGCATCCCGAACTCGCCGCCTCGGTCGACTACATCACGATCCACCTCCTGCCGTACTGGGAGGGGCTGAAGATCGATGACAGCCTGGCCTACATCATGGACAAGCTGGACCAGGTGCAGCGCGCCTATCCCGGCAAGCACGTGGTGATCGGCGAGGTCGGCTGGCCGTCGAACGGTGTGGCCATCGGCGGTGCCGAGGCCAGCCGCGTCAACCAGGCCACGTTCCTGCGCAAGTTCTTCAACATTGCCCAGGAGCGCGGCCTCGACTACTTCGTCATGGAGGCGTTCGACCAGCCCTGGAAAACCAGTTTCGAGGGCCGGGCCGCCGGCTACTGGGGCATGTACGACCTCGACCGCCACGCCAAGTGGTCGATGACCGGCCCGGTGCAGGAAACGCCCGACTGGCCCAGCTGGGCCGGCTTCAGCGTGCTGGGCGCTGCCCTGGCGGCGGGCCTGCTGCTGTCGCGGCGGCCGGACATCCGCCTGCCCGGCAAGCTGCTGGTGGCGTGCCTGGCCCAGGCGTTCGGCAGCGTGTTCGCGCTGGTGCTGCTTGCGATGGCGGGCAAGTACCTCAGCCACTTCGCCGAGCTCGTCTGGGGCACGCTGGCCGCCGGCCAGGCGCTTCTGCTGTTCCTGCTGATGGCGGACAGTTTCGAACTGGCCGAAACGGTGTTCGGCCGCGTGCGCCGCCGTGCGCCGTCGATCGCCCCGGCCGAGGGAGGCGCGCTGCCCAAGGTCAGCCTTCACCTGCCGATCTGCAACGAGCCGCCGCACATGGTGCGCCAGACACTCGATGCGCTCGCCAACCTCGACTATCCGGACTTCGAGGTCCTGGTCGTGGACAACAACACCGCCGACCCCGCCCTGTGGGAGCCGGTGGCCGAACATTGCGCACGCCTCGGCGCCCGGTTCCGCTTCTTCCATCTCGGCCGCTGGCCGGGCTTCAAGGCGGGCGCGCTGAACTTCGCGCTCGGCCAGACCTCTGCCGATGCCGAGATCGTCGGCGTGCTCGACAGCGACTACGTCGTCGATCGCGACTGGCTGCGCTGCATGGTGCCGCAATTCGCTAAGCCCCGCGTGGGCTTCGTGCAGTCGCCCCAGGATTACCGCGACAACGACGGCAGCTTCTTCAAGCGGCTGATGTTCTGGGAGTATGCCGGCTTCTTCCAGCTCGGCATGGTCAACCGCAACGAGCGCAACTCCATCATCCAGCACGGCACGATGTCGCTGGTGCGCCGCGTGGCCCTGCAGCAGATCGGCGGCTGGGCGGAGTGGACGATCACCGAGGATGCCGAGCTCGGCCTGCGCCTGTTCCGCACCGGGTGGGAGGCGGTGTACTCGCCCCGCAGCTTCGGCCGCGGCGTGATGCCCGACGACTTCGCGGCGTTCCGCAAGCAGCGCTTCCGGTGGGCGTACGGCGCGATGCAGATCGTGCGCGGCCATGCCGCAGCACTGCTCAACCCGTTCGACCGCACGCTCACCCTGGGTCAGCGCTGGGCCTTTGTCACCGGCTGGCTGCCCTGGGTGGGCGACGCGCTGGGCCTGGCGTTCCTGGTGATGGGTCTGGCGTGGTCGGTCGGCCTGGTGCTCTCGCCGATGCGCTTCGAGTTTCCCATCGTGCTGTTCATGGTGCCGTCGATCGGGCTGTTCTTCTTCAAGCTGGCGCAGATCGCAGCACTCTACGGCGCCAGGGTGCCGTGCGGCTGGCGGGACAGGGCGGGTGCGGCGATCGCCGGCCTGGCGCTGAGCCACACCATCGGCAAGGCGGTGTGGAAGGGCCTGTTCATCCGCAGCGCCCCGTTCCTGCGGACGCCCAAGATGGAGAACGCGCCGGCTCTGGTGCAGGGGCTGGTGATGGCGCGCGAGGAGCTGGCGCTGCTGCTGGCAAGCTGGACGGCGATGGTGGCGGTGGGCTGGGCGCACCACCTGGCCACGGCCGAATCCTGGCTATGGTGCGCCGTGCTGCTGACCCAGTCGCTGCCCTATCTGGCTGCGGTCACTGTGGCGACCGTCGCGGCCTTTCCTGCCCCGCGGCGGCAACCGGCTTCGCGTCTGGCGGGGGCGCCGGCTTTCCTGCCGCAGCTTGGCAGCGATTAGGGCGGTCCAATGGCGGCCGGAGCATGCGGACGCTCCGGCCGTCCTTGGCTCAGGTGTGCTTGGCCGACCGCGCGACGTGCTTGGCCCTGTGCGACGAGGCGCTTGCCGGCGGGGTGCCGGTGCAGGTCTCGAAGGTGATCGGCTGGGCGATCATCTTGCTGTTGGTGAAGTCGTGCAGCTCGGACGAGTCGTGCAGGCTCATCACCTCGTCGAACATCGCGGGCAGGTTGTTGCACAGCGCGGTGCCGCCCTTCAGCCCGTCCTGCTCCTGCACGTCGGCCAGGTTGGTGATGTACTCGTCATAGGCTTTCTGCGACTGCTTGCCGTAGCTCCGCTTGAAATAGGCCGCCAGGTTGCGCTCCTCCCGGGCGACGTCGGGCTGGTAGCGCGACATGAACGCGTTGTACTTGTCCTGCTGCTTGCAGGCCAGCGCGGTCACCATCAGCTCGCTCTTCAGCCCTTCGATCTCGAACGCCGTGCGGTCGTCGGGGAACTCGCAGGCGGGGGCGGCCAGAACGGCGGCATGCTGGTGCGTGGACCGCTTGGTTGCCGCCTGCAGGGCGGGTGCGGCCAGCAGGCCGGCGGCGAGCAGGGCAATCGGGATGGTACGCATGGGCACTCCGGTCAGTGGGCTGAACTGTCCACAGGTAAATCCGGTCCAGGCTGGTTCCGCAACTCTTTTCCATTCTGCACGCGGCGCGGCGTGGACGGTGCGACTCGCCTGCCACGCTGCCCCTGGTCCGGCGCGCCCGGCCACGCTATGCGCTCTCTCCCAACCCGGCCGGACCGGGTGCCGATCGCTCATTTGCGGAGTATGCCCGTGCCGCCTCGCCTGGCCTTGTCCCTCGCTTCCTGCTGCCTCGTGCTGGCCAGCCTGCTCGCAGGATGCGCCAAACCTCCAGTGCCGGTCGCCGAGGCGCCTGAACAGCTGCCGCCGCATCTGGGCCCGCCGCCGGCCGCGCTGTGCACGGTCGCCCCGTTCCACGTGGCCGATGGCGGCACCACCGCGGTCAGCATGGTGATCAGCAACGACGGGGGCTTCTGTGCCGCGTCGCTGACCGCAGGGAACGGCCAGCCCTACGACGCGCCGCTGGTCAGGAACAAGCCGCTGCACGGCGACGAGACGGTCGTGCGCTACCACGGCAAGACGAGCGTCGAATACTCGGCAAGGCCGGGCTATGTCGGCCACGACGCGTTCGATGTCCGGCTGATCCTGAAAGGACAGCCCGGCTACACCACATTGAACGTGAGCGTCGACGTCCAGCCGGTGGGAGCAGCCGCAAAAACGTCCTGAACGCCGTCATCGACAGGGGGCGTTCGCGTGCGTGTGGTTGTTGCCATGTCCGGCGGGGTGGATAGCAGCGTCGTGGCAGCCCTGCTGGCCGAAGCGGGGCACGACGTGGTCGGGGTGACGCTCCAGCTCTACGACCACGGCCAGGCCAGGGCGCGGCGCGGCGCGTGCTGTGCCGGCCAGGACATCCACGACGCGCGCGACGTGGCCGACAGGCTCGGCATCCCGCATTACGTGATCGACGCCGAGGCGCGCTTCAAGACCGCGGTCATCGACGCGTTCGCCGCGTCCTATGCCGAGGGCGAGACGCCTGTGCCCTGCGTGCGCTGCAACCAGGGCCCAAAATTCACCGACCTGCTCGGCATGGCGCGCGAGCTCGGTGCCAGCGCCCTGGCGACCGGCCACTACGTGCGCCGCATCGACGGACCGGACGGCGCCGAGTTGCACCAGGCCGCCGACCCGCGGCGCGACCAGAGCTGGTTCCTGTTCGCCACCACGCGCGCGCAGCTCGAGTTCTGCCGCTTCCCGCTCGGCGACATGCCGGACAAGTCGGCCACGCGGGCGGCGGCGGTGCGGTTCGGCCTGGCGGTGGCCGAAAAGCCGGACAGCCAGGACATCTGCTTCGTGCCGGACGGCAGCTACGCCGAGCTGGTCGGGCGCCTCGAACCCTCCGCGGTCGAGGCCGGCGACATCGTGACCGCGGACGGCCAGGTCGTGGGCCAGCACAGGGGGATCGCCCGCTACACGGTCGGTCAGGCCAGGCGACTGGGCGACGCGGCCAGCATCGGCGGCGCAAGGCAGGTGGTCGTCGCGCTGGAGCCCCGAACGCGGCGGATCGTCGTCGGGCCCGAAACGGCTGGCACGCGACAGGTCCGGCTGCGCGAGGTGAACTGGCTGGCCGACGCGCCGGCGTCCGGGCTGCGCTGCACGGTCAAGCTGCGCGCACGCGACCGGCAGCGCCCTGCCCTGGTCGTGCCGTCGCCGGACGGCGCGGACGTGTTGCTCGACGAGTCGGCGCTGCCCGCGCCGGGTCAGGGCTGCGTCTTCTACGGCGGCAGCAGGGTGCTGGGCGGCGGGTTCGTGGCGCGGCGTTAGCGGGTGTCCGAGGCCAGGGGCGTCACGCGATAGCGTGCTTCGCACGTCACGCCTGGACCCCATCAAAGGCTAGCCTTTGAAATCCTGGTTCGTGCGGCGATCAGGAACTCGCGGTTGCCTTCGGGCCCGGTGATCGGGCTGTCGGCGATGCCCAGGACCTGCCAGCCCGGCAGGCCGTCCCACCAGGCCCGGATCCTGTCGCACACCGCGCGATGCACCGCGGGGTCGCGCACCACGCCGCGCGCGCCGACCTGTCCGGGCCCGGCCTCGAACTGCGGCTTGATCAGGGCCACCGCCCACGCGCCCGGCGCGCACAGCCCCAGGGGTGCGGGCAGCACGGTGCGCAGGCCTATGAAGCTGGCGTCGCACACCAGCGCCTGCACCCCCGCCCCCACCAGCCCTGGTTCGAGGTAGCGCGCGTTGGTGCGTTCGTGCAGCGCCACCCTTGGGTCGGACCGCAACTTCCAGGCGAGCTGCCCGTGCCCTACGTCCACGGCATGCACGCGCGCTGCGCCGTGGTGCAGCAGCACGTCGGTGAAGCCGCCGGTGGAGGCGCCTATGTCGAGGCATACGCGGCCCGCCGGCGACAGGTCGAAGGTTTTCAGCGCGTGCTCGAGCTTCAGTCCGCCCCGCGAGACCCAGGGGTGATCTTGGCCGCGCACCTGCAACGGGGCATCCCCGGGCAGCAGGTCGCCGGCCTTCTGCACGCGGCGTTCGCCGCTATACACCTTGCCCGCCAGGATCAGGGCTTGGGCGCGACTCCGGCTCTCGGCGAGGCCGCGCTCGGTCAGCAGCACGTCGGCCCGCTGCCTGGGTGCCTTCATGGACGCCCCACCCGGCGCAATGCCCCGCCAGGGCGGGCCCGCCTGTGTCCTACAAGCCGCAGAAACGGCGCAAATCGCTCCCCTGCGCTGCCCGTTGTGCTGCGGGGGCAACGCGATGCGATACGAAACGCTTCGATAGGTGGCATCTTGAGCAGCGCGGCCCAATGTGCCGGCCAGGGCCATCGCCCTGCGTGGTAACGAACCTTAGTCACGCCGATCGTTCGCCGCCGGTAGCCAGCCGGATGTCCGGGCGACAGGCGGCGTGCAGGAGAACGTGGATTGTCGGTTCCATTGAAACAGGTGCTGCGCGTCGGCGCCTACGTCGTCAAACAGCATCTGGCCGGCCGCAAGCGCTATCCGCTGGTGCTCATGCTGGAGCCGCTGTTCCGCTGCAACCTGGCGTGCGGGGGATGCGGCAAGATCGACTATCCGGCGCCGATCCTGAACCAGCGCCTTTCGGTGCAGGAAGCGCTGGACGCGGTCGACGAATGCGGTGCGCCGGTCGTCTCCATCGCCGGCGGCGAGCCGCTGCTGCACAAGGAAATGCCTGAGATCGTCGAGAAGATCCTGGCCCGCGGCAAGTTCATCTATCTCTGCACCAACGCCCTGCTGCTGGAAAAGAAGCTCGACCAGTACAAGCCGCACCCTGCCTTCGCGTGGGACGTCCACCTGGATGGCGACCGCGACATGCACGACCGCGCGGTCAGCCAGGACGGCACGTTCGACCGGGCGATCTCGGCGATCAAGGCCGCCAAGGCGCGCGGCTTCCGCGTGTCGATCAACTGCACCCTGTTCGACGGCGCCGACCCCGAGCGGGTGGCGCGGTTCTTCGACCATGTGACCGCGCTCGGCATCGACGGCATCATGACTTCGCCCGGCTACGCCTACGAACGGGCACCCGACCAGGCGCATTTCCTGGGCCGCCAGAAGACCAAGCAGCTGTTTCGCGACATCTTGCGGCGCGGCAAGGGCAAGCGCTGGAAGTTCGGGCAGAGCCCGCTGTTCATCGATTTCCTGGCAGGAAACCAGGAATACCGCTGCACGCCCTGGGGCAATCCGACCCGCAACGTCTTTGGCTGGCAGCGGCCGTGCTACCTGCTGGGCGAGGGCTACGCCAAGTCGTTCACCGAGCTGATGGAGACGACCGACTGGGACAAGTACGGGACCGGCAACTACGAGAAATGCGCCGACTGCATGGTGCATTCCGGCTACGAAGCGACCTCGGTGGTCGACTCCGTCAAGCACCCGCTCAAGATCGCCCGCGTGCTGCTGCGCGGTCCCAAGCTGGACGGGGCAATGGCCCCTGAGATCCCGCTGGAGGGTCAGCGCCCGGCCGAGTACGTGTTCAGCCGTCACGTCGAGGACGCGATGCGCAAGGCGCACGCCAAGCCGGGCGAGATGGCCGACGCGGCAGATTAGCGCCGGGCCGCGCGCCGTTCGTGGTACGCCCACGCGCGGCGCGTCCCCTTGCCCGGCGGCTTAGGCCAGGATCGTGGCCGTCCGTGACCGCAAGGTTCCGCTCGCCTGGATCATCCTGGCGGCTTCCGCCGGGAACGCCCTGGAATGGTATGACTTCAGCGTCTTCAGCTATTTCGCGCCGCAGATAGCGGCTGCCTTCTTCCCCACGGCGAGCGCCGGCCGCGGGCTTTTGCTGACTTTCGGCACGTACGGCGTGTCCTTCCTCGCCCGGCCGCTGGGCGCCGCCGTGCTGGGCAGCTACGCCGACAGCCGTGGACGCCGGGCAGCGCTGACGGTCTCCATCCTCCTGATGACGGCCGGAACTGCCATGATGGCCGTGATGCCTGGTTACGGGGCGATCGGAAGCTGCGCGCCGGCAGGCATCCTGGCCGCCCGTCTGATCCAGGGGTTTTCTGCAGGCGGCGAGTTCGGCGGTGCAACCGCGTTCATGATCGAGCATGCAGGCCGGCGCGCCGGCCTGGTCGGCAGCTTCCAGTTCACCAGCCAGGCCGTGTCGGCCATCCTGGGATCGGGAACCGCGTGGGCGTTGTCCTGGCTGCTTTCAGCGTCAGCGCTGACCGCGTGGGGGTTCCGGCTGCCGTTCCTGTTCGGCCTGCTGATCGGGCCGGTCGGATACGTCGTCCGCCGCCACATCGGCGAGACGCCGGCCTTCGGCGCGGTGCAGCCTGCCCGCTTCCCTCTGCGGCAGCTGTTGGCAGGACATGGGGCGCGGGTGGTGTTGGGCGGCTGCGTGGTGGCTGCGGGAACGGCCGGCACGTACCTGAACATCTACCTGCCGACTTACGCCAGCCAGCACCTGCACATGGCGCTGTCCAGCAGCTTCGCCGTCACCTTCGCCGCGTCGCTGGCGCCGATGGTGGTCACGCCCTTGGCCGCGCACTGGTCCGACCGGGCCGGGAGGCTGCCGATGATGACGTGGATTGCCGGCGTGCTGTGCATCGGCGCCTATCCCGCGTTCCGTCTGGTGGCCGCGCATCCGACGCCCGCCATGCTCACCGCGGTCACGGTCGGGATCAGCGTGGCCAGAGCCGGCTATACCGCCCCGGCTGCGGCATTGCTGGCCGAGATGTTCCCCGTCCAGGTCAGGGCAGCCGGAATGTCGCTGAGCTACACGCTGGGCGTGGTGACGTTCGGCGGGTTCGCCCAACTGCTGCTGGAATGGCTGATCACTACCACCGGCAACCAGTCGATCCCCGGCATCTACATGGCGGCAACATCGCTGATCACAGTCGCAGCACTGCTGATCATACGGCGCACCGTCCAACTGCGGCTGTAGCAGGCAGGGGTGAAGGGGACGACTGTCCCCTTCCGGGTGAAGGGCAGAGCCCTTCCATCTTCCTATGAAAACGCCGCCGAAGCCGACCAATCCTGCAACCGGCACGTCTCCGCCCGCAGCCCGGTCAGCCGGGATTCCACCCCGCCAAGGCTATGCTGGTAGTTGCCAAGGGCATGACCCAATCCGGCGACACCCACGCCGAGTTCGGCCATGGCGAACCGCCAATCGCTGAGCGCCCGTTTCTGTTCAGCCAGCGCCGATTGCAGGTCTTCCAACGCCAACCGAAGGCGATCCTGCTCCCGCGTCGCACAGGAAACGCCGGGAAAGGGAATGATAACAGCCTCAGCCATGAAAATCGCTCCGACTTCAATAACGAAGCATTAACATAAAATGGTCTTAGAATGAAGACGAAGTTTACAAAAGAACGTGTGCGCCGACCGTGCGAAGCACCAGGACGGTTGTGAGCAGAGCGATGACCACAACCGAGATCGCCCATCGCATGGCCATGTAGCCGCCGGGCACGAGGTCTCGCCTTTGTGCGCGCGCCTCGACCACGACCGTCGCGATGAAGCCCGCGACGAGGATGGCGAGGCTCAGGACGGGACGCGAGACGATGCTGCAGACGATGGCCGCCCAACCGATCAGCGACGGCGCGACCCCGAGCACCAGCCTCGCCCGCTCCGCCTGCGCGCCCTGTTCCTCCTCGAGCGCGAAACCCCAGTGGACACCGCCCAGGAATGCCAGGATGACCGCGCCGTAGCCGACCAGGGCCCTGGCGGCCGAAAGCGACGAATCCGGACTGGCGCCGACTGCACCGATCCCCAGCAGGGCGAAGGGCACGATCCCCATCACACCGAGCACGACGGCCAAAGGCGGCAAGGTCCGAAACATGTGCAATCCGGGCATAGCCACTCCTGAAAACAAAAGGGGAGAGCAACCGCCCTCCCCTTCCACTCCTGATGCGGGACGAAATCCCTTACCGCAGGATGATTTCCACGCGCCGGTTCTGCGGCTCGCGCACGCCGGGGGCGGTCGGAACGAGAGGGTTGCTCTCGCCATAGCCGTGGATGCTGATCTCGCTGCGGTTTACACCGTCGCGCACCAGTTCGGCTTCGACGCTCTGTGCGCGGCGAACCGACAGACGCTGGTTGTAGGCGGCCGTGCCGGACAGGTCGGTGTAGCCGTTCACCTCGATGCGCGTGCTCTGCACGTGGGTGCTGGCCTGCGCCGCCTGGGCCACGATCTGGCGCGCGCGCGCGGTCAGGTCGGCGCGGTCCCAATCGAAGAACACGAGGTAGGTGCTGGTCGGAGCGACCGGAGGGGCGGCCTGCTGGGCCGGCGGCGGAGCGGGCGGCGGCGGCGGCGCGGGCTGGAACAGCGCGTAGCGCAGTCCGACGATGCCCGCGTAGTTGATGGTGTTGTCGGTGCGGAAGTTGACCCGCGTGGCAACGCCGGGGCCGAAGAACTGGCCGTGGTAGTCCTGCGCTTCCGGAATAGCGGAGACGCGGCCTTCGGCCGGCAGGGCCAGGCCTGGGAACGCATCGATGTTGTACGCGACGCCGAGGATCCCCTGGGCGGCAAAGTTGCCCTGGGTGTTCGTCGCACGAATGAAGATCGGATCCACGCCGGACGCGCCGACCGCGTGGCCGTTCTCGAACTTCACCTGGTCGTAGCCGGCACCGACGCCGATATACGGGGCGACAGGGACGCCGAAGGGAGCGAAGTCGATGTCATACAGGACGTTGACGTAGCCTTCGTACTGCTCTTCGTGACCGCCGCCGTTGAGGCTGCTGAAGCCGGTGATGGTGTTGCGGCGATAGTCGCCCTGCAACTCGATGCGGAACCCGTTGCCGAGACCGTAGCCGACAGCGCCCGACCCGATCACGTTGCCGTCCACGCGGATGTGGCCGTTATAGTCGGTGCCGTAGCTGTATGCCCCGAGTGCGGGGATGTTGACCCGCGTGAGGTTCTGGTCCTGGATGTAGGTTCCGCCGGCACCAAGGCTGACATACGGTCCGGTGACCGGCTGCGCCAAGGCAGCCGCCGGCATGGCTATCGCGGTAGCGGCAAGAAGCGCATTCCTGAGCTTCATGGTAAAATCTCCTAGTTTAGGTCATCAGCCCACGCGCAGCAGAACACCGTGCCTGGCTTCCGATCACGACAACGCCGCATCTATGACGACGGATTGCAGGATGCGAGGCGGCCGAGGAGAGCAGGCCGGCCGGTGTGTCCGGAACACCACACCTTGGCTCGGGCGCCTTCCGTTGCCGTCCGACCGCAGGGGATCGGCGTTTGCATTCCTGCGCCAAGCCGTGGCGCAACTTGCTCGGCGACGTTGCCTAATCTTGCGCCTTCAGACAGGTGTACAGCGACGTGCAACCGGTTTCTGGGATCGACGCCGTCATGACGCGTAATTGCTTGATGGTCACGGTCCGTCGGCTACCCACCTCGCTTGCCGCGCGAGCCTCGGCGACCTTCGACCTGCGCATACCTGGCGAGCAGCCAGTGCGTGACTGGCTGGCCGAAGCGAGCCACGGAGCGGACGCCGTGCTGTGCGTGCCCGGGTTGCCGATCAACGCCGACATCATCGCAAGCCTGGCACCCAGTGTGCGCGTGATCGGCACCTTCAGCGTGGGGGTGGACCATATCGACCTGGCCGCAGCGCGCGACCGAGGCATCGCGATCGTGAACACGCCGGGCGTGTTGTCGCGGTCCACCGCCGAATTCACCATGCTGCTGCTGCTCGCGGCCGCGCGCCGCTCGACGGAGGCGGAGCGTCTGGTCCGCGCCGGCCGTTGGCAGGGAGCAGCGCCGGGAGAGTTCCTGGGAGTGGACGTGTTCGGCAAGCGGCTCGGCATCTTCGGCATGGGTCACATCGGCCAGGCATTGGCGCGCATCGCAGGCGCGGGGTTCGGCATGGAGGTGCATTACCACAACCGCTCCAGGCTCTCGCCAGCGGAGGAGGCTGGCGCCACGTACCATGCCGACGAAAACTCCTTCCTGGCGGCAAGCCAGATGCTGTGCCTGCTCGCACCAGCCAGTCCGTCGACGAAACTGTGGCTGAACGCCGACAGGCTGCGGAAACTGCCGGCGGGCGCGGTGGTGGTGAACACGGCGCGCGGAGTGCTCGTGGATGACGATGCCCTGGCGGCGGCGCTGCGGTCCGGGCAAGTCGCGGCAGCGGCTCTGGACGTTTTCCCGCGCGAGCCGGAGGTGCCGGCGGTCTACCTAGCTCTGGAGAACGTCGTGCTGACGCCGCACATAGCGACCGCGACGGTGGAAACGCGCGAGGCGATGGGCAAGCTGGTCATCGACGGCATATCGGCGTGCCTGGAGGGAAGGCGGCCGGCCAATCTGGTGACCTGACACGCGGTGAGGCGCGCCATGGAGGCTTGGGGACGCGCTAGCTGCCCGCCAGTTCGGGCTGGGCGGCATCCTGCTTGGTCATGCGGCGGAACTTGAACGGTGTTTGTGCCGATTCGCTTTCCGACACGGCGGCCTGCATGACCGCATGGTGCGGCGAAAGCTCGCAGGCGGGATCGGTCGCGTTCATGTCGCCAAGCAGAGCGAAAGCCTGGCAGCGGCAGCCGCCCCAGTCGACCTCCTGCCGCTCGCATGACCGGCAGGGTTCGGGCATCCATCCTGTGCCGCGAAAGCGGAGGAACGCGTCGGATTGGTTCCAGATCTCGTTCAGCGACGTGTCGCGTACCGAGGGAAAGCTGAAACCGGGCAGCGTCTCGGCGGCGTGGCAGGGCATGGCGCGCCCGCTTGGGGATATGTTGATGAAGCGCCGGGCCCAGCCCCCCATGCAGGCCTTGGGCCGTGCGGCGTGATAGTCCGGAACGACGTAGTCTATTACCATGCGGCCCTGGAGCCTGGCCCGCGCCGCCTCGACCTCGACGGTCGCCGCTTCCAGCTGGATCCTGGACGGCAGCAGAGCGGCGCGGTTCACCAGCCCCCAGCCGTAGTATTGCACGTGGGCGATCTCGGTCCGGTCGGCCTGCAGTTCCTCGGCCATGGCGATCATCTGCGGGATGCGCGACGCGTTGCCGCGGTGAACCACGAAGTTGAGGGTCAACGGCAGCCCCGAGGCGCGGATGCGGGCAGCAGCCGCCTGCTTCTTGGCAAACGCCCCCGGACTGGCGCCCAGATGGTCGTTTTCCGAGGGATCGACGTCCTGGAAACTGAGCTGGATGTGATCGACCCCTGCGCCGATCAGGGCCGCCATCATGCGATCATCCAGGGTGACGCCGGAGGTGATGATGTTGCTGTACAGGCCAAGGCCCGTGGCACGCGCCAGCAAGGTGACGAGATCGCGCCGCACCAGCGGCTCGCCGCCGGTGAAGTGCACCTGCAGGATGCCGATCTCGGCCGCCTGATCGAGCACGCTCAGCCAGCCTTCGGTGTCCAGTTCGGCCGCCGCACGCTCAAGCTCCATGGGGTTGGAGCAGTACGGGCATGAGAGCGGACACCGATGCGTCAGCTCGGCGATCAGGCCCATGGGGGGCGGGAAACCCGTCACAGCCTGATCGCTCCACGTGCCGAAAGATCGGCCAGCATGTCGACGACGTCCGATCGTATGGCGTCCGACGGGGCATCGTAGCGGGCAGCCAGATCGGTGACGATGCCGTCCACCGTTCGCACCCCGTCGACCAGTCTCAGAACCTCGACCGCGTGCTCGTCCGGCAGAAACAGCCGCTCAGGCCCGAGGAGCACCCACGCCCCCCGCACCTGGTCGAAACGAAGCTTGTGTCCCGTGCAGAGGCGTGGGGTCATCGAGTCTGCGGGACAAAGGCGCCGGGGGGTGGGCAGGATGGGCTCACATAGGCGTGGTGCAACGCATCGAGCTGTGCCCACAGGACATCGCACTTGAACCGCAACGCGCCGAGCACCGCCTGCTGCGCATCCGGCGTGCGGGCATGCTCCTGCACATAGGCCAGCGCGAAGTCGGAGTCCTTGGGCGCCTGCGTCAGTCGCGGGGTGAAGTAGGCGAGCGTGTCCTGGGTGATCCAGTCGTAATGGGCCAGCATGCCCGACACCCGCTCGGCGATGATCTTGGGCGAAAACAGCTCGGTCAGCGAGGAGGCGACCGCCTCGAGGATGCTGCGGTCGCGGACGAACGCCACGTAAGCGTCCACCGCGAAGCGTGTGGCAGGAAGAATGCCCGCGCCTGACAGCACATAGTCCCGGTCCAGGCCAACCCCTTCGGCGAGCTTGAGCCAGCGGGCAACCCCGCCGGTGCCCGGTGCATCGCCATCATGGTCCACCAGACGACGACGCCATTCGCGGCGCAGGTCGGCGGACGGCAACCTTGCCAGAAGTGTCGCATCCTTCACGGGAATGCTGCTCTGGTAAT
Organism: uncultured Acetobacteraceae bacterium; assembly: GCA_937873095.1. Taxonomy (GTDB): domain Bacteria; phylum Pseudomonadota; class Alphaproteobacteria; order Acetobacterales; family Acetobacteraceae; genus BOG-908. Next base: position 7,753 of record CALMVI010000093.1, on the reverse strand, counting down.
AGTAGCGGTTCAGCGCCCAGGCCTGGACCTGACCCCTGCCCAGTTGCCCGTCGTGCAGCAATCGGTGGAAGGGATGGAGGATGTGATAGCGCTCGGCGCCGATAGCCCGAAGCGCGTCCGCCAGGCCTTCTGGCGACAAAACGGGTTGGGTCAGCATGGCGGGCGGGCCAGGGGCGCGCCCCCGGCCCGGTGACCTTACTTCTTGGCTTCGGCGCAGGCGTAGCTGTTGATCTCGGCGCCCAGCGCTACCTCGACAACCTTCGGTGCTTTCCAGCTCATGACGATCATCTCCTCAGTTTATCAGCCCTGACACGTCCGGCCTGTTCGGGCTTACAGACCACGCCTACTCCGCAGCGATCCTGCGGCTCAGGTCACTGTGATGTTGGTAGTCCTTCTGCCATTCGCTAGGCCCGTTGGACGGACTAACTTGGACCGCGGTGACTTTGTACTCGGGGCAGTTGGTCGCCCAGTCAGAGTGGTCGGTCGTGATGACGTTGGCCTGGGTCAGGGGATGGTGGAACGTCGTGTAGACGACGCCTGGCGCCACCCGGTCCGTGATGCGCGCCCGCAGGGAGGTTTCACCCGCGCGGCTTCGCACCCTCACCCAATCCGCCTCCCTGATCCCGCGCTGCTCGGCATCGTGAGGATGGATCTCCAGCAGGTCCTGCTCGTGCCAGCGGCTGTTATCGGTCCGGCGGGTCTGGGCGCCGACATTGTACTGGCTGAGGATGCGCCCGGTCGTCAGAAGCAGCGGGAAGCGAGGCCCCGAACGCTCCTCCGTCGGCACGTATTCGGTCATCATGAACCGGCCCGTGCCGCGCACGAACCCGTCCACGTGCATGATGGGCGTTCCTTCCGGCGCCTCGTCGTTGCAAGGCCACTGGATCGAGCCGAGTTCGTCCAGCCGTGCGTAGGACACGCCGGCAAAGCTCGGGGTCAGCCGCGCAACCTCGTCCATGATCTCGCCCGGATGGGCGTAGGTGCCGATGTCGACGCCCAGCGCGTCAGCCAGGCGCAACGTCACCTCCCAATCGGCCAGCCCAGGGAGCGGGCTGATCACCCGTCGAACCCGATTGATCCGCCGCTCGGCATTGGTGAAGGTGCCGTCCTTCTCCAGGAACGTGGTCCCCGGCAGGAAGACGTGGGCGTAGTTTGCCGTCTCGTTGAGAAACAGGTCCTGCACGATGACGCATTCCATCGCCTGCAGACCGGCGACGACGTGCCGCGAATCAGGGTCGGACTGGGCAATGTCCTCGCCCTGCACGTAGAGCGCCTTGAACGTGCCATCCACGGCGGCGTCCAGCATGTTGTTGATGCGCAACCCCGGTTCAGGGTCGATCGACACGCCCCAGGCATCGGCAAAACTCTGCCGCGCCGCGTCCTCGCTCACGTGACGGTAGCCGGGCAGTTCGTGCGGAAAACTGCCCATGTCGCAGCTGCCCTGCACGTTGTTCTGGCCGCGCAGCGGGTTCACCCCCACGCCCGGCCGGCCGATATTGCCCGTCGCCATGGCAAGGTTGGCGATCGCCATCACGGTGGTGGTGCCCTGGCTGTGCTCGGTCACGCCAAGGCCGTAGAAGATGGCGCTGTTGCCGCCGGTGGCGTAGAGCCGCGCCGCTTGCCGGATCAGGTCGGCCGGCACGCCCGACAGCCCCGCCACCTGCTCGGGCGTGTTTTGCGGCTCCAGGACGAAGTCCATCCAGGCGTGGAACTCGTCCATGTCGCAGCGCTCACGCACGAACGCGTCGTTGACCAGTCCCTCCGACACGATCACGTGGGCCAGCGCGGTCAGCACCGCGACGTTCGTCCCGGGCTGCAGCTTGAGGTGCACTGCCGCCTCGACGTGAGGCGACCGGACGAGGTCGATCCGCCTGGGGTCGATCACGATCAGCTTGGCGCCGGCGCGCAGACGACGCTTCATGCGTGAGGCGAAGACCGGATGGCCGTCGGTCGGATTGGCGCCGATGACCAGCATCACGTCGCAATCCTGGACGCTGTCGAAATCCTGGGTGCCGGCCGACGTGCCGTAGGTCTGGGAGAGGCCGAAACCGGTGGGCGAATGGCAGACCCTGGCGCAGGTGTCGACGTTGTTGTTGCGGAAGCCGGCCCGGACCAGCTTCTGGACGAGGTAGGTCTCCTCGTTGGTGCAGCGCGAGGACGTGATCCCACCGACCGATGAACGGCCGTGCTTGGCTTGGATGCGATGGATTTCGGACGCTGCGGTGGCGAACGCCTCCTCCCAGGTGGTCTCCCGCCAGGGGTCGGTGATCCTGGCCCGAACCATCGGCTTGGTCATCCGCTCGCGATGCGTCGCGTAGCCCCAGGCGAAACGGCCCTTGACGCAGCTATGGCCGCGATTGGCGCGGCCATCCTTGTAGGGGACCATGCGGACCAGTTCCGGGCCACGCATCTCCGCCTTGAACTGGCAGCCCACGCCGCAATAGGCACAGGTGGTCACCACCGAATGCTCGGGCGTGCCGATCTCGACCACCTTCTTTTCGATCAGGGTGGCGGTGGGGCAGGCGGCGACGCACGCCCCGCAGCTCACGCACTCGCTGCTCATGAACGGCTCGTTCTGGCTGGCCGCTATCCTGCTGTCGAACCCGCGTCCGGCGACCGTCAGGGCGAAGGTGCCCTGAACCTCCTCGCAGGCCCGGACGCACCGGCTGCAAACGATGCATTTCGACGGGTCGTAATCGAAATACGGGTTTGACCGATCCTTTTGGTCCTTGAGGTGATTCTCGCCCTCGTAGCCATACCGAACGTCGCGCAGGCCGACCTCGCCGGCAGCATCCTGAAGCTCGCAATCGCCGTTCGCCCCGCAGGTGAGGCAGTCGAGCGGGTGGTCGGAGATGTAGAGCTCCATCACCCCTTTCCGGAGTTTGCGCAGCCGCTCGTTGCCGGTGACAACCGACATGCCGGGCGAGACCAGGGTCGTGCAACTTGCCGGCGTCCCTGCCCTTCCCTCGATCTCCACAAGGCAGAGCCGGCACGAGCCGAACGCGTTGAGCTGATCCGACGCGCAGAGTTTCGGGATCTTGACCCCGATTTGCGCGGCCGCACGCATCACCGACGTGCCCTCGGGAACGGTCACGTCGAACCCGTCGATCTTGAGCGTGACCTGGCTGTCCGACTTGCTCGCCGGCGTGCCGTAATCGGCTTCCTGGATCAGACCCATGAGGCTTACTCCGCGGCCATTGCGTGTTGTGGCCTGAAATCTTCGGGGAAATGCTGTACCGCGCTCATCACCGGGTAGGGCGTGAACCCGCCCAGTGCGCAGAGCGAGCCGAACTTCATCGTCTCGCAAAGGTCTTCGAGCAGCCGCAGCTGTCCTATGTCTCCGGCGATGATGCGATCGATGACTTCGACGCCGCGTGTCGATCCGATGCGGCACGGCGTGCATTTGCCGCAGGACTCGACCGCACAGAACTCCATCGCGAAACGGGCCATCCGGGCCATGTCGACGCTGTCGTCGAACACGACGATGCCGCCATGGCCGATCAGGCCGTCACGCGCCGCGAACGCCTCGTAGTCGAACGGCGTGTCGAACAGGCTGGGCGGGAAATAGGCGCCGAGCGGCCCGCCGACCTGAACCGCCCGGACCGGGCGGCCTGTCGCCGTTCCGCCCCCGACATCCATGACCAGTTCGCCCAGGGTGATGCCGAACGGCACTTCGAACAGCCCGCCACGCGCCACGTTGCCCGCCAGCTGAACCGGCATGGTCCCGCGCGACCGCCCGACGCCCAGCGCCTGGTAGGCGGCCGCGCCGCCGGGCCGCAAGACGTCGGGTATGACGGCCAGCGACAACACGTTGTTGACCACCGTCGGGCAGCCGAACAGCCCCGACAAGGCGGGCAAAGGCGGTTTGGCGCGCACCTGGCCGCGCTTGCCCTCCAGGCTGTCGAGCAGCGACGTCTCCTCGCCGCAGACATAGGCGCCCGCACCGACACGCACCTCCATGTCGAACGCGCGGTTGCTGCCCATCAAGCTCGGACCCAGGACGTTCTCCGCCCGCGCGCCGAGGATCGCCTGGTTCATCGCCGTGATCGCGTGCGGGTACTCCGAGCGGAGATAGACGTAGCCGCGCGTCGCCCCCACGGCCAAGCCGGCGATCGCCATGCCTTCGATCAGCAGGAACGGATCGCCCTCCATCACCATACGATCGGCGAAGGTGCCGCTGTCGCCCTCATCGGCGTTGCAGACGATGTATTTCTGCGGCGCCTGGGCCGCCTGAACGGTCTTCCACTTGATGCCGGTCGGAAAGCCCGCGCCGCCGCGGCCGCGCAGCCCGGATTTGACGACGTCGTCGATGATCTCGGCCTGCGACATGCCCAGGGCCCGCGTCAGCCCGACCAGGCCGCCATGGGCGCGGTAATCCGCGAGGCAAACCGGGTCGGTAATGCCGGCCCGGGCGAAGGTGACGCGGGTCTGACGGGCGATGAACGGCACGTCCTCAGGCCGGCCAATCCGCTTGGCGTGTGCAGCGCCGTGCAGCAAGCCGGCCGCAAGCAGGCCCGGCACGTCGGCCTTCGTCACCGGGCCGTAGCCGATGCGGCCGTCCGGAGTCTCGACCTCCACAAGCGGCTCCAGCCAGGCCATGCCGCGGGATCCGTTCCTCACGATGACCAGGTCGGGACAGGCCTCGCGCAGCGCGGCTGCGACGTCGTCGGCGCCGACCGACACCGCCAGCGCGTCACGCGGCACGAAGATCCGCGTCACGAGCACTCATCCAGGATAGCGTCGATGCGCGCTGCATCCAGGCGCGCCACCGTCCGTCCATTGACCATGCCGCAGGGCGCGGCCGCGCACAGCCCCAGGCAGAACACCGGCTCCAGCGTCACCGCATCGTCCGGGGTCGTCTGGTGCCAGCCGATGCCGAGCCTCGCGCCGGCATGCGCCGCAACCCGGTCGGCGCCAAGCGCCTGGCACGCTTCCGCCCGGCACAGCTTCAGCACCGTCCGGCCCGCCGGCTCATGGCGAAAATCGTGGTAGAACGACACGAGCCCGTGCACCTCGGCGCGCGACAGGTTCAACGCCTGGGCAACCACCGGGACCGATGCTTCGGGCACGAAGCCAAAGGCCGCCTGAACAGCGTGGATCATCGGCATCGCAGGTCCCTCCAGCGAGAGGAACGGAGCGATGATTTCCACCGTCCTGGCCGACACGTCGCTGCCGGATACGAGCTGCATCATAATCCTTCTATCAGCGAGCGCTGATGTGAGCGTATAGGCCAAGGGGACAAGCGCCCAAGCGTCATGGTGCGATAGCACATATCTATCGTCGCACCGCGTGCGGGCCGAAGAGCCGGGCCGTTTCGGCGACCAGTGCCGCGGTCAGCGGCAAGAGCGGCTCTCGGCTTGGGTAGATCAAGCCGATCACCGGCGACGGATCGACCTCTCTGATCGGAATGGACGCCATCGGGATTTCCGCGTCCTGCTGCACCAGTGCGTCCGCCATGACGGCGGGCAGCACGCTGGCCCAGAGCCCGGTCTGCACGTGGGACGTGAGCACGATCATCGAGTTGCTCTCCAGCACCGGACGAACATCAGCCCCGGCGCCGTGCAGCCGGCCTTCGATGATGCGACGATTTTGCATGTCGTTCGTCAGCAGGGCGAGGGGAAGCGTCGCGACCTCGGCCCACTCCACGTCCGTCCGGCCGCCCAGGCGGTCCGTGCGCGCCACCAGCAGACGGTAACGCTCCTCGAACAACGGGAGGATACGGACGCGGCCCAGCGATTCGGCGCCGACATAGGTCACGCCTGCATCCGCCTCCAGGTCCTCCATCGCGGCCAGCACCTCGAGCGACGTACAGGACCGGATGGAAAACGTCACCTCTGGGTGGTGCCGCCGCATCGGCGTGGTCAGCCGGGCCACAACCGGCGTTGCTGTCGGCACCACGGCCAGCCGCAGGTGTCCCGACAGGCCCAGGCGGCCGGCCCTGACCTCGTCGCGCATCGCGCGCGCGTCGCCCACGATGCGGCGCGCCCATTCGAGCACCCGGTCGCCCTCGGGCGTGAAGCCGCTGAAGCGGCTTCGGCGCTGCACCAGAAGCACGCCCAGAGTCGATTCCAGCTGCTTGATCCCGGCCGACAGCGTGGGCTGCGTGACGCCGCACGCCTCTGCGGCACGGCCGAAATGCCTCTCCCGCGAGAGCGCGACCAGGAACGTTAGCTTGTCGATCATCCGGGCCGCAAACCTGACCTAGGGCAGTCGCGACGCCTGACCGACCAAGCGAAGCAGAACCGCTAACTTCAGCATTGTTTAACTACTGCCGCAACACTGGAAACATGAAGTTCTGCTCCGGCCACGAACCCCAAGCGTCAGGCGCCGACCTGCCGAAGCCAGTCTGCCAAATTATACGTGTTGGTCACACGGCTGATCTGCCCGTCGCGGATTTCGAAGAACGCGCCTGCGGGCAGCAGGTAGCGCTGCCCGGCCGCGGCCGGCAAGCCTGCGTCGGTCGACTTGTAGACACCGTGAACGGTGAACTCGGCCGCCGCCCGTCGCCCTGTCGGCTCGGTCATCACGACCAGGTCCTCCAGACGCTCGCTGTAGCACGTGTCCATATGCGCCATGAACGCCTCGAACGCCGCACGCCCGTGCTGGCGCCCGCCCTGGTTCACGTCGTGGACCACGTCGTCGGTCAGCAACGACACCATGCTGTCGAAGGCGCCGTCGTTGAACGCCGCATAATACGCTTCGATCAACTCGTGCACGGTCATGCCGCCTCGCTTTCGATGATCCGCGCCGGCGCCGGCCGGTCCGGGAAATCCCTGAAGTTTCGCACAGCTCCCTCTGCGCGCACGACCTCCAGGCGCGCCGGGTCGAGGTCGGCATACACCCATCCCGGCACGTCCAGCTGCCCGCGCACGACCACGCCATCCTCCGCGAACCCGCGGTCGACCGGCCCGAAAACCGCCGCGTAGCCGTGGTTCTCGTCCAGCGTCGCGAGGCCAGGCGCCAGGCCCACCGTGGGGGCCACAGCGACGAAGCACTGGTTTTCCAGCGCCCGGGCACGCGCGCTCAACCGGACCCGATTGAACCCGTGCAGGCTGTCCGTGCAGCTGGGCGTCAGGATCAGCCAGGCGCCGGCCTCGACCTGGCTCCTCACCAGCGGCGAAAACTCCACGTCGTAGCAGACCGAGACGCCGATCCGGCCCCAGGGGGTCGCGAACACGGCTGGCGGCGCGCCGCCTGCAACGCCCCATCGCTCCGCCTCGAAGCGGGTCATCACCCTCTTGTCCTGAAAACGCACCGATCCGTCCGGCGCGAAAAGCGGCGCCCGGTTGCGCACCTCGGCAGCCTCCGGCCAAGGCATGGAGCCGGGCAGCAGCCAGACGCGGTGCCGCCTGGCAAGGTCTGCAAACAGGCTCACCAGGCGGTCCCGCACCGCACACACGCTGGCCAGCTCGCGCGCCACGTCTCCCGCGCCGGGATAGGCGGCGGCCAACTCCATACAGGCGTACTCGGGCATCACCAGTAACTGCCCGCCCGCCGCGGCACCCTCGGCTGCGAGCGCACCGAGCTTGGATGCGTACGCCTCGAAGCTATCCGGCTGCTCGACCGGGTAGGCCAGCACGCCCAGGCGCAGCACGCTCACGGAGGAGCGCCGGCCAGCGGCTTCACCCAGAACACCATGTCTTTCGACGTCTCTTCAGCGTCGCCCAAATCTTTCCAGGCGATCCGGCAGACGAGGTCGGGTCTTCTGGCGAACCCGCGCCGCATCCAGAACCGGTCGAGCGGCTCCCAGCCG
>CALMVI010000092.1 GCA_937873095.1 uncultured Acetobacteraceae bacterium | reverse complement strand
GCAGAGTGCGGAACCGCTAAAAACCCCTAACCCCGTTAGTCACCGGACGCATACTGATGTTATGCCATCGGCTCGGGTTCGCTGGGGCGAATGCGACGTGCGCTGGACGTACTCAACCCCTGCTCACGGCCTATGTTGACGTGACGCAATCGAGTGTTGGTATGCGCGGGGCTTGGCCTGTCCGAGCCTTCGCCGAGGGCGTTGACACCGTCACGGCGGTCGCAAGCAGCTGGCTGGATGCGGGCGACATCGAGTTCTTGTTCGGCGATGGGGCGGAGCGGGAGGCGGCTTAGTTGCAGCTCGCACCACGCCAGCGAACTCTTCCAGGAACCGAGATTTAATGCCATTCTCGGAAGATGGTGTCGCGTCCACACCCGAGTATCTTGGATGAGTTCGAGAGCTTGGGTTTTGTTTATGGCAAACTGAGATGGAGTAGCGATCGAGGCCGTCGACTATATACCTGGGACTCCTTGCACGGCGAGGTGGAGGTGTTCAATGGTCGAGGACAACATCTAGGGGTGATGGACCCCCTTTCAGGCGAATGGATTAAAGAGGCGGTCGCAGGGAGATCAATCCGTGTATAGCTCCAACTCTAATTTTCTAACCTTGGCATTGGCTGGTGAGGTCCTTACCGAAGAGATCGATGACTTTGTTGATCTCTGGCATGCCGATCCAAAAGATAGGAGCCTGCACGACTTCCTCGGGATGACACGGGACGAGTATGCCTTGTGGTTTTCTTCGCCGGACTTACTGCCTTTGATTTTGATCAGTCGGCGTTCGGGAATACCTCTTCATTCGTTAGCAAACGATAACGTAGAGGAGCTTCGTCTGGCCGCCAGAGCTGATAATACGTTGTTGATTAAAAGATTGCAGACGTGGCTAAAGGAGCGGCGATCCTGATCGAATCTCTTCCAGAGATCAGACTTGCTCAGCGCCTTGTCGAACGACGCAAGCTTTACCCCAGAGTTGACGTGTTTGCCTTGTTAAAAGCGTATGCCAATGTAGAATTTGTCAGGTTTCCGGTTGACATCGATGGATTGTGCTTGGATCTGAAAGCCATTGGAAAGCGACCTACGGTTCTGGTAAATAGTGGAAAGAGCAGGGTGCGCCAGCGGTTTACGATGGCTCATGAATTAGGTCACGTGCTGATACCGTGGCACCGAGGCAGCATCGTTGACGAGATAGACGCATCCGGCACTTTCGATAGCGAGTACTTTGCGACGGAAGCGGAAGCAAATCGCTTTGCTTCTGAGCTACTCATGCCTTCTTGTTGGGTCACAGAAGAGCTAAGCGGGTCTGAAAACCCCGTCCTTGCATTGTCGAATCTGGTCGAGCAGGCTGATGTTTCTCTGCAGGCTGCACTTATAAGAGTAGCAAATTTGCTGCCTCCAAACTACGTTGTTGCCCATCTAAGCGATCGTAGGGTGACATGGTCAGCAAAAACTGAAGGAACGCTGGCGGCGGCTGTCAAACCGGGGACAGACTTGTCAGTGATGAATCCCTACCCATTTCCTTGTCGTTCCTGGAGCAAAGCCTTTGCTAAGAGTGAGTGCATTATTTGGCATTTTCACGATGTCGACCAGTTAAGCGATAGCCAAGGGCAGAGACCCTGGCGAGAGATTTTGGGCGAAATAGTTCTGGGCATTGTTGATAATGTTGATGAGGCTCGGAAGCTAAAATCCTCTATAAACGGGGTCATGTCGGCAGCAAACGGCAGGATAGGAACTGCTCGTTGCTTTGGATCTGTCCATACTGCTGTCTTGCAACGACTCCACTCTGTAGCCGCCACAGACATTCGTTTTAAAAAATTAGTTGAGCATACGTTGTTCGATGCTTTCTGCCGAGCCCGTGTGTGCGACTACTTGGGTATGTCTTGACGAGAAGGTCGCCGACCAATCCGCTGGTGGAGGCTGACGCGGAGCTTGTGCAAGTTACGCGTACCCAAACCACTTGCTTTCCGACTTGACGTTCGCCCATCGCCTGCGGGTACGTTGGGGCGAGTGCGATATGCAGGGGATCGTGTTCAATCCTCACTACATGGCCTATGTGGACGTGGCGCTGACGGAATATTGGCGGGCGCTGGGCCTGGCCTATTCCGAAGCCTTCGCCGCCGAGGGCGTAGACACTTTCATGGTGGCCGCGAGCCAGGTTTATCGCGACGCCGCGCGGTTCGACGACGAGCTGGATGTGAGCCTGCGCACCGAGTATCTCGGCACGACCAGCTTCCGGATGGGCTTCGTCGTGTGCCGCGCCGGCGCCGGCCTGGTGAGCGGGCAGGCGACGTACGTCGTGGGCGACCGCATCACCCGCGCGCCGCGCGCGTTGCCGCGGGCGATGGTCGACCGCATCGAGGCGTTCGAAACCGTGCCGCCCGAGCGCAAGCCGCATGCGGCGCCGGCCGGCGGGCCCGGCGGCCCGGCCCGCGGCTGAACCCGGGGATGCCGCACTCGGCCGGCCCTGCAGTTCGCGAGTGTTCGGCCGAGGACGGGCCGAACGCCGCCTCCGTCCTGGCCGCCGCCTTTCAGGACGACCCGGTGATGCGGTTCATCGTGCCGGATCCCAAGGTCAGGCGGGCGAGGATGCCGCGCATGTTCGCGCTGCTGTTCGACGGCGATTTGTCGAGGGGCGCCTGCTTCATGACGCGGGACGGGCAGGCGGTGACGCTGTGGCAGGCGCCTGGCCGGGCGGGCCTGTCCTGGCCCGACAAGATACGGGCGCTGCCCGCCTGGTCGCGCGCCACCGGGACGGCGCTGCTGCGCGCGCTCGCCTACAGCGACGCGAGCGACGCGAACCGCCCCGCCGAACCGCACTGGTACCTGCACGTCGCGGGCTGCGCGCCGTCGGCGCAGGGCAGGGGTCTCGGCCGGGCGGTCGTCCGCGCCGGGCTGGAGCGCGCCGACCGCGACGGGGTGCCGGCCTGTCTGGAGACGTCCAACCCCGCCAATCTCGGCTTCTACGGCTCGCTCGGCTTCGCGGTCACGCATGAGTGGCGGGTGCGCGGCCGCCTGCTCAGCTGGTCGATGCTCCGCCCCGCCCGCCCGTCCGGCGCGTGACCCGAGGTGATCCGCAGCGTCAGCTCTCAGGGCTGGCGTGCAAGCCGTACATCGCCGGCTGCGGCACCAGAGGCGCGGCCGGCTTTGAAGCCAATGCGGGATCCGCGGAAAGCGGTATGTGCAGCGTGCCCGGGTAGTTGTAGTTGGCGCCAGTCGCAGCATCCACGCCGGCGCCTACGATGCCGCCGAGCAATATGTTGCCGAATGTCGACCCGTTGAAGCTGGGCGACTGCGATATCGTCGCCGTCTTATACCCGTCCTTCGAGCAAGACACCGATATGTCGTTCTTGCTTTTGTCGACGCGCACGCTGCCGGGTGTGGAGCTGATCTCCCCGAGCGTGGCGCCGTTCCTTGATACCCGGCAGAGCGCGCCTGATGGATCGGTGTTGATGGATACTGTCTGGCCTGTGCCCTCCATGATCGTCGCACAACCGGGAAGCAGCACGGCAAGGCACAGGACTGAAAGTGAACGCATGATGCTACCCCTGGTTATAACGACTCCGTAAAGTTAAGCGTTACAGCACCGACGAGCAACTGTCATTTTGCTGGGCAAACGTTTAGGGAGGCGATTTTGCGGCAACCGCGTTCCGGGATACTCATGCGGCCCATGAACGACCGTATCTGGGACAAGAGCCGCCTGCCGTCCCGCCACGTGACCGAAGGGCCGGGGCGCGCGCCGCATCGCAGCTACTACTACGCCATGGGCCTGGACGGGTCCGACATCGCCAAGCCCTTCGTGGGCGTCGCCACCTGCTGGAACGAGGCGGCGCCCTGCAACATCGCGCTGTCGCGGCAGGCGCAGTCGGTCAAACGCGGCGTCGCCGAGGGCGGCGGCACGCCGCGCGAGTTCACCACCATCACGGTGACCGACGGCATCGCCATGGGCCACCAGGGGATGAAATCCTCTCTGGTGTCGCGCGACGTCATCGCCGATTCGGTGGAGCTGACGATGCGCGGCCACAGCTACGACGCGCTGGTCGGGCTTGCCGGCTGCGACAAGTCGCTGCCCGGCATGATGATGGCCATGCTGCGCCTCAACGTGCCCTCGGTGTTCATGTATGGCGGCTCGATCCTGCCCGGCCGCTTCCAGGGGCGCGACGTGACGGTGGTCGACGTGTTCGAGGCGGTGGGCCAGCACGCGGCGGGCAACATGAGCGACGCCGACCTCTACGCGCTGGAATGCGTGGCCTGCCCCTCGGCCGGGGCGTGCGGTGGGCAGTTCACCGCCAACACCATGGCCACCGTCAGCGAGGCGATCGGGCTGGCGCTCCCCGGTTCGGCCGGCTCCCCCGCCCCCTACGAGGAGCGCGACGCCTGGGCGGCCGAATCCGGGCGCGCGGTGATGGCGCTGGTCGCCTCGGGACTGCGCCCGCGCGACATCGTCACCCGGCGGGCGCTGGAGAACGCGGCCGTCGTCGTCGGCGCCACCGGCGGGTCCACCAACGCGGCGCTGCACCTGCCGGCGATGGCGCACGAGGCCGGCATCGTCTTCACCATGGACGACGTGGCCGCCATCATGCGCCGCACCCCCTACATCGCCGACCTCAAGCCAGGCGGCCGCTACGTGGCGCTGGACGTGCACCGGATCGGCGGCATCCCGGTCATCCTGCGCGCGCTGCTCGACGCTGGGCTGCTGCATGGCGACTGTATGACGGTGACCGGGCGCACGATGGCCGAGAACCTGGCCGGCGTGGTGTTCCCCCATGACCAGGACGTGGTCTATCCGGTCAGCCGCGCCATCACGCCCACAGGGGGGGTGGTCGGGCTGCGCGGCAACCTAGCGCCCGACGGCGCCATCGTGAAGGTGGCCGGGCTGCAGACGCAGCGCTTCGAGGGCACGGCGCTGTGCTTCGACAGCGAGGAGGAGGCGTTCGCCGCCGTGCAGGCCCGCGCCTACAAGGCGGGCGACGTCATCGTCATCCGCTACGAGGGGCCGCGCGGCGGGCCCGGCATGCGCGAGATGCTGTCCACCACGGCGGCGATCTACGGCCAGGGCATGGGCGAGCAGGTGGCGCTGATCACCGATGGAAGGTTTTCGGGCGGCACGCGCGGGTTCTGCGTCGGCCATATCGGGCCGGAAGCCGCGCTCGGCGGCCCGATCGCGCTGCTCCGCCACGGCGACCGCATCGTGCTCGACGCGCAGGCCGGCACGATCGAGGCGGTGCTGAGCGAGGCCGAGCTGGCCGAGCGCAGGCGCGCGTGGCAGCCGAGGGCGACCGCCTATCGCAGCGGCGCGATCTGGAAGTTTGCGCAGCTGGTGGGCCCGGCCCATCTCGGCGCCGTCACCCATCCAGGGGCGGCCGCCGAGATCGAGGTCTATGCCGACATCTGAGGCGCCCGGCCTGCGCCGCGCCGTCCGCATGCCTTTCGGGTTTGTCATCCGTGCGACGTACGAGCGTTACGACCACCGGGCGATCCTGGCGGCGTTCACAGGGCAACTGCTTGAAGGAGATTGGCAATGAACGTGCTTCGTGCCGCCGCGGTCGTCTCGGCCGTGTCGGCTATGTCCGTGGCGCAGGCGATGGCGCAGCCCGCGTTCCCGCCGCCGCCTGTCGAGGACGGGCCGATGCGGCCGCCGCCTGGGCCAGCCGCCGGATTCGTGGTGGAGCCGGGTCACTGGCAGTGGAACGGCGCCCGCTACGTCTGGGTGCACCGTCATTGGATCCCTGTGCGCGCGGGCTATGCGCATTTCGTTCCTGGCCACTGGGGCCCTGGCGGGCGCTGGATACCGGCGCACTGGGGCCGTTAAAGGGAGCTTCTGCGGGCCGGGGCACGCGCGCTCCTGCCAGGCGTGCCGGCTGGTCGATGACGGGCTTCGGCCGGGAAGGCCGCTTTGCCCTGGTCGGCCTGGCCGCCTGTTCGGCCGCATTTATCGTCGCGCGTGGCGCGCAGGCCTGGCTCGGGCTGGTTCCGTGCGCGCTGTGTCTGCTGGAACGCAGGCCTTACGAGGCGGGCGCCGCCCTGGCGGTCGCGGCTCTGGTGCTGCCCCGGGCGGCGGCGCGGGCGGTGCTGTGGCTGCTGGTGGCCGTGCTGGCGGGCGGCGCCGTGCTGTCGGCCATCCATGTCGGGGTGGAGCAGCGCTGGTGGCCCGACCCGGTGCCGTCCTGCGCGGCGCCGGACTTCACCGGCATGACGATGGCCCAGCGCCTGGCGGCTATGCCGGCGCGGCCCGCCAAGCTGTGCGAAGATGCGGACTACCTGATCCCGGGCGTGCCGGTGTCGATGACGCAGATGGGGCTGGCCTATGCCGTGTGCGTCTCGGCCGGCATCGCCTGGCTGCTGGTGCGGCGACCGGGCGGCCGGAGGTGACCGCCGTGCCTCCGTCGATCAGTTGACCGGAACGCTCAGCCCCAGACCGGCGGCGGCCGCCTTGCGCCGGTCCAGCGTCGCCTGCTGGCTCGATCCGCTGGCGTAGCCGTCGCCCTGGAACAGGGTGGTGGCACTCAGCATCTTCGGCGCGATCTGCGCTTCGGTCTGGACCGCGCCTGGGGGGGCGGCCACGTCCTGGTCCGGCACGGGTGCCGCCTGATACATGGTGTTCTGGAAAGCCACCGTCTTCGCGGGACCAGGCTGCGCCTTGGCCAGCGGCCCGACGTCTCCTATGTCGACAGACATGCCGTCCGGCGCCGCTGCCGCGAGCACCACGATGCATCCCAGGGCCGAAGCCGCTCGTATCAGTTGCCTCATGGGGCGACCATGACGTCCTAAGACTTCGTTATCAACAATTTTCACGAAGCTTGCGCAACTTTCTGCAGGGCCGTGCTGCGCCAGCCAAAGCTGGGCGGCTAGCCAGGGATCGCCACGCCGTCCAGAGACTGCAGCGCCAGTATGCCGGGCAGGATCTTGCCCTCCATCCATTCGAGAAAGGCGCCGCCGGCGGTGGAGATGTAGCTCATCTCCTGGCTGACCCCGGCATGCTTCAGCGCCGCCACCGTGTCGCCGCCGCCGGCGACCGAGCGGAGGCGGCCGGCTTTGGTCGCGGCACCCACGGCACGCGCCAGCGACACGGTGGCCGCATCGAAGGGCGGGGTTTCGAACGCGCCCAGGGGCCCGTTCCAGACGAGCGTGCGCATCGCGGGCAGCCTCTCGGTGATGGCGGCGACGGTCGCCGGCCCCACGTCCAGGATCATCGCGTCAGGCGGTACCTGCCCGATGGGCACGACGCGTGTGGGGGCGTGTGCGCGGAACTCCGTCGCCGTGACCGCATCGACGGGAAGCACGATGTCGCAGCCGCCCTGGCGCGCCTGGTTGAGTATGCCGCGGGCGGTGTCGTGCATGTCGGGCTCCTGCAGCGAACGGCCGACGCCCACGCCCTGTGCGGCCAGGAAGGTGTTGGCCATGGCGCCGCCGATGACCAGCACGTCCACGCGGCCGAGCAGGTTGCCGATCAGCGCGAGCTTGGTGGAGACCTTGGCCCCGCCGACGATGGCGCAGACCGGGCGGTCGGGGTGGTCCAGCGCCGCCGACAGCGCCTCGATCTCGCGCTGCATCAGGCGCCCTGCGTGGCTGGGCAGGTGGCGCGTCACCCCCTCCGTGCTGGCATGGGCGCGGTGGGCCGAGGAAAACGCGTCGTTGACGTAGATGTCGGCCAGCGCGGCGAGGCGGCGGGCCATGTCCGGGTCGTTCTCCTCCTCGCCCGGATGGAAACGCGTGTTCTCCAGCATCAGCACCTGGCCCGGCTCCAGCCTGGCGACCGCGTCCTCGGCGACCGGGCCCAGGCAGTCATCGGCGAAGAACACGTCCAGCCCGAGCACGTCCCGCATCGCGGCCGAGACCGGGCGGAGCGACATCGACTCCACCCTTTGCCCGCGCGGCCGGTCGAAATGGCTGACCACGATGACCTTGGCGCCGGACCTGGCGAGTTCGCTGATCGTGGGGGAGACGCGTTCGATGCGGCTGAGGTCGGTGATGCGGCCGTCGCGGACCGGCACGTTGAGGTCGACGCGAAGCAGCACGCGCTTGCCGCGAACGTCTATGCCGTCGATGGTCTTGAACATCCTGCCTCCTGAGGGGACTTGCGGCGCTGCCCGCTTGCGTGCCGGCGACGGGCGCCCGCTACAGGGTTCCCCAGAGTGCTGCGGTGTCTGACATGCGGCTGGAAAAACCCCATTCGTTGTCGTACCAGCCGGCCACGCGCACCATCCTGCCGCCGTCCACGCTCGCCGTCTGCGTGGCGTCGAACGTGCAGGACGCGGCGACCCCGTTGAAGTCGCTGCTGACCAGCTTCTCCGCGTTGTAGTCGACGATGCCCCGCATCGGCCCTTCGGCGGCGCTGCGGAACAGCGCGTTCACCTCGGCCACCGTCGCGGGCCTGGACAGGTTCACGTCGAGCGACACCAGCGACACGTTGGGCGTGGGCACCCGGATCGACGTGCCGTCCAGCTTGCCCGCCAATTCCGGCAGCACCAGCCCCAGCGCCTTGGCCGCACCCGTGCTGGTGGGGATCATCGACAGCGCGGCCGCGCGCGCGCGGTGCAGGTCGCGGTGCAGCGTGTCCACCGTCTTCTGGTCGCCGGTGTAGCTGTGGATGGTCACCATGTAGCCGCGTTCGACGCCGTAGGCCTCGTGCAGGATTTTGGCCATCGGTGCGAGGCAGTTGGTGGTGCAGGACGCGTTGCTGACCACCGTCATCGCGGGCGTCAGGATCGTCTGGTTGACGCCGAACACGATGGTCGCGTCCACCCCGTCGGCCGGGGCGGACACCAGCACGCGCCTGGCGCCGGCCGCGATCAGGGCGGAGGCGGCCTGCTTGCTGGTGAACAGGCCGGTGCACTCCATCGCCACGTCCACGCCCTGGTAGGGCACCTTGGAGGGGTCGCGCTCGGCGGAGACGCGGATGGGACCCCAGCTGCGGCCGTTATGCTGGATGGTCAGGCTGTCGCCATCGACCCTCACCTCACCGGGGAAACGGCCGTGCACGCTGTCGTAGCGGAACAGGTGGGCGTTGGCCTCCACGCTGCCCAGATCGTTGATGGCGACGGGTTCGAGGTCGGTGCGCCCGCTCTGTATCATGGCGCGCAGCACCAGCCGCCCGATTCGGCCAAACCCGTTGATCGCAACGTTCACCGCCATCAGCCCGTCGATCTCCAAATTGACTGCCGGCGGCGCATAGCCGTCCGGGCGATGGTGTTCTGTCGAAACCCTTCCCCCATGTCCAGTTGGCGCGCGCGGTCCGGCGGGACTTGCGGGCGCGCGGCGGGCCTGTAGCTTCCGGCGCATGAAGCCTCGCGCGGCCGCCCGACTCTGCCTGTCCGTGCCGGCGCTCGTCGCGGGCTGCCACCTGGTCGACCAGCGCGACTTCGACGCCAATGCCGGCCGGCCGCCGGTCGTGCCGCATGCGGCGCCGGCGGTCGCGCCCTCGCCCTCCCTGGTGACCATCCGCTACTCCACGCCGAACCCGGAGTATCGCGAGGCGCTGGTTGCGGCGGTCCGCCGGGCGCTGGCGCGCAAGCCGGACGTGCTGTTCACCGTCACCACCTCGATACCGGCCTCGGTTGGCCCCGATTCGCAGGCCGAACAGGCTGCCTCGGCCTCGTCATCAGGGCGCGAGGTGGCGCAGGCCATCGTCGATGCAGGGGCGGCGCCGGGACAGATCGAGCAGGTTGTGCGGGTGCAGCCGGGCATCGGCGAGCGCGAGGTCCGGGTCGCCGTGCACTGAGGAAGGCCAGGGGCTCTGCCCCATGCGCGCTAGCATAGGACAGATTTTGCGTCCTGTGCCTGGGAACGAC
>CALMVI010000091.1 GCA_937873095.1 uncultured Acetobacteraceae bacterium | reverse complement strand
TGCGCCTCCATCGTCGCCTGCACCGCACGCACGATCTCCGAGAACGCGCCGGGATCGTCGAACGCGATCGCCGCCAGCACCTTGCGGTCGATCTCGATGCCGGTCTGGTTCAGGCCGTGGATGAAGCGGCTGTAGGTGATGCCGTGCTCGCGCACCGCCGCGTTGATGCGCTGGATCCACAGCGCGCGGAACTCGCGCTTCTTCACCCGCCGGTCGCGATAGGCGTATTGCAGCGACTTTTCCAGCCGCTCCAGCGCAATGCGGTAGTTGGTCGAGGAACGGCCGAAAAAGCCCTTGCTCTGCTTGAGGACCTTCTTGTGCCGGGCGTGGCTGGTTACGCCCCGTTTGACGCGTGCCATCTATAGCGCTCCTGATCAGTGTTGGTCGGGCGTGTCCGGCTGACTGCTCGAGTCAGCCAGGCGCCCTAGCCGAGACCGTACGGGGCCCATTGCTTGACGGTCAGGCCGTCCGCATGGGTCAGGGTCTGGCTGCCCCGGTTGGACCGGATCGCCTTTTGCGGCCGCGCGGACAGGTTGTGCCGCTTCTTGCCCGGGCCGGCCAGCACCTTGCCGGTGGCGGTGATCTTGAAGCGCTTCTTGACCGAAGACTTCGTCTTCATCTTGGGCATTTCGATACTCCTCGTACGCTGGGCCCCGCGCGCGCCGGGGTGGCGTAAGCGCGAGCGTCGCGGCCGGGCATGCCCATACAGGCCCGGAGCGCGCGATCAGGGGCAAGGTTCTACCGGCAGAGCTCCGCGGGTGCAAGTCCGGCTACGAGGGATCGTGATCGGCGGGCCGGGCGCCGCCGTACTGGGCTATCCTGCATCGCTGCTCTAGGAACGCACAGTGCCCTACACGCCATCCACCCGACACGCCGAGCTCGGCCCCGCCTTCTACGACGTGGTCGAGGCCGCCCGTTTTCCCGCCCACGTCCTGCGCTACCGCAACCAGGCCTGGGCCGAACGGGTCGGCCTGGGCGGGCTGAGCGACGCGGAATGGATCGGCCATTTCGGCCGGTTCGAACCCCTGCCGGGGAGCTTCGAACGCCCGCTGGCCCTGCGCTACCACGGCCACCAGTTCCGCGCCTACAATCCGGAGCTCGGCGACGGGCGCGGCTTCCTGTTCGCCCAGCTGCACGACACGCTGGACGGGCGCCTGCTCGACCTGGCCACCAAGGGCAGCGGCACCACGCCGTGGTCGCGCACGGCGGACGGGCGGCTGACGCTCAAGGGCGGGGTGCGCGAGGTGCTGGCGACGTCGATGCTGGAAGCGCTCGGCGTCTACACCAGCAAGAGCTTTTCCCTGGTCGAGACCGGCGAGGACCTGGTGCGCGGGGACGAGCCGTCGCCCACACGCTCCTCGGTGCTGGTGCGTCTGAGCCACACGCACATCCGAATCGGCACTTTCCAGCGCTTCGCGTTCCTCGACGACGAGGCCTCGCTGGCCAGGCTGGTCGATCACGCGATCGGCGTCGCCATGCCCGAATGCTGGCGGGAGGGCGCGGCGGAACGCGCGGCCGCCCTGCTGGAACAGACCTGCCTGAACGTGGCGCGCATGGGCGCGCAATGGATGACGGCGGGCTTCGTGCACGGCGTGCTGAATACCGACAACATCAACATCACCGGGGAAAGCTTCGATTACGGCCCGTGGCGCTTCCTGCCGGTGTTCGACCCAGCGTTCACCGCCGCCTATTTCGACCATTCCGGCCTCTACGCTTACGGGCGCCAGCCCGACACGCTGCTGTGGAACCTGGTCAGGCTGGCCGAATGCCTGCTGCCGCTGGCCCCGAAGGCGGCGCTGGAACAGGCGCTGTCGGTGTTCGTGCCGGCGTTCCGGCGCGCGCTGGCCGGCCAGGTGCTTCGCCGCCTGGGTCTGGCGCCGCGGTCGGAGGCCGAAGACGCGGCGCTGGCGCAGGCGCTGTGGGACTTCCTGCAGGCGAGCCGGGCGCCGTTCGAGCAGGTGTTCTTCGACTGGTTCTGCGGCGCAGGCAGCGCCGCACGCGCCGCCCGCAACGCCCGCGCCGCGTTCTACCACGGCGAGGGCTTCGACAGCTTCTCCGCCCTGCTCCAGGCGTACGAGCCGCTGGACGCGTCGCGCTTGGACCAGCCCTATTTCGCCGCATCCGCGCCCTGCACCATGCTGATCGACGAGGTCGAGCGCATCTGGGCGCCGATCGCCGCACAGGACGACTGGTCGGCCTTCCACGACAAGCTCGGCGCGATCGCGGCGATGGCGCGCTCCTACGGCACGGCGCCGGCATCAGGACCAGGCTTGCCGTAGCGGCCGCATCGTCTATCCATTGCGGAACCAACCCTGCGAGGCCCGCATGCACCGCCGCTCCCTGCTGATGACCATGGCTGCGGCCGGGCTGGCACCCGGGCTGGGGCGCGCCGCACCCGCAAGCGACGCCCTTGGGCGCGCCGCACATCCAGGCGAGGCGACCGGACAGTCGGCGAAGCTGCATGCCTTGTTCGACCGCTTCGTGCAGGAGCAGCTGCAGCGCAACCCTGAGGCTGCAACCTCGCTCGGACTGGACCACGGGGCGCTGGCGCCGCTGAAGTCGCGCCTGAGCGACGTCTCCATGGCCGCCGATGCGAAAGACCGGCGCGACAACGCCGCCCGTATCGCGGCGCTGCGGACGATCGACCGCGGCTCCCTGTCCGGCGTCGACGTGGCCAGCTACGACACCGTGCTCTACGAGCTGCAGCTGATACAGGCCGGCTACGACGCGTTCGACTACAACGGCGGCAGCCTGCAGACCCCCTACGTGGTCAGCCAGCTGGTCGGCACCTATCACGACGCGCCCGACTTCCTCGACACCCAGCACGAGATCAAGACGGCCGCCGACGCGGAGGCCTACATCGCGCGGCTGGACGCCATTCCGCGGTCGATGGACCAGGAGCTGGAGCGGATACGCCACGATTCCGGTGCGGGCGTGGTGCCGCCCGATTTCGTCATCGACAAGACGCTGATCCAGATGAAGTCGTTCCTGGACACGCCGGCCGAAAAGGCGACTCTGGTCGCCTCCCTGGTGCGCCGGTCGAAGGCGGCCGGGCTGACCGGCGACTACGCCGGCCGGGCGTCGGACATCTACACCAGGCAAATCCTGCCAGCCCTGTCGCGCCAGGCAGACCATTTCAGGGACGCACGGACGCATGCCGTGCACACGGCCGGGGTGGCGCGGCTGCCGAAGGGCGGCGACTACTACGCGTTGTCTCTGAAGAGCTACACGACGTCGTCGATGTCGCCGTCGGAGATCCATCAGACCGGGCTGCGGCTGGTCGCCGAACTCTCCTCGGGCATCGACACGCTGCTGCGGGCGCAGAACTTCACCCAAGGTTCGGTCGGCGCTCGGCTGGCCGCCCTGGCCGCAAACCCTGCCTACATCTATCCGGACACCGATGCGGGCAAGGACACGCTGATCGCCGACCTGAACGGGAAGGTGCGGGTGGTGCAGGGCAAGCTGCCCCAGTATTTCGGCGCGCTGCCCAAGGCGACGGTCGAGATCCGGCGCGTTCCCAAGGCGATCGAGGCCGGCTCTCCCGGCGGCTACTACCAGCCGGGCACGCTCGACGGTTCGCGCCCGGGCGCCTACTACATCAACCTGCGCGACACCGCCGAGGTGCCGCGCTGGGCGCTGCCCACGCTGACGTTCCACGAGAGCATCCCAGGCCACCATCTGCAGCTGACGTTGGCCCAGGAAATGAAGGATCTGCCGCTGATCCGAAAGATCGTGTTCTTTTCAGGCTACGGCGAGGGATGGGCGCTGTATGCCGAACAACTGGCCGTCGAGATGGGCATGTACGACGACGACCCGCTCGGCCATATCGGCCAGATGCAGGGGGCGCTGTTCCGCGCCGTGCGCCTGGTGGTCGATACCGGCATGCACGCGCAAGGGTGGAGCCGCGAGCAGGCGGTCAAGTACTTCGTCGACACGCTGGGCGAGAAGCAGACCGCTGCGGTCACGGAAGTCGAGCGCTACTGCGTATGGCCCGGCCAGGCCTGCAGCTACATGGTGGGCAAGCTGACCTGGCTGCGGCTGCGTGCCCAGGCGCGCGCGGCGCTTGGGCCGAAATTCGACATCCGTCATTTCCACGACGCGGGCCTGCTGTCCGGCGCGCTGCCGCTGGACGTGCTGGACCGGGTGATCGGCCAATACGTGGCGGCGGCCAAGACCTGAGCGCTCCCGACCCCGGCGCTTTGGTGGCGATCGACCTGTTCGTGCCGCGCACCGGCCGCGGCAACTGGCTCGCCGTCGAACAGGATGGCGAGATCGTCATGGCCGAACTCGTGACGCCGCAGGCGGCATTGCTCGTCTGCGTGCCGCGCGGCGCGCTGCAAGCCGGCTTTCTGATGGCGGTCGACGGGCGCCCGATCGAGGTGGAGGGCGACGGATTCAAGGGCCCTGTGGTGACCGTGCGGGTTAAACCCGCGCCCGACGGGCGGGTGGCGTTGCACCACCCGGTCGTCCCCCTGCGCCAGCTTGGCGTCGTCACCGGCGTGCCCGTGGGCAAGCCGAACCGGGTGCTGTTCGACCGGATGGGCGACCCCGCGCTGGACCGGTTCGAGCTGCATCCGGTGCCCCACGACATGCCGACGCAGGCCGGACGGGCCATCCTGGCGGAGATGGCCCTGGCAGTCCGCCCGCCGATGTCGGCCGCGGTGCTGATGGCGCAGCTGCACGGCGGTGCGGTCAGGCTCGCTCTGGCCGAGGCGCTTCTGCGGCTGCTGCCCGTCGACGAGCTGGCGAAGCTGGCGCAGGAGCTGATGGCACGGCCTGCCGGCATGGCGCTGCTGCGCCGCGCCATGCCGGGCGACCCATGGGTGGACGGGGCGCTGCCGTCGTTGCTCGCCTGGGACGCGGCCGGGCGCCCTGCCACCCGCCTGGCCGTCTCGTCCGCGGCCGAAGACCATGTGGCCGTGCTGCAGACCGGCGCGCTGCGCCCCCAGGCTGGGCTGGCGCTGCATGCCCTGGCGCGCCGCAGCCTGACGCCACGCCGCATGGCCGCCGTTCTGGCCACCGCGCGCAACGAGGGCCCCTACCTGCTCGACTGGATCGCACACCACCGCGCCGTGGGGTTCGAGCACGTCGCGATCTACAGCAACGACAACGATGACGGGTCGGACGACCTGCTGGGCCGGCTGGCCGAGCTTGGCGAGATCACCTGGGTGCGCAACGAGCTCAGCCCCGTGTCACGCGCCCAATGGAAGGCCTATGGCCACGCCTTCAAGGTCCTGCCCGACCTGGTGGATTACCGCTGGACCATGGTCCTGGACATCGACGAGTATTTTTCGTTTCGGCCGGGCATGTTCGGCTCGGTGGCCGACGTCATAGGCTGGCACGAGCATCAGCACGTGGAGGCGGTGGCCCTGCGCTGGCTGACCTTCGCCGCCGCAGCGGACGACAGCTGGCAGGACGTGCCAAGTCCGCGCCGTTTCGTCCTGCGCGACCCGGCGGTGGACCCCGTGTTCAAGAGCCTGGTGCGCTCGAATCTGTTCTGGGATTCGCACTGCCACTTCCCGTATCCGACGATGGAGCAGCCGTTCGCCTACCGGCTCGAGGACGGGGCGCCCTGCCACCACATGGGCAAGCTGCGCGGCATCAACGTGCCCGTCGATGCCGTCAGTGCCGACAACAGCTGGGTGTCGCACTACATCTACCGCAGCGCCGGAGAGGCACTGGTGAAGATCGCCCGCGGCTATGCGCTCTGGAGCGCGGACAGCGTGCAGGCGGACCGCAGCGTGGTGGATGCGCGGCTGGAGGCGCTGATGCAGCATTTCGTCGACCTTTCGGAAAAGCCGCTGGTGGAAGACCGCCGCACCGTCGCCTGCGCAGCGGGGATGGAGGCCGAACTGCTGCGGCTGCGTGCGCTGCCGGGCGTGGACGCGGCCGACCGGGCGATCAAGGCCCTGTTCCCCGGCCGCATCAGGGAGGTGAGCGAGGCGTTCCTGTCGGACGCGCCGCGCCCGGACCGCTCGTTTGCATACGTCAAGTTCCGCGCCATCCTGGCGCAGTCGCGCGTGGCGGCCTGACCCGGAACGGAGCGGTCCGATGAGCCTGCCCGCAGCCTGGGACTGGAACGTCGCTGTGTTCTGCCAGAACGAGCAGGACGTCATCGTGTCCTGCCTGAAGGCGATCGACGCGGCTGCGGCGGGACGGCGCGTCCTGGTCTGCCTGATCGTCAACGGATCGACCGACGAGAGCGCCGCGCGGGCGGCGGACTACGCACGCGGCAGCAATCTCGATTTCATGATCGTGACGATCCCTGCGGGCGACAAGTCGAACGCGATCAACGCCTTCAACGTCATCCTGCGCGTGCCGGCGCGCACCTACATCTATGTCGACGGCTACGTGACGTTCACCCCCACAGCGTTCGAAGGCCTGGCGGCCGAACTGGACCGCCGCCCCGGTGCGGTTGCAGCGACCGGCGTGTGCACGAACGGGCGAACGATGCGGCACGCGACCCGGGCGACGCTCGAGCGCGGCGGCGTGCTGCACGGGCAACTGCATGCGTTCCGGCCGGAGTTCATCGACCGCATGGTCGAGCGCGGCATACGCCTGCCCATCGGCATCTATTGGGGCGACGGCCTGCTCGGCTCGATGGCGGCGCACGACCTGGACGCGCGCGGGCAGCCCTGGGTGGACGGGCGCATCGCCGGCGTCGCCGAGGCAGGCTACGCCATAGGCTCGCTGTCCCTGTTCAAGCCCGCCGACCTGCGGCGGCAGTTCAGGCGCATGGTGCGCCAGGCCCGCGGCCGGCTGCAGAACGCCGCGATCAAGGACCTGATCTATCGCAGCGGTTACGAGGGGTTGCCGGAATACGCCGATACGATGGTGCGCGACTACCTGGCGAGGTCGGGGGTGCCGAAGACATCGTGGCGGCAGCGGCCGCTGCAGTGGATCGCACTCAGGCAGTTGAGGGCGTCGCGTCCGTTCGACCCCGACCGCCTGCGGCCGCGGATCGTCGCGTGCAGCGACCCGGCGGTGCTCGATCGCGTCAGGTCGCCGCGTGACGTGCTGCGATGACGGCCGACCGTTCTACGACCCGCTGAACCAGTTGTAGCCCTGATCTTCCCAATACCCGCCAGGGTAAGTGTTGGTCACTGTGATGGCTGCGATGTTCTTGGGGTTCTTGAACCCGAGCTTGGTCGGGATGCGCAGCCGTACCGGCGCACCCCATTCGGGGGTTAGCGGCGCACCCTCGAAATCGAGCGCCAGGATGGTCTGCGGGTGCAGCGCGGAGGCCATGTCTATGCTGGACGAGTAGTCGTCGAAGCACTCGAACCCCACGTAGCGCGCGCGCAGGTCGGCGCCGATGCGGCGCAGGAACAGGCCGAGCGGCACGCCGGACCACTGCCCGATCTGGCTCCACCCCTCCACGCAGATGTGGCGGGTGATCTGGGAGTCCTGCGGCAGCGCGCGCAGCTCGTCCAGCGACCAGGATTTGTCCTCGCCCACTAGGCCGGACACCTCAAGCTGCCAGTCGGGGTCCGGCTTGCGGACCTGGCTGACCGGGTAATAGGCGTTGAACTTGAAGGGGCGGGTGATCTGGTCCGGCCGGAACGTGGCCGCCAGCCGGTTCGGGTCGAACAGCGCGGCCTGCACGCGGTCGTTGAAGCGGAGCATGCTCCACAGCACCCGGTCGACCACGCCATCCTTGGTCGACAGGTCGCAGCCGCCGAGCATGGCGGCCGCGCCGAGGGACAGGCCGCCGCGCAGCAGGTGCCGGCGCTCCAGCTTGCGGAGCTGGGTCAGGTGGTCGCTGCGCCTGACCACGGCTCAGGCCCGCCCGGGTTCGGCCGGCCGACGGCCGCCGGTGATCATCGACACCAGGGTGGACGGCACCAGGGCCACCAGCACCACGTGGACCACCAGGAAGGCCACGATCCCGGACATCAGGGCGAAGTGGATGCGACGGGCGAAATCGTAGCCGCCGAACAGCCAGGTCAGCCAGCCGAGCTGGACCGGCTTCCAGATCGACAGGCCGCTGAGCACGGCCAGCACGATGGCCGCCAGCACGAGCACGTAGAGCAGGCGCTGGACGGCGTTGTAGCTGCCCAGCCGATGCACCAGGCGCAGGGTCAGCGCGGCCCAGAAGTCGCGAGCCACGCCGCGAGCGCTGAGCGGCAGGAAATCGCGCCTGAAATGGCCGCTCGCCAGGCCCCAGGCCAGGTAGGCCGCGCCGTCGGCGATCAGCACCCACATGGAAGCGATGTGCCAGGCGATGCCGCCGCCGAGCCAGCCCCCCAGCGTCAGCGAAGGCGGAAACACGAAGGGCAGGATCGGGGACGCGTTGTAGATCGCCCAGCCGCTCAGCGTCATGGCGATCACTGCGGCGGCGCCCACCCAATGGGTGATCCGCACCATGGCAGGATGCACGCGCGCGGCGGTCTCGGAGGGCTGAACGGTCATGTCCGGTGTCATCGCCCTTGTATTCGTCCTCGCGCGCAGAAAATTACGTCGTGTCGGCCCGGACCACGATGCGAGCGGCCCATCGGACATGGGACGCGCGTGCGACGAGTTGAAGGAGCAGTATCGATGACACGACGCCACTTGCTCGCAGGCTCGGCCTGCCTGGCGCTGCTGGGATGGCTGGCCGCGCCGCGCCGCGCCGCGCGGGCGACCGAACGCTTCGCCGTGACGCATACCGATGCGGAGTGGCAGCGCCTCCTCTCGCCCGAAGCGTACGACGTGCTGCGCCGGCAGGGCACAGAGGCGCCAGGGTCCAGTCCGCTGGACCACGAGTTCTCGGCCGGCCGCTACGATTGCGCCGGCTGCGCCCTGCCGCTGTTCGCGTCGGCGACCAAGTTCGACAGCGGCACCGGCTGGCCGAGTTTCTACCTGCCGCTGGAGCACGCGGTGTCCACCGAGAGCGACAGCAGCCTGATGATGGAGCGGACCGAGGTGCATTGCGCGCGCTGCGGCGGCCATCTGGGCCACGTCTTCGATGACGGGCCGAAGCCCACTGGCCTGCGCTACTGCATGAACGGCGTAGCACTCACATTCCACAAGGGAACCAACGCATGAGGACCCTCGCCAAGGCGGCATTGGGCGGCGCCGGCGCCGTGCTCCTCGCCGGCACCATCCTGCGTGCGCCGGCACGGGGCGCCGAGGACATGCATGTCGTCCCCCCGCCGGCCGTCGACGCGGCCCCGGCCTCCGGCCCGCAGACGGCGGTGCTCTCAGGCGGCTGCTTCTGGGGCGTGCAAGGCGTGTTCGAGCACGTGCGCGGGGTGCAGCGCGTGCTGGCCGGCTATAGCGGCGGCGAGCGGTCCACCGCCGATTACGAGACGGTCAGCGGCGGCGAGACCGGCCATGCGGAGTCGGTGCAGATTACCTACGACCCGAAGGCGATCAGCTACGGCCGCATCCTGCAGATCTTCTTCAGCGTCGCCCTGGATCCGACGATGAAGGACGCGCAGGGGCCAGACAGCGGCACGCAGTACCGCTCCGAGCTGTTCTACGCGACGCCCGAGCAGCAGAGGGTAGCGGCCGCCTACATCGCGCAGCTGGAGGCGGCCCACGCGTTCCACGCCCCGATCGCGACGCGGGTGGACCCGCTGCGCGGCTTCTACCCTGCCGAGGCCTACCACCAGGATTTCCTGGAGACGCATCCGACCTACCCCTACATCGTGTTCAACGACATGCCGAAGGTGGCGGCGCTGAAGGCGATGTTCCCGGCCTATTACGTGCCGATGGCGACGATGAGCGGCCCGAAATCCTGAACCCGACTCAGCCGGTGCCGCAGGAGACATGCAGCGGCGACAGGCCGCCCATCCAGTAGGCCAGCTCGCGCGGGTGGCCGATGCGCCAGACCGCGAACTCGGCCGCCCGACCCGGTTGCAGAGTGCCCGTCTCTTGGGCGAGGCCCAGCGCTCGGGCGGCCTCGCGCGTCATGCCGGCCAGCGCCTCCTCCGGCGTCAGGCGGAACAGCGAGCAGGCAAGGTTCGCGGCCAGCAGCAGCGAGCACATCGGCGAGGAGCCAGGGTTGCAGTCGGTGGCGATCGCGATCGGTACGCCATGCGCACGCAACGCGGCCACCGGCGGCGGCTGGCGGGCGCCCACGGTAGCGTAGGCGCCTGGCAGCAGGACGGCGACCGTGCCTGCCTTCGCCATGGCGCGTATCCCGGCCTGCGAGGCGTATTCGAGGTGGTCGGCCGACAGCGCGCCGAACGCGGCCGCCAGGGCCGCGCCGCCGCCCTCCGTGAGCTGGTCGGCGTGCAGCTTGACGGGCAGGCCGAGTGCCGCCGCGCTGGCGAACAGGCGGGCGGTCTGCGCCGGTGAAAACGCGATCGTCTCGGCGAACGCGTCCACCGCGTCGACCAGGCCCTCCGCCAACGCGGCAGGCAGCATGTCGCCCAGGATGTGGTCCACATAGGCGTCCGCGCCGCCCGCGAACTCCGGCGGCACGGCGTGTGCGGCCAGCAGCGTGGTCCTGACCCTTATGCCGTGCTCGCGGCCGAGCGCGCGGGCGGCGCGCAGCATCTTCAGCTCGGAGTCGAGCGACAGGCCGTAGCCGGACTTGATCTCGACGGTGCGCACCCCGTCGGCCAGCAGCCGGCGCAGCCTCGGCCGGGCCAGCGCCACCAGTTCGGCCTCAGTCGCCGCCCGCGTCGCCTGCACGGTGGAGAGGATGCCCCCGCCGCGACGGGCGGCCGCCTCGTAGCTGTCGCCGGCGAGCCGGGCCTCGAACTCGGCCGAGCGCTCGCCGCCGAACACCAGATGCGTGTGGCAGTCGATCAGCGCAGGGGTGATCCAGCAGCCGGGATGGTCGTGGATGCCGGTCGCGGGCGTGACCAGCGGTTGCGGCAACTCCGCGGCCGCGCCGGCCCAGAGGATGCGCCCGTCCAGCACCGCCAGGGCGCCGTCCGCGACCGCGCCGTAGGCGCCGCGCCCCGGCTGCATGGTGGCCAGGTTGGCGAACCAGACCGCATCGGCGCCGGTCATTGCTTCTCCATCATGACGCATGCCGGTCTGCTCGCCAATGAAACGCGCGGGCGGGCGACGCGCTGTCAGCTTACCGGAGCGCCGGCGCGTGCAGAACGCGGCGAACTGGACGCAGGCAGTTTGGCGACGCTACACCCGGGACTGCAAGATGGACCTGCCCCGTCCCCGCGCTTTGCCACCGGGCAAGGGCGGTTCACACTCGGCCCGACTGCCATTCCGTCAGAGTCACGTCCTGGACGACGCACGATGCCGAGCCTGTCCGCCGACTGGGCGCTGCTGGAGACTGGGTGGGTGGCCCGGCCACTGATCAGCCACGAGCGCGGCACGATCACCGGCATCGGCGCCGGCCGGGCTGCCGACCACGTCGCGGGCGCGCTGCTGCCCGGCATTCCCAGCCTGCACAGCCACGCGTTCCAGCGCAGCTTTGCCGGGCGCACCGAGTTCGCCGGCGGGGGTGGGGATTTCTGGAGCTGGCGGGAGGCGATGTACCGCGCAGCGGAAGCGGTCGAGCCGGACACGCTGGCGCCGGTTGCCGCCTATCTCGGGATGCGACTGCTTGAGGGCGGCTTCACCTCGCTCGTCGAGTTCCACTACCTGCAGAACCAGCGCGACGGCACACCCTACGCGCACCGGCCGGCGATGGCCGAGGCGGTGGTCGAGGGCGCCGAGCAGGCCGGCATCGGCCTGACACTGCTGTTCGGCATCTACCAGACAGGGGATTTCGGCGGCGCGCCGCTGCAGGGGGGACAGGTCCGGTTTCGCACCTCGCCCGATGCGGCACTGGCCATGCTGCAGCACGCGCGCGCCGGGGAGGGCGAGGCGCTGCGCTTCGGCCTGGCGCCGCACAGCCTGCGCGCGGTTCCGGCCGCCTCGTTGACGGAGGCGGCGAACGGCCTGGCCGCCATCGACGCTTCGGCGCCCATCCACCTCCATGCGGCCGAGCAGCGTGCCGAGGTGACGGCGTGCCTGGCCGCCTACGGCACGTCGCCGGTTGCCTGGCTGCTGGACCGGGCGCCGGTGGGGCCGAGCTGGTGCCTGATCCACTGCACGCACATGACCGACGCCGAACGCGGCGCGCTGGCCCGCAGCAACGCGGTCGCCGGCCTGTGTCCGACCACGGAAGGCAACCTCGGCGACGGCATCTTCACGATGCCCGCGTTCGTCGGCGCCGGCGGACGGTTCGGCGTCGGCACAGACAGCCATGTGGGCCTGGACGCTTTCGCCGAGCTGCGGCTGCTGGAGTACAGCCAGCGGCTGCACGCCCGGAAGCGCAACGTGCTGGCCGGGCAGACCGGCCATACCGGCCGCACGCTATGGCAGGCCGCAGCCTCCGGCGGGGCGCAGGCGGCGGCGCGGCCGGTGGGCGCGTTGCGCGTGGGCTGCCGCGCTGACCTGGTGGTCATCGAACCTGCGCCGGAGGTCGCCGGGATGAAGCCGGATTTCTGGCTGGACGCGGCGATCTTCGCCGCGTCCCCCGCCCCCGCGCGCCACGTCATGGCGGGCGGCCAATGGCTGGTGCGCGACGGCCGACACGTCCGCCGACGCGCGATCACCGCCGCCTACGAACGCGCCCTGGCCCGCATGAAAGTGTAGCCCGGGTCACGCTGGAAACGATGGTGCGGGTGGTCGGAATCGAACCGACACTCCTTGCGGAACCGAATTTTGAGTCCGGCGCGTCTACCAGTTCCACCACACCCGCAGCCGGCCCGGATTGCCATGAATCCGTGCCAGCGTCCACTGCCCTGCCGCTTTACGGCTGGGCAGGCCGATGCTGGAGGGTCGCGCGGTCGCCGACGATGTTGACCCTGATCAGGCCCTCCCCGACCTTGGGCGTCCAGCCGCGCCAATTGGCCACCGCGGTGATCAGGACGAGGTGGAACACCACCACGCCGCAGACGATCGCCGCGACACGCCCGGGGCTGCGCGACCGCCTGAGATACGTGTCGCGGTTCTGTTCGATGACGTTCATGCGGCCGATCCTACAGCTTTACCCTCCTGACTGGAATCAGTTCTGAGGTAAGCTGCTCGCCGGAAGCCCGCGCAAGCACGTCGACCACCGCCTCCGTCAGCTGGGCAAGCTCGCCCTCGGTGATGGTGAAGGCGGGCGTGAGATAGACGATGTTGCGGAACGGCCGCACCCACACGCCGCGCGCCACGAACGCGGCGTTCAACGCGTTCAGGTCGTGTATGCGGTCCAGTTCGACCACACCGACCGCGCCCATCACCCGGACGTCTCGCACGCCGCGCAGGCCGCGGCAGGGTTGCAGTCCGCGCGCCATCTGCGCGCCGATCGAGGCGATCTGCGCCAGGCGCGGCTCTGCCTCGAACAGGTCGAGCGAGGCGTTCGCGGCCGCGCAGGCCAGCGGGTTGGCCATGTAGGTGGGCCCGTGCATGAGCGCCCGCGCCGGGTCGTCCGAGAGGAACGCCTCGAAGATGTGGGTGCGGGCGATTGCGGCCGAAAGCGCCATGGTGCCCCCGGTCAGCGCCTTGGACAGCGTCACGATGTCGGGCACCACGCCCGCCGCCTCGCAGGCGAACATCGTGCCGGTCCGGCCGAAGCCGGTGAAGATTTCGTCGAAGATCAGCGGCAGCCCGTGCGCGTCCGCCGCGCGACGCAGGTGCCGCAGCATGGACGGGTCGTGGAACAGCATGCCGCCCGCCCCCTGCACCAGCGGCTCGACCAGGATGCCGGCCAACGTGCGCGCGTGCCGGGCCAGCAGGTCGTCGAACGCCGCGGCCGAGCTCGGATCGCTGGGCAGGGGGGCGATCAGCTGGTCGGCCAGCAGGCCTTTGTACAGGGCGTGCATGCCCTCCTCCGGGTCGCACACCGCCATCGTGGCGAAGGTGTCGCCGTGGTAGCCGCCCTGGAACGCCATGAACCGGCGTCGGGTGCGCACGCCCTGGTTCAACCAGTATTGCGCCGCCATCTTCATCGCCACCTCGACCGCGACCGAGCCGCTTTCGGCGAGGAACACATGGTCGAGGTCGCTGGGCAGCAATGCCGCCAGCCGCCCGGCCAGGCGCTCGGCCGGCTCGTGCGTCAGCCCGCCGAACATGACGTGCGGCATGCGCGCGAGCTGGTCGCTCACGGCGTCCCGTATGTGGGGGTGGTTGTAGCCGTGGCAGGCGGTCCACCAGGAAGCGATGCCGTCGGTCAGACGGCGCCCGTCCTCGAGCGTGATGGTGCAGCCCTGCGTGGCGCGCGCGCGCAGCGGCGGGGGCGCGGTCAGCATCTGCGTGTAAGGCCGCCACAGATGGTCCGCCGTCGCGGTCGCGGCGAACTGGTCCACTACGATGCCGCGGCGAGGCCCAGCCGGCCCAGCAGCCTGCGGTCCTTCTCCGCCGCCGGGTTGGACGTCACCAGCAGCCGGGGTCCGCAGAAGATCGAGTTTGCGCCGGCCAGGAAGCACAGCGCCTGCGCCTCGTCCGTCATCTGCTCGCGCCCGGCCGACAGCCTGACATGGGAGGCGGGCATGGTGATCCGTGCGGCCGCGATCACGCGCACGAAGTCGATGGCGTCGACCGGCGCCGCTTCGGCGAGCGGCGTCCCCGCAACCCGCACCAGCGCGTTGATCGGCACGCTTTCCGGCGGGACTGGCAGGCTGGCCAGGGCGGCGATCAGGCCGGCCCGGTCCGCCTCGTCCTCGCCCAGCCCGACGATGCCGCCGCAGCACAGCTTGATGCCCGCATCACGCACATGCGCCAGCGTGTCCAGCCGGTCCTGGTACACCCGCGTGGTGATGATTGCGCCGTAATGCTCGGGCGAGGTGTCCAGGTTGTGGTTGTAGTAGTCCAGCCCGGCATCGCGCAGCCGGGCGGCCTGCGGCGGGGTCAGCATGCCGAGCGTGACACAGCTTTCCAGGCCCATCGCGCGCACGCCCTCGACCATCGCGCACACCGCATCGAGGTCCCGGTCCTTCGGCGAGCGCCAGGCGGCACCCATGCAGAAGCGCGAGGCGCCGGCCGCCTTGGCTGCGCGCGCTTGGGCCAGCACCGCGTCCAGGTCCATCAGCTTGCTGGCCGGCACGCCTGCTTCGTAGGACGCGCTTTGCGGGCAGTAGGCGCAGTCCTCGGGGCAGCCGCCCGTCTTGATGGAGAGCAGCGTGCTGATCTGCACGCGCGCGGGATCGTGGTGCGCGCGATGCACGCTGGCGGCCTGGAAGACGAGCTCCGGGAAGGGCAGCTCCATGAGCGCGCGAACGCTTGCGGCGGTCCAGGCGGGCGGTTGGGTGATGGCGTTCATGGTGGCAGGGTATAGCAGGATGGACAGACAGGCCATCCCGGCCGGCCGGCTACGCAGGGAAAGTCCGGGCCAAGCGAGCGTGGACCCCACGACCCGAAAATGATACGGGAAAGCCATGAAGTGCCGGTGGCTTTGCGTCATCCTGCCGTTTGCCGCTCCAGTCCTCGCTCAGGC
The DNA here is from genome assembly GCA_937873095.1 of uncultured Acetobacteraceae bacterium. GTDB lineage: Bacteria > Pseudomonadota > Alphaproteobacteria > Acetobacterales > Acetobacteraceae > BOG-908. Next base: position 20,221 of record CALMVI010000091.1, on the reverse strand, counting down.
CGGGTGCAGCGTTGCGCTCACGTCGCAACTGCACGTCACTCGCGTGCAGAGCGCCTCCATGGTGGACGTCGCCATCAACGGCCGTTCCGCAACCCTTCAGCTGGACACGGGCGCCTTCAGCACGATCCTGAGCACCGCGGCCACGCGCCGTCTCAAACTTCACGCCGACGCGGACACCGCAAACCACTTCCGGGGCGCCATCCGCGATCCTTACACGCTCGAAGGCGTCGGCGGCGCCGGCCTGGGCGACGAGGTGGTGGCGGACAGCTTCCAGGTCGGCGCCATGCACGGATCGCATTTTCATGTCTTGGCGGCGGATTTCGGCAGCGCGCGTTCCGACGGCCTGCTGAGCACCGACTTTTTGTCCGACTACGACATCGACCTGGACGTGCCGGCCGCCGAAGTAAGGTTCTATCGATGGAGTGGTGCGTGCGACCGACCGCGCGCCTACCTCCAGGGACCGCTCTACACCACGGCGATGACCGTCGACCAGGACGACAAGCGCCCGCAGGTCTCCGTGCTGATCGATGGCCGAAAATTCCGTGCGCTGATCGACACCGGTGCTGGCGGCACGGCGATCTTCCGCGATGCCGCGCAGTCACTCGGGGTGGCGTTCGACAGGACCGATCCGGCGCGTCGTCTCAAGGTAACCGGCTTTGGCCCGCACAGCGTCGATGCCGTCCGGCACGCCTTCTCGATCACTGTGGGTGACCTCACGTTCCGCAACATGAGCGTTCTCGTGATGGACGAGACGTCACCCGGAATAGACGTGGTGCTGGGCGCCGATTTCCAGCGCAAGGTGCATCTGTGGATCTCGAACTCGTCGCATACGCTGGTCATGCAGTACCCGCCGCAGGCGTCACCACCCGTGCAACCGCCCTGAAGGCTTACGTCGCGATGGGCACGCCAGTACGGTTCATGCTGGTCCGTATCGTCTGCAAGGTCTGCACACGCGCGACACCCGTGGCCTCGGTCAGCCGCGCGGTGAGCTCGTTTTCCGCCGCCGTGCCGCGCGCCACCAGGCGCAGCAGGAAATCCCCCCCGCCGCGGATCATGTGGCACTCCCGCACCTCCGGCCAGGCGCTCACCAGCGACTCGAACGCGGCCAGCGCCGCCTCGCGCTGGCTCTCCAGCCCGACGATGACGAAGAAGGTGACCTCCCAGCCCAGCAGTTGCGGGTCGGTATCGGCGTGGTAGCCGCGGATGATGCCCGCCTCCTCCAGCCGCCTGACGCGGCGCAGGCAGGGCGGGGCGCTGATGCCGGCGCGGCGCGCCAGTTCCACGTTGGTCATCCGGCCGTCCTCCTGCAGCTCCGACAGGATACGGCGGTCGATCGCGTCGATCTCCGGAAGCTCAGCGCCGTCAGCCCTCATCGTCGTGAAATCCGCGTCTTTGCGCCACCATACAGGGGTTTGCAGGCTTGGGGCAGCCGAAGGGGCCCGCTTGCCAGCGCCGGGCCGCCGACCGATATCGAACGTGTCAGGAGTCTTCGGGACCAAGCCATGCCGCACACCCACCGCACCAGCCTGCTCGTCATCGGCGCCGGGCCGGCCGGCTACACCGCCGCCATCTACGCCGCGCGCGGCAACCTGTCCCCGATCCTGGTCGCCGGCCTGCAGCCCGGCGGCCAGCTGATGATCACCACGGACGTGGAAAACTACCCTGGCTTCTCGGAGGCGATCCAGGGGCCCTGGCTGATGGAGCAGATGCAGGCCCAGGCCGAGCATGTCGGCACCACCATCGTGCAGGACCTGATCATGGAGGCCGATTTTTCCCGCCGCCCGTTCCGCTGCGTGGGCGATTCCGGGGACGTGTACCTCGCCGACACCGTCGTGGTCGCGACCGGCGCCCAGGCCCGCTGGCTCGGCCTGCCGTCCGAGAAGGCCTATCAAGGCGCCGGCGTGTCGGCCTGCGCCACGTGCGACGGGTTCTTCTATCGCGGCAAGCGGGTGGCCGTCGTCGGCGGCGGCAACACCGCGGTGGAGGAGGCGCTGTACCTGACCCACCATGCCGAGCACGTGACGCTGATCCATCGCCGCGACAGCCTGCGCGCCGAAAAGATATTGCAGCGGCGCCTGTTCGAGCACCCCAAGGTGAGCGTGGTCTGGAACAGCATCGTCGAGGAGATACTCGGCGGCGGAACGCCCAGCGTCGTGACCGGGGTCCGGCTGAGCGACCTCGAAACCGGCGCCGAACGCACGCTGGATGTGGACGGGGTTTTCGTTGCAATCGGCCACACGCCGAATACAGCGGTGTTCCGTGGCCAGGTGGCGCTCGACGGCGAGGGCTACGTGGTCACCACGCCGGGCAGCACGCAGACCAGCGTGGAGGGCGTGTTCGCCGCCGGCGACGTGCAGGACAAGGTGTTCCGCCAGGCAGTGACCGCTGCCGGAACGGGTTGCATGGCGGCGCTGGAAGCTGAAAGGTGGCTGACGGAGGCCGCCCCGAGTCGCGCGATGGTCGAAGCCTGACCCGCCCGAGGCTGCCCCGAGGCGCGTGACGGGGTAAGCCATGGATTGGGACAAGCTGCGTGTGTTTCACGCCGTGGCCGAGGCCGGCAGCTTCACCCATGCCGGCGACACGCTCAACCTGAGCCAGTCCGCCGTCAGCCGGCAAATCTCGGCCCTGGAAGAGGCGTTGCAGGTGCCGCTGTTCCACCGCCATGCCCGCGGGCTGATCCTGACCGAACAGGGCGAGAGCCTGAACCAGACGGTGCGCGAGGTGTTCGCCAAGCTGGCGATGACCGAGGCTTTGCTGACCGAAAGCCGCGACAAGCCTGCCGGGCGGCTGAAGATCACCACCACGGTGGGCTTCGGCAGCAACTGGCTGGCGCCGCGTCTGCTGCAGTTTCTCGAACTGCACCAGGACGTGACGGTGAGCCTGCTGCTCGACGACGGCGACCTCGACCTGGCGATGCGCGAGGCCGACGTCGCCATACGCATGCACCCGCCGAAGCAGCCCGACCTGATCCAGCGGCACCTGTTCGAGATCGAGTGGCACATCTGTGCCTCGCCCGAATATCTCGGCCGGGCCGGGACGCCGGCGACGGTGGACGAGCTGGACCGTCACAGGCTTATCCTGTTCGGCAGCTATCACCCCCCGGTGGCCGACATCGACTGGCTGGCGCAGGCGGGGCGTCGGTCCGGCGCGCCCCGGCGCGGGGTCCTGGAGGTCAACAGCCTGGCCAGCATGGCGCAGGTGATCCGTGCCGGCCTTGGCATCGGCACGCTTCCGAGCTGGATGGCGACCGAGATGGAGGGGCTGGTGCGCCTGCTTCCGCAGGTGCCGCGGCCGAAGGTCGATTGTTTCTTCGTCTACCCCGAAGAACTCCGTCACTCCAAGCGCGTATCGGTCTTCCGCGATTTTCTTCTCGCCCGCCTGCAACGCGCTGCGTGACGAAGGCAGCCAGCCGCTGACCAGCCAAACAGAACAATGACACCGGGACGCCCAAGTTGATCATAAACCTGAGACAAGGCTTCATCTTTCTTGCAACACTGAAGACGGCATCAACATCGATCGAAGCCGCTTTGCGCCCCCGATCGGAAATCTGCCTCATCGAATCGCGCTTCGGCAAGCACATGACGGTTGCGCAGATGATGACCAACCTTGGTTGGCTGTTCGTGGAGCAGGATGTCAGGCGGTTTCTCATATTCGGCGTCGTACGGGACCCGTACGACTTCATGTTGAGCCTCTACAACTCGCATAACAGCGTGCATTTCATGGAGAAGTCGCCCCGGCTGTACACGGGCGACATGACGTTCGGCCAATTCCTCCAGCAATGGGTGCCTGCAAATGCGTCCCAGGTGATCCCGCAATACAGGCGTTTCCTGGACGCGACCGGCAGGATCGGCGCGAACTACATCATCAGCTACGACCGGCTGTCGGAAGGTCTCGACATCATCATGGACCGTCTGGGACGTGAGCGGCTCGCCGGCATGAAATCCCTCAACATGAGCTCGGGAAAGCTGCGCCGCTCCGACCTCGAGGCACAGGAGCTGGACTGGATAACCAACCACTTCAAGGAGGACTTCGCTTTCATATCACGCTACTGCAACATGTTTCTGGACAGCTTTTCCGAGGTGCCGAAGCTCGATTGAGGCACAAGACGCGACGCTCGCATGCCGCGGAGGCGGCCGGTTCGACGCCCGCCAGCCGTCCGCATGATGTGGGGGCGTCTTGTCTCGCGCCCTGCATTGGCGTACGGTTTTGGGTGAGGCAGGGGTGGATGTGATCGGTGCACGAGGAGTCCAAGGCGCGCATCGACTACCTGAACGGCCTCGACATGCCCTCGAACCGGCGGGTGCCGCTTCACGCCTACCTGGACGACGAGGCAGAACAGGCCGAGCGTGCGGAAGGCATGCATCCGGTCGTGATGGTGATGATCGCGACGCGCAACTACGTTCCGTTCGCAGGCGTGCTCGCCGGCAGTTTTGCCGAACATCATCCGGAAATCCCGATGCGGCTGCTGCTGGTCGACGGCGAGGAGGAGGATCGGACGAGGCTGCCCGGCATCAGCATCGACCTGCTGCCTGACCTCGGCCTGAACTACGCCCATTGGTATACGGCCAAGTTCGATGCAACACAGTTCGCCAATGCAATAAAGCCGGTCTATATAGCCTATGTCGGCCGACGTGCCGAGTGCCTGATCTATTTCGATACCGACATAGCGGTGTTCTCCAGGCTGGACACGCTGTTGACGGCGCTGGAGACCAGCGATGTCGTTGCAGTTCCGCATACCTACGCGCCGTTCGACAAGCCTGAACGCTACTGGGTGCACCCGAGCACCGCCGATATATTCAATTCAGGGTTGATAAACGCTGGATGTTTCGGGATCAGGCCGGCAAACTGCGCGGCTTTCCTGGAATTTTGGGAACGGTTCAACCTTGGCCCGGGAACGTTCTACAACATGGCGGGCGGGCAGACGGACCAGCAGTATTTCAACTGGGCCTCGCTGATGGTCGACCGGTTCTGCATGCTGAAGGACCGCGCCTACAACGTGGCATACTGGAACCTGCACGAGCGGGGCTTGCGGTCCAACATGCTCGACGGTCGCGAGCAGGGCTGGACCGTCGACGGCCAACCGCTCGTCTTCTTTCATTTCAGCGGCTTCAACCCGCGCGACACGCTGGCGCTTTCGCGCCATGACGGCCGCTACGTCGTCTATAACATGCCTGCGGTTGCCGACATATTGGCGTGGTACAGCATGCAGCTTTACGGTTGCGACTACGTGTCGCAATCGGTCATCCCCTACCGTTTCGACCGGCTGGGAAACGGCATAAGGCTGAACGCGTACGTCCGGGAGATACTGAAGAAATACGAGGCCTACATACCGAAATTCGACGCGCAATCGAAGTCCGGCGCCGACCGGCTGTGCGCGTTCCTGATGTCGCCGCTTCCTGCGACCGGGTCCTTGCTGCCGCTGCTGGCTGCCGAGATCTACGAGGCCAGACCCGACCTGCGCTCGGGGTTCCCGAACGCCCATACCTCGGCCCTGCACTCCCACCGCTACTGGACATGGTTCATGGAGAATGCGGGAGCAGAGTACGACCTGCATGAAATCATCAGCGGCTTCCGGCAGATACTCGTGTCGGACGCTTTCGTCGGGTTCTCCCAGGCCGTCGAGCAGCTGCTCGTCACGCTCGGCGCGCCGCTGAAGTTTCTGGGCGTCAAGCGGCGGGAGGCAGCAGACACGCTCCGCTCGTTCGGCAAGACCGATCTCGCGGCGACGCTGATGGGCGGCCGATGCGAACTGCCGTTTTCCACGCCGCTCTCGGCTGTCCTGGCCGTTTGGGAAACCCGGCCCGACCTGCAGGCCGCGCACCCGTTCTTGTTCGGCGCCTCGCACCACGGGTTCCTGACCTGGCTCACCGAACACGGGGTGCATGACCATAACCTGCCCGAGGAGTCGCTTGAGGCTTACAAGGACAGACACTGGAACATCACTCTTGCCCGACTCTTCTCGTTCTGTGCGCGCCGGGAAGATCTGGGCGAGCTGGCATATCGGCAATTGCTGGCCGATGGGCCTTGGGACCTTGTGCGTGAACTGATCAGGGGCGCGGGCGAAGGGCTGGAGTATGATCTTGCCGACGTAGAGATCATGATGTTCCTGCACCGATACGAGAGGCACGTCCTGGTGCCGTTCTACTTGGAGCTGCCGACACTTCGCCGCAGGGCTGTGAGCTCCCGTCTGCCGTCCAACAAGACGGCCATGCTGCCGGAAGAAAGCCGCGACACCCAGTGGGCGGCCTATGGCTGCCGCCTGCACGCCACCTACTCCGACGAGTTCTCCAACTACCTGGAAAACGAGATCAAGCAGAGGGTCATCGTCGACAAGCCGGTGAACAAGACAGTGGGCGGCTTCCTGCGCTCCAACGACAGGATGCGGGATGCGGCGCACATCCTCGCAACCGCCTTCCAGGCAGCAAGAACGCAATACCTGAAGGTCGCGCCGACTGCCGAAGTCGCTCCCCCGTTGCTGAACGACTCTCTCAAGCACGTCAACGTGTTCGGCTTCTTCCATGCCGATACGGGCGTGGGCGAGTCCACCAGGGGTCTGGCGAACGCCGCCCAGCAGGTCGTGACCGTTCGGCGCCTGCCGCTTTGCACCGGCAGCGTGACCGCGGGCGTTCGGCTGCACCAGCTGTTCCACAACTTCGACTACGCGGCGGCCTGCAACGTCATCGTGTCCTACCCTCACCAGTCCGAAGACTTCTTCGGCGTGCTGCCACGCGACTACATGACAGGCCGGGCGAACGTCATCCATCTGGCTTGGGAGCAGCGCGACTGGAACGCGCGCTGGCGCGACGTCTATGACCGCTACGACGAGATCTGGATGATTTCGGAGTTCGCCGCCACCCCGTTCCGGCATCTGTTCGGCGACAAGGTGCGTGTCATTCCCAACGTCGTGTCCGTGCACGACGTCACCATCGAGCCTGTCGATCGCGAGAGCCGCTTCCGTTTCACCTTCGTCTTCGATGCGAACAGTTCGATGGAGCGGAAGAATCCCGAAGGCGTTCTCGACGCCTTCGTGCGCGCGTTTGCCGGCACCAGGCAGGCCGAGGAGGTCGAGCTCTACCTCAAGGTCGGCAACCTCGACCGGATCGAGCACGCGGCGCGCATCCAGTCGCTGCGGCACGAGGCGCGACGGTCAGGACTGAACATCGTCTTCGACGGACGCGTGCTGACACGGTCCGCCCTGCTCTCGCTGGTTGCGCACTCGGATTGCTACGTCTCCCTGCACCGGTCCGAAGGCTTCGGCTACACCCTGGCCGAGGCGATGTGGTACGGCGTGCCGGTGATCGCGTCGGGTTATTCGGGCAACCTTGAATACATGGACGAAACGAACAGCTTCCTGGTTCCGTGCAAGGAGACGCTTGTCAAGGAGGCTGACGGCCCGTTCCAGCGCGGTTCCGTGTGGGGCGAGCCGAACATTGCAGACGCCGCGGATTTGTTCCGGCGCGTGCTGGACGACCGCGAGCACGCCCGGGCCGTGGGCAAGCTCGGCGAGGCAGCCGTGCGCGCCAAGCTGAACCCCGCTGCGGTGGCCGAGCGCATCCTCGCAAGCCCGCTGATCGGGTCCTTGTAGGTCAGGCGTCATGGGCCGCGAGCTCCATCTGCATATCGGCACGACCAAGACCGGTTCGACCGCCATCCAGAACACCATCTCGCAGCGCCGCCGCGAGCTGGAGCAATGCGGGATCTACGTGCAGAACAGGCCGGCAAAGGCCTCGCATTCCCTGCTGCCGGCCTGCGTGCTCAACGACCTGTCGGGGGCACCTGGGCGGGGGCATCCGATGTGGGGCGGTGTCGCTCCGCAGACCCGGCTCGAGCGTTTCCGGCGCGAGTTCACCCACGAGCTGGAGCACCTGCCGGACTGGGCCAAAGCCTGCGTGATCAGCAGCGAGCATTTGTCCAACTGGCTGCAGCAAGACGACGAGGTCGGCCGGCTGGCGGCGTGGCTGCGCCCGCATTTCGACAGGGTCACGGTCATCGTCTACCTGCGCCGCCAGGACCAGCATGTCGGCAGCGGCTACAACGAGTTTCTCAAATCGGGCATCATCCCGGACACCAACCTGCCGAAACCGGTTGAGATGAGGGCGCTCGATTACGAGGCGTTGCTCGCACGGTACGCGAACGCCTTCGGCCGGTCCGCGGTCATGCCGCGCATCTTCGAGCGGGACAGCCTGCTGAACCGAAACGTGGTCGACGATTTCCTGCGCAGCATCGGCGCCAGGATCGACACCGGCGAGCCGTCCGCCAGCAACCAGAGCATCAACCTGGTCGGCCAGCACCTGCTCATGCGCGCCATCCGCCGCCTGGCCGGACGAGCGTCCACGGGCAGCCTGAACACCATGCCGGAATGGCGACTGATCACGCAGGCGGTCGAATCGCAGTGCAGGGGCGCCGGCTGGCAGCTTGCCGCACAAGACGCGCAGGCGTTCATGCACCTGTTCGAAGCGTCCAACGAAGCCGTCCGGTCGGCCTATTTCCCCGACCGCAAGGGCCTGTTCGGCAGCAGCTACGCCGACGCGCCTGCCGAGACGCCGACCCAGGATGCCTGCGTGGACGGGAGCATCGACGTGATCTTCAGGCTGGCCCAGCTGCATTGCGAGCGGGAAGCGCAGTCGGCGATGGCGCAATACCGCTTGCTCGCCAAGTTGGACGACCAGGTCGGAATGCGCGATGCGTTGCGGCAGGCGTTACGCCACGCGCCCAACAACGTCACCGCGCGGCTGCGGATGGCCGAGCTGATGCTGGCGGATGGCCGGACGGCCGAAAGCCAGGACCATCTGGACGCGGTGCTCCGACTGGACCCGCAGAACAAGGAGGCTCGTCGCAGGAAGGGGCTTCTGAAGCAGGGCCGCGACGGCCAGCCGCCGCCCAAGGTGCTCCGCCGTCCGTCCAGGCTGTCCGCGCCCTAACCGTCTCAAACCCTCCCAGCTTTTGCGTTGGTGAGCATGTTGGTCAGTTCGGGTGATGCCACCTGACCGACCATGCACTCATCTTCGACCATCCAAACGGCCTGTCGGCTCGCTACGCGCGCTCGTGCGTCGCCGAATCGCCGGTGCCACGCCACCCCGAAACACGTGTTTGCAAGTTTTTTCACAACTTCGTGATTTCACGCTTGCGTGATCAGAGCCGTGTCGTCTTAATAAGGCGGTAACGGAGGCCACCAATGAACGCAGTAATCGAAGACGCCCTGGTCGATTGGTACGAGACGGAGTGCGTGGCGCGCATGGCGAGTGCCGAAGCCAGGCGCGGCGACGTGATCGACCTGAACTCCCTTCGCCATCGTCAAAGCCCCGCTCTCGCCCGCCTTTTCAGCGTGGTCGAGGAGACTGTGGCAAGCATGAGCCTGCTGCAGCCTGCGGTCGCGTCCGAGCGTCGTCATTTGAACACGCCTGCTGAGTCGCGGGCGCACGCCTGATTGCGGCACGATCCAGGTCTCGGGCGCCGGACAGCCGGAGACCTGGACGACACCGCCGCGAGGAGGGCTCAGCCCGGCCTTGCCGGCGCATGATCGGCCTCAATGGTCCGGCGACATGCGCCAGACGGTGTTGCCCAGGTCGTCAGCCACCAGCAGCGCACCGCTCTTGTCGACAGCCAGTCCGACGGGGCGGCCATGGGCGCGGCCGTCTGCGGTCAGGAACCCCGTCATCACGTCCTGCGGCGGCCCGTTCGGGCGTCCGTCGCTGAACGGCACGAACACCACCTTGTAGCCGCTCAACGGGGTACGGTCCCAGCTGCCGTGCTCGCCCACGAACGCTCCGCCGTGATAGGCGGCAAGGCTGGTCCCGCTGTAGAACGCAAGCCCCAGCGGCGCCATGTGGGAGCCGAGCGCGTAGTCGGGCACGATCGCGCGTGCCACCAGGTCGGGCCGCTGCGGCTGCACCCGCGCATCCACGTGCTGGCCGTAATAGCTGTAGGGCCAGCCGTAGAACCCGCCATCCTGGACCGCCGTCATGTAGTCGGGCACGAGGTTCGGCCCCAGCTCGTCGCGTTCGTTGACGATGGTCCACAGCTTCCCGCTCTGCGGCTCCCAGCCCAGCCCGGTCGGGTTGCGCAGGCCCGCGCCGTAGATGCGCGAAGCGCCGGACGCCCTGTCGACCTCCAATATGTCCGCGCGGCCAAGCTCGGCACCGATGCCGTTCTCGGTGATGTTGCTGTTCGATCCTACGCCCACGTAAAGCTTCGACCCGTCCTGGCTGGCAACCATGCTCTTGGTCCAGTGGTGGTCGATCGGGCCGCCAGGCAGGATCGTCAGGATCGTGCCCGGCGCAGTGATGCCGGTCTGCCCGTCCTCATACGGATAGCGCACCACCGCGTCGGTGTTGGCGACGTAGAGATCATGCCCGACCAGCGCCATGCCGAAAGGAGAGTTGAGGTGGTCGAGGAACACGGTCCTCAGCGCAGGTGACGATCCCGTCGCCGCGCGGACCAGCGTGATGCGGTTCGCACCTTTCTCCTTGGCGCCGGCATAGGCCTGCACCCAGCCCATGATGACGTCCTTGGGCCGGCTGACCGGCTGCGCGGGCCCGCTGGACTCGGCAACCAGCACGTCGCCGTTGGGCAGCACGTATACCGAGCGGGGATGGGACAGCCCGGTCGCCAGCGCCTCCACCTTGTATCCGGCAGGCACCTTCGGCGTCTCGCCCTGGCCCCAACGCGCCACAGGAGCGATGCGCATCGGCGGCAACAGGTAGTTGTGCGGCGCCGGCAACTCGGGATCGCGGCCGATCTGCTTTGCAGGATCGGCCGACGTCTTGTCGGTTCCCGAAAACGCGAACACCGACCCGATCGCGCCGAAGAACACCACGATTGCGGCGCCCGTCACACCCGCCAGGCCGGAGCCGGGCCGCCGTGCCGCCGTGCGGCCACGCCAGTCCACGTTCAGCAAAAGCAGGATCAGCACCACGGTCGCCGACAGGATCAGCCCGGTCGGCACCACGGAGGTGTAAGCATCGCGGCTGTGCACGAAGGCGTTGATCAGCGACAGCGCAGTCGCCAGGACCGCGCCGAGCAGGCTGGCCCAGGCCAGGCGCAGACCGGCCGACCGGCGGCTGCGCACCATGTCGACCAACGCGCCGAGCAGCGTCAGGCCCGCCATGACCAGGCCGGCGGTGATGAGCCACACGGAGAAATCGGCCCACAGGATGGACGCGCTCTGCCAATAGGCGATGTCGGTCAGCAGCGCGCCCACGAAGCAGGTCGCCGACATCGGCAGGAAGGTGGCGAACAGCGATCGGCGTCCGGCGGCGACCAGGGGATGCGGCGTGGTGTCCATCGATGCTCCTAGACGCAAGCGTGTGCGTGCCACGACGGGCGAGCCACCCAAAGGTTGCAGAACAAGCCAGGCAGCATCAAACCCGCATGCCCCGCCGCGCGTCTGCGTGTCGCATGACAGGATTTCCGCCGCTCGACACCGAACCGATGGAGGCCCGCTCGGTCGGCGCGCTGCCGACCGGCGAGGGATGGCAGTTCGAGCCGAAATGGGACGGCTTCCGCTGCCTGGCCTTCAAATCCGCGGGCCAGGTCGAATTGCGCGCCAAATCCGGCAAGTCGCTCTCGCGCTACTTCCCCGAAATGCTGTCGGCGCTCGCCCGCGCACCGGCGGACGACTTCGTGCTCGACGGGGAACTCGCCATCCCCGTGGGCGACAGCCTGTCGTTCGCCGCGCTGCAGGACCGCATCCACCCCGCCGACACCCGGATCCGCAGGCTGGCTGCCGAAACGCCCGCCCTGCTCGTCCTGTTCGACTGCCTGTATGCCGAAGGCTCGGCCACGATCGGCCTGGCCCTGTCCGCGCGGCGCGAGGCCCTCCAACGCCAGGCAGCCGTGCTTGGGCGCGCGCACCATGTGCGTCTGACCCCGTTCACCCGCGATCCTGCACAGGCGCAGCTCTGGCTCGACACGACCCACGGCGCGCTCGACGGGGTGGTGGCCAAGCGGCTGGACGCCGCCTACGCCCCTGGCCGCCGCGAGATGCTGAAGGTGAAGCGCCTGCGCACCGCGGATTGCGTCGTGGGCGGCTTCCGCTACGCCGCCGGCACGCAGCAGGTCGGCTCGCTGCTGCTCGGCCTGTACGACGAGGCCGGCCGGCTGGACCATGTCGGCTTCACGTCCGCCATCGCCAATGCCGAGCGCGCGGCCCTGACGTCGAAGCTGGACGCGCTGCGCGGCGGCGCCGGGTTCGATGGTGACGCGCCAGGCGGGCCGAGCCGCTGGAGCACCGAACGTTCCTCAGCCTGGGAGCCGTTGCACGCCGAACTGGTGGTAGAGGTCAGCTACGACCACGTCAGCGCCGGGCGCTTCCGGCACGGCACCGGCCTGCTGCGCTGGCGCCTGGACAAGGCGCCGCGCCAGTGCACGCGCGAGCAGATACGCGAGGAAGCCCGGCCCGGTCTGCTTGTCGAGGCGCTGCTTCGCTGAACCTGCCAGCCGCTAAACCGTCGCGCGCGCCGTGCCGGGCAGAGGCGGCGGGCGGCAGGCGGCGAGAAGGGCGGCCAGTGCCGGCACGTCCCTCGCCGCCGCCCAGTCTGGCATGCCGGGAGCCCAGACCAGCGTGGACCCGGTCAGGATCCCGGCCTGTGCGTGGCTTTCCAGCGCGTCGCGGTCCAGCGCGCCGCTATCCTGCCCGTCGATGATCGCGTGGTACCGCGGCATCGGGGCCGACACTGAGGCGGGCAGCGCTGGCGGCGCGGGCAAAGGCGGCGGGGCGACGTTGACGGGGTTGATCAGGGCGGCCAGCTGGGCGTCGGAGAAACGCTCCCAGTCGATCGTACGCTTGTCCTCAGCCCGGCCAGGGTCGGCCTCCAGCGGCGTGGTGTCGGCGCGGCTGCCTGGGATCTCGGCCGTCCACGCGGCGATGCCGCGCAGCAGGGCAGACACCACGGCTTCCGGCGCCGCGGGCAGCGGCGCACGACTCTGCGCCAGCCTGGACATCGCCGCGCGCCGCAACTGCTGCACGGCCAGGCAGGCGACGCCGCCGACCCTGAGTTCGTTGCCGTCGGCCCGCCGCACGCGCCGTTTCGGGTAGACACGATCGAGGGTGTGGTCGAGCAGTGCCACATAGCCCGCGCGCTGAAGCGGTGAGAATCCGTCCTCGATGCGGGCAAGCCTGCGCTCCAGCATCGCCCGCCGGTCCGCCTTGAACGCGCGCAGGTAGATGTGCTGCTCGCTGCCGATGGACAACCAGTCCTCAACATCGTTGCTGGACGTGTCGAGTTCGTAGTCCCGGTCGGCCCGCCGCCGCAGCACGCCCAGCAGCACGCCGCGCAGGTACAGCGCCACACGCTGGGCGAGCGCTTCCATGTCCTGCAGCGACATCGCGGTCGGGTGGCGGAAGCGTGCCTTGTCCGCGTCGTTGTGCAGCGGCGAGCGCTCCTCCTTGCTGTTCTTGTCGTCATAGGCGCGGCGCAGGTCGTCATGCATCGGCACCAGCGCGGTCAGGGCCAGGCCGGTGACTTCGGAATAGATCACCATGCGGCCGCGCACGGTGGAGGACACGAAGCCGATGCGCTTGTTCTGGTAGAGCGCAGGCAGCCTGCGCTGCAGCGTCTCGCCATAGTGCTGGGCCATCTCGGCGGCATTCTCGACCGAGACGAACACGCTCACCATGCTGCCGTCGAAGCTCGGGTCCATGCGCTGCGGGTCGACGTTGAGCCATGGCAGCGCCTGCAGCATGGCCGCGCCGAACAGCGTGTTGCGCTCTGGCTCGCTCAGGTCGCCAAGCGCCTGCAGCACCGTGGGCAGCCGGCTCTCGCGGTCGCGCATGCGTTCGCGCGCCACCCCGCGCAGGCGGCTGACGATGCGCGCGCGGGTCTGCGGCTTCCTCAGCTCCTCGAACATGATGCGCGAACCGCCCTGGCCGGACAGCGCCTCCCGCCCCCATTGCGCGTAGTCGCCGCTGACCGGCTCGTTCAGCTTGCCGCCGCGTATCACCTGCGACATCGGGCCCCCGCCGCGTATGCTGTCGCGCAGCACGCGCAGTTCTTGCTCGATCGATTGCACCGTTTCCTGCACGGCCAGGTTGCCCTGTTCGATCTCTGCCAGGATGCTCGCCGGCCTGGGCTGGCCCGATGCGCCGTCCGGACGCCCGAGCAGATCGCGCAGGCTGCCGAGCAGCCTGACCGCCTCCAGGCAGGCAGCCGAGCGCAGCCGGTACTGCAGCGTGTAGAACAGCGATTCCTCGAGCTGCTGCATGCATCGTTCGATGGCGTCCGTATCGATCGAGCCGAGCCAGTTCTTCCTGACCGCCTTTGTCAGGTTCTCCAGCGCGCGGGCGTAGAACCTGTCGATCAGCGATTTCGCGTGCGCGTCGTACTGCTCGGCCGCGCGGTGCATGCGGGTGATGAACCCGCCTTCCACCGCGATCTCGTCCTGGATCTGCTGGATCAGGCGTATGGTGTAGACGACGCCGCCCAGTTCGGCGTTGTCGATGCGCGCAAAGAACGACTGGCGCAGGCCGTCCGTCCGGCTCCATTCGGCGAGGATGCGGCTGCTCTGCTCGCGCACCGCCAGCAGCCGCGGGCCGAACGGGTTCTGCTGCGTGATGTCGCCCAGGATGTCGCGTTCCCGCTTGACGCGCAGCTGCTCTATCGCCGCGCGCCAGTCCGCCCGGTTGGGCAACGCCCCGCGTATCTCCTCGAAATCCGCGCGGAGCTGCGCGCGCAGGTCGCTGACGGCATCGACCGCGTTGTTCTGCAGGATGCGGCCGACCAGGGGCAGGTCGGGGATCGCCGGCGGCTTGGGCGCGAAGGCGCTTGGGAACTCCTGGAAGAAGCTGCCCTTGTCGAGGTACAGCGCAGTGCGCATGAACTCGTCGCGTTCGCCCGGTTGCGGCGTGTTCGCGCGATCGTCGGCCTGCAAGCGGAAGAACGCCGACAGCATCTGCCGTGCGGCGCGCGCGGTTTCCATGTCGAATTCCGTCCGCCCGTCCGTGCTGAGCGTGCACTGGCCGACGCCGGAATACGCACGGCTGAACGCGAGCGACAGCGCCTGCAGGTCGGGCGGCATCGGCGGGCTGTACGGCTCCAGTCGGTAATTGGTGTTCTGGTTGACAAGATCCTCGCGCTTCTTGCCGCGCAGTTGCGGGTCGCGCAGGTCTTCGAACAGCACGTCGGCCACCATGCGGTACAGGTCCCCGCGGTTGCCGGTGCCTTGCCCGCCCATGTTGCGGCCGTCCACCAGATAGACGCTGTCATAGGGGTAGGAGGCGGTGTTGCGTATCGTGTCGGTCCAGTTCTCCACGTAGGGCGGAGACGGCGTGCCCTGCATGCAGGTGTCGAGTTCCATCAGCGCCGCGTAGCTGTTGGCCAGCATCCGCTTCTCGTTGAGGTCGGCGAACGCGCCGCCCAGTATGGCGTAGAGCGAAACCTGATCCGGCCGCGGGTTCTGCATCGACTTGGCAAGGTATCCCATGTCGATGAAGCTGCCCGAGCCGGTGCCGCCCGCGACCGAGCAGATCACGATGACCTGCACCTGCGGTTCCACTTCCACGCCCAGCCGCAGCAGCGCCTCGCTGTTGGACACGTTGTGCAGCAGCGCGCGGGCCTTGCTGTTGATCGCGTCGTTGATGTTGGCCACGTCGTCGAAGAAGAACAGGCGCGACAGCGCGCGCACCTGTCCCGCCCCGTCCTCGGCACGGATGCTGCGCAGGTCGCCCGCAGGCAGCCACTGCTTGACATGCGGGTAGCGGTCGATCTCGCGCCCGTTGAGATACTTGCCGGTCTCCAGCCGCTTCTGGATGCAGTCGCTCTTGGGCAGGTCCACCAGCGCCGAGATCGGGTCTTCCGCCCCGTCATCGCCGGCGCGCTCCTCTTCGGCGCGCCCCTGATACAGGTCGAAATACAGGAAGGAGGCGACGCGGAAGTCGTCGAGTTTCTCGATGCGCTGACCGTTCCACAAGGTTTCCAGGATGCGGCGACGCAGCCGCAGCAGCACCTCCTTGCCGGTGCCGCCCAGCGCCACGTACAGCGTCGGGCGCACACGCTTCAGTTCGGTCGGCGCATCGGCGCCAGGTGGAAACTCGTCGGCCATCAACTCGGCTCCCCGGTCAGCGTCGCGGTCTCATGATCTGCAGCCATCACTCTGCCGGCACATCAATCTGCCAGTTGCAGGGGCCAGCGCCAGCACTCGTTCTCCTGCGCGTCATAGATGTACAGGGATTGCGCGAACACGAAGGCCGAGACCTGCGACAGGCGGCGCAGCGTCACCGGCAGGCCGAGGTCGTGCAGCGTGCGCCCGTCATAGAAGCGCAGCCCGCTTGGGATGGGCGTGCCGGCGCCGTCTGGACCTGCGTTGGCCAGTTCGCCCACCCCGCCCTCGGCCACGATCACGACGCAGCGCTGCCGGTCGAACGCCAGGACGGGCACCAGGAAATCGCCCTCGCCGCCCGGCAGATGGCGGTCGTAGGGGCTGCGCTCCACCCAGGCGCGGTGGCGCAGGATCAGCTGGCGGCAGGCCAGTATGCCCGCCGCCAGCACCGTGCCGCCGATGCGTTCCCGGTCGACCTGGCTGTGCAGCCTGACGCGTTCGAAGCCCAGGCCGCGCCTGTTGACGCCGATCGGCATGGTGCCGAGCTGCCAGACCCTGCCATCGGGATCGACATAGGGCCGGTGCTCCAGAAAGGGCGCGAACCCCTCGCTCCACCCGCGCCAGACCGGCTGTCCGGCGGTGCCGTGCCCCGCCTCAGGCACCCCCGCCTCGAGCACGACAGTGCCGTCGCGTCCGGCCCAGCTCGCCCTGGTTTCGGTCACCATCGGCGCCGAGAACGCGTCGGCCGTCCCTGGAGCAGGGGCGGCGTCCCGCACCGCCTCGAACGCCCAGTCGCCGCCGCGCACCATCGGCCGCCGCGCCAGCAGCAGCGCGCCGCCGCGGGCGACCAGCGCCAGCAGCTCGCTCCCCAGGGCGCACGGGGCGCCGACGCAGACATCCTGGCCGAGCGGCGTCGCGACCGGCTGCGGCACCGGTCCGCGGGCGAGGTCGACGACCGTCAGCCGGTCCGCGCTGGCGATGGCCAAGCCGTCTCGGCCGGCCGCCATGCCCCAGCCTCTGTCCGGCAGCGAGATCTCGCCCAGCCCGGCAATCCTGGTCCAGCCCGCGCGCCGCCGGTCGAACTCGTGCAGCCATCCGCCGTCCCGGTCCAGCGCGAACAGGCGCGCAGGGTTGCCGGCGACTGCGAAAGCGAACGTCCGCCCCTCCTGCGGCAGCGCCACGCGTTCCCGCAGCCCCGGTGGCCCGGCCAGCGACAGCGCCGCGACACCAGCGACCGGCCGGCCGGCATTGGGCACGCTCTGGCACGGCTCGGCAGGCGCGGGGCAGTCCGCGAGCACGCAGCCGCAGGCCGGGCAGTGCGAAAAGGCGTGCGGCAGGGCGCGGAGGCAGACCGCGCACCCAGCCCCGCAGCGTGGCCGCAGCGCCGTCAAATCGTCCCGGGCGACCGAGTAGGCGCGCCCACCCACCTCGACGCGGTCGAATCCGCCCCCCGGCCCACGGTGCCAGGTCTCGGTCCAGCCGTCGCAGTCGAACTGCCAGCGCCCGCCATCCATACGGCCTGCCTTCAGGTTCGGGCTACGCGGTCAGCACGAACCCGCCCTAGCGCCGCTGACGCGAGGACAGGGCGCCGCCGAAGCTGAACAGGAACACCACCAGCATCACCGCGTTCAGCACCGCGGCGGGGATGGTGACGTCGGCCGTCGTCCAGTAGCCGCCGATGGCGCAGACCGCCAGCGTCGCGCCCAGCACCAGCAGAAACAGATAGAGCGTGGTGCCGGCGCCGCGCGCGCGGCCGAGATCGGCGAACTGCGCCACCAGCGACTGCGTCAGCAGACGCCTGGCGAAGATCAGCAGCCCCGCCCAGATCAGCACCAGCACCGCCACGATGACGAGCTGCGTGGACGACAGGGCAGGCGGCGCATCGACGGCGCCCGCCGGCCTGCCTGACGCCTGGGTCGCAGGCACGGTTTCGACCGCCGAAGGCGAGCCGGCAGGTGGCGGAATGACGATGTCGGGCGTCGGCGCCCCGGTGGATGGCGGCGGGGCGTCCGTCTCGTGATGGTTCCTCGATGGCTGCATCCGCGCCGCTCCACATTAGAAAAAGGCCAGGAGCTCTGCCCCTGGACCCCGCTGGGGTTTGAAACCCCAGACCCCCATTCCTGAAGATAGGGTTCGGGGGCGTCGTGCGCAGCACGCTGGCGCGTGACGCCCCTGTCCTTTGCTCGTCGTCAAGCGCCGGTGACCCTGGGCCGGCCGAACAACCGGCCGGTCACAGCGACCCGCGTGCCGGCCCGCGACCGCAGCGTGGTCGAGCGGAACGGCCGCACCGCCACCCGCATCGTCTCGCTGCCGACGGCGATGTCGTGTGTGCGCTCCCGCAGGCAGGCGATCAGCAGCAGCGCCGCCAGCAGCGCCGCGGACAGCAGGGCGCAGAGCAGCAGGATCAGCGGCCAGGGCGAGAACACCACGTTGATCACGACCGGCACGTCGGTCGACGCAGAAGCCACTGCCTCGTGGCCCAGGAACACCGCAGGCAGGGCGGCCGGCAGCGCGCTCGGCCGGTCTCCGCCGCTCACCTGCCGCCCGGCCGCCTCCGCATCGGCGCCGAACAGGCCGCGCATCTTGTCGAGAAACGCCTGCTGCAGCACCAGGTGAACGTCGGTCAGCTGCAGCCGCAACCTGCCGTGCAGCTGGCGCTGACCCTGCAGCAGCCCCGCCAGGCCAGGGGCGCGGGCGATGGCCGGCACTGCCAGGTGCACGCGCACGCCGTCCAGCACCTCGTCTGGGCCAAGTGCCGTGATGGATTGCGGCTCAATCTCGGCGGCCACGGCCGGCGCGCCGCCATCGGGCAGCCAATCGGCCCGAAGCTGCGCGTGGTCGATGACCTGCGGGTAATAGTTGCTGGTCAGCCGCGCCGGGATGTCGACCTGCGTCGCGGCCGCCCCAGGCACGCCGTCGATCAGGATGGCGTCCGCCAAGCGCCGCAACCGCACGGCGCTGCCCTCCGCCCCGGTCAGCGTCAGCGTCAGCGGATCGACCGTCAGCGGCTTGAGGCGGACAGGATGGTCCACCACGAGCCGGCGCATCGCCGCACTGCCGCAAGCCTGCTGAAGCAGCGGTGCCGCCGCGTCCCCGTAGGCGATGCCGTAGATGACCAGCCCCTTCTCGCTGAACGTCGGCCCCTGCGCGGGGAGGCGGATCGGATACGCGACGATCTGGCTGATGAAGGCCGAGTTCATCAGCTGCGAGCTGAAGCGGCTTGTGTTCTCCACCACGTGCTGGTCGTTGCTGCGCGAGTTCTTGTTGTTGGTGACCATCCAGACCACCCCGGGCGCGCCGCCCAGCAGATGCGCGATCGTGTTCGACAGCGCGCCGTTGTAGTCGGCATCGGTGTACCTGCCGTCCGCACGGCGCGGCAGCGTCAGCCTGCCGAGCGCCGCACCCATCGCGTGGCCGTCCACCGGGCCAGTGTACAGCGGCAGCGGCGATGGCGTGTCGCCCAGCTGACCGGCCTGGTTGAACGACGCGATCGTGACGCGCGCGCCCGGCAGGACGGAGGCGCCGATGAAGGCGCGCAGCAGCGGCAGGAAGGGCGAGCGCGGATCGAGGTAGAACGGCTCCATCCAGCCGCTGTTCTGGACCAGGTACACTTCCTGCGGTGCCGGTGCCGGTGCCGCTGTCGGGACCGGCGCCGCGAGCAGGCGGGCGTGGCCCAGGCCGGTCAGGCCGCACCAAAGCAGCATGGCGGCCCGCGCCAGTCGGCGCGTGGCGGAACGGGGTCTCGACATGGGGCCTTTTAGACGAGACATCATGGCCGCAAACAATCCCTTCCAGGCGCAGATGTTTCCCCAGAAATGCGGCGCGGAGCGGCAGGCCCTGCCCCCGCGCCAGGCCACGACAGCGACGCCGGTGACCGGGTGAGCGGGTCGGGCTGGCACAAACGCGGCCTCTCCTGCGTCGCCTGCGGCAAGCCGTTCGGCTTCGCCGTGGCGTTCTGCCCGTTCTGCGGCGTCGCGCAGCGTGCCGCGCCACAGCCCGCGCCACAGCCCGCGCCGGTGCTGCGGCCGGCGGCATCCGCCCAGCCGCTGCAGGAACCCCAGCCGCCGCAGGCACCCGTGCAGGTGCCGACGACACGCCTGCCGCCGGTCCCCGACCCATGGGCTTTGCCCGTATCGTCGGCCCCTGCACGCCGGCAGTCGTCCGTGCCGCCAGTGCCGGCTTGGCA
>CALMVI010000090.1 GCA_937873095.1 uncultured Acetobacteraceae bacterium | reverse complement strand
GCGATGGACGATGTAGGAGGCGCCCCAATGCGGTCCTTCGATGTCGGTCTCGCGGACCAGCAGGTCGGCATACCAGGTGCAGCCGAAGGACGGCTTGTCGTCGTTGGTGTCGGGCGGTTGCACGCGCTGCGGCGTGTCGAACACGCCTTTCGGCGTTGTTTGGTCGGGCGTCGCCCAGGCCCGGAACGCGCACAGCAGGACAACCCACGCCAGACGATGCCGCATCGCGAGAGACCTCCAGCCCAAGCCGCCACGTCAGAAAATGGTGTAGCCGCCGTCGATGAGGAAGGTGTCGCCGGTGTGCCAGGCCGACGCGGGGCTCATGAGGTAGACGGCGATGCCGCCGAAGTCGGCGGGGGTGCCCCAGCGGCGCATGGGGATGCGGGGGAGGACGTTGCCGACGAAACGCTCGCTGCCGAAGAGGTCGGCGGTCATGTCGGTTTCCACCCAGCCGGGCAGGACGGCGTGGGCGCGGATGCTGTGGCGGGCGTATTCGACGGCGAGCGCGCGGATCATGGAGATGACCGCACCTTTGCTGGCGCCGTAATGTTCGTTGCGTGCGGCGCCCATGATTGCGGCCATCGAGGAGGTGCCGACCAGGACTCCGCCGCCGCCGCGGGCGACCATGTGGCGGGCGGCGGCGCGGAACGTGAGGAACACGCCGTCGAGGTTGATGCGCATGACGCGGCGCCATTCGTCGGCCGACATTTCGCCAAAGGAGGGCGTGCCACGGCCGCCCACGCCGGCGTTGGCGAAGCAGCCATCGACCCGGCCGAAGCGGCCCAACGTCTGCGCAAACGCTGTGTCCACCGCGGCCTCGTCGCCCACGTCGCAGGCAAAGGCGGCCACGCGCGTGCCATGCGCCGAGAGGGCTGCGACGCTGGCCACGTTTTTCTCGGCATTGGTGCCCCAGATTGCGATGTCGGCGCCGGCCATGGCCAGGCCTTCGGCGAAGCCCAGCCCGATGCCGCCGTTGCCGCCGGTGACGAGCGCCACGCGGCCGGTCAGGTCGAAGGCCGGATGACCCATGGTGCTCCTGCGGCAGTGCGAGATTGGAGCGGGTGAAGGGAATCGAACCCTCCTAGCTAGCTTGGAAGGCTAGAGCATTACCACTATGCTACACCCGCGCGGTGTGGGTTATAGCTGGCTGGTGGGCCATGCGGAAGACCGGTTGCGAGTCCATTGGACGCGGCGATGATGGGCCTGCCGCGTGGATGGCCGGGACAAGCCCGGCCAAGGGGACATCAAAGATTACCGGATGAAGGTGCCGAATGCCCTGGGGCTGCTGCCGGCGGGCAGGGTGCCGGTGATCTTGAGGGTTTGCGTATCGACGATGGTGACGGTGTTGCTGTCCCAGTTGGCCACGTACACGTGTTTTCCGTCGGGTCCGGCCTGCACACCCTCCGGATAATCGCCCACCGGGATGGTCGCCAGCACCTGCCCGGTCTGCAGGTCGAAGGCGGTGACGGTGCTGACGAGTTCGTTGGTGACGAAGCCGCGGTTGCCGGCCAGGGCGACGACGTAGGGCCGTTTGCCGACCTTGATGGTGGAGGCGACGCGGCGCTGGCCGAGGTCGACCACGCTGACTGTGTTGCCCTCCACGTTGGCGGTGTAGGCGTGGGCGCCTGCGCGGTCGATCGTCACGCCGAACGGGTGCGCGCCCACGGGCACGCGGGCCAGCTCGGCCAGGGTGGCGGTGTCGACGAGGGAGATGGCGTCCGACAGCCGGTCGGCCACCACCAGCAGGCGTCCGTCCGGGCTGACGGCCAGGCCGGAGGGGGAGAGGCCGACGGCGATGCGGCGGACCACCTGGCCGGAGGCGGGGTCGAGCACGGCCACCTCGTGCCCGTACCAGTCGGCAACGTAGACGGGGCTGCCGGAGGGGTGGACGGCGATGCCCAGCGGGCCGCCGGGGACGGGGATGCGGGTGACGACCCGGCGCGCCCGCGTGTCGATGACGCTGACCATCTGGGCGGACGGGCTGGTGACGTAGGCGCGCGTGCCGTCGCGCGACATCGCGATGCCTGCGGGCTTGCCCTGCACGGGGATGGTGGCCGCGATGTGCCTGGCCGCGAGGTCGAGCACGGTGACGCAGTCGCCATCCTGGTCGGTGACGAAGGCCTCGACGGTGGGCGGTTGATTAGGCGGCTCCGCCGCGGGCGGTTGGGGCGGCTCCGCCGCGGGCGCGTGGCCAGACGTGGCCGCGGCCAGGAGGAGGGCGGCGAGGGCGGTTCTCAGTGCCCGGACTCGAGCCGCGCCTTGAGCGCGTCCAGGGCGGGCTGGCAGAAGGCGGTGATGGCCTTGACGGCGGCGGCTTCGTTCAGCTCGGGCGGCGGATTGTTGTTGGGGTAGCCGCGGTAGAAGGCGCTGCGCCATTCCACGTGGCTGTGCCCGGCATCCAGCGCCGTCACGCTCAGATGGGCGGAGAAATCGGCCACCGGCAGGACGTGCACGTCCACATGCGGCAGGAAGGTGCCGTAGGTGAATTTCGTGGCGTCGTAGTCGCTCAGCTCCTCGGCCTGCCACGAGCCGCCCGATTTGAGGGTGACGTCGCGCTTGGCCGTGTCCGGGTCGTTGCCGCCCGGCCCGGCGACGCGGGCGACGGCGGGGACCCAGGACAGGTCGTGGAAGTTGCCGATGACGGCCCAGATCTTGGCGGGCGGTGCGGCGATGTCGACCGACAGTTCGAGTTTCTGCCGGGTGGGGCCATGCGCCCAGGCAGGCAGGGAGGCGCAGAGCGCGCCGGCGAGGATCCAGCACCGCATCCTATGTTCCCCCGATCGTCAGTTGGTGGCCGGCTCGGCTTCGAGCCGTGCCTTGAGCCCGTCGAGCGCCGGCTGGGTGAGCGCGGTGACGGCGCGTATGGCGGCCGCCTCGTTGAGCTCGGGCGGCGGGCCGAAATTGGGGTAGCCGCGATAGAAGGCGCTGCGCCACTCCACGCGGGAGCCGCCGTCCGGCTGCGGCAGGACCACCAGTATGGAGGAGTAGTTGGTGACCGGCAGCACGTGCACGTCCACGTGGGGCAGGAAGGTGGCGTAGGTGAAGTTCTGCGGCTCGTAGCGGACCAGCTCCTCGTCTGGCAGCACGCCGCCGTTCTTCAGCGTGATGGTGCGGGTGGCGTCTGGCGTGTCGTCGCCCTCGCCGGCGGTGCGGGCGACCAGCCTGTCCCACGACATGTCGCAGAAATGGCCGATGACCTCCCACACCTTGGCGGGCGGCACGGCGATGTGCACGGAGGCCACGGTCTTGACGCGCTGCGCGTCGTGCGCCCGGGCGGGCAGTGCTGCCATGGCGGGGCACCACGCCAGGACGGCCGCCGCGAACCGGGTTTTCAGCATGGTCATGCACCTCGCCCCTCACTGTTGGACCCCCGCCTTGCTCCGGCGAGCCGCTTTACCTGGTGCTGCTCTATCCCTGCCGGGCAAGGCTGCGCAATGCCGGCGCCCTTGACAGGCGGCGCGCGGCATTCTTCAACCCAGCCTCGCGTGCAGCCACCCTGCGCTGCCGGGCGCCGCAGGGGTGTAGCTCAATTGGCTAGAGCGCCGGTCTCCAAAACCGGAGGCTGGGGGTTCGAGACCCTCCACCCCTGCCACGCGCCGCATGTTCAGTACTGTCTTGCCTGCCTGTACCGCCGGTTCTTTGTCATGCCCCCTGCTCTGTCTGCGTAAGGATACCGTCTTGGCGTTTGCACCTGTCAAATTCGTGGCCGAGGTTCGCGCCGAGGCTGCCCGCGTGACCTGGCCCGGGCGGCGGGAGACGCTGGTGACGACCGGGCTGGTGCTGGCGATGGCAGCGGTCAGCGCCGTGTTCTTCTTCGCGGTGGATCTGGGCGTGGGCGCGCTGGTGCGCGTGATGTTCACCGGCGCCTCCTGAACTCTACGCCACTCAAGGATTTCGACCCCATCATGGCCAAGCGTTGGTACGTCGTGCATGTGTATTCCGGCTTCGAGAAGAAGATCGCCCAGGCGATCAAGGAGCAGGCCGACCAGAAGGGCCTCGGCGACCACATCGACGAGGTGCTGGTGCCGTCCGAGGAGGTGATGGAGGTTCGTCGCGGCCAGAAGGTGAACGCGGAACGAAAGTTCTTTCCCGGCTACGTGCTGGTGAAGATGGAGCTGACCGACGACGCGTGGCACCTGATCAAGAACACGCCGAAGGTGACGGGATTCCTCGGCACCAAGCTGCGTCCTTCGCCGATCAGCGAGGCGGAGGCCGACCGGATCATGAAGCAGGCGCAGGAGGGCGTGGACCATCCAAGGCGTTCGGTGATCTTCGACATCGGCGAGCAGGTGCGGGTGGCGGACGGGCCGTTCACCAGCTTCAACGGCACGGTGGAGGAGATCGACGAGGAGAAGGGGCGGCTGAAGGTCTCCGTCTCGATCTTCGGCCGGTCGACGCCGGTGGAGCTCGAATACGGGCAGGTCGAGAAGCTCTGACACGCTGCCCGGACGCAAGTCCGGGCTGCGCCTCAGGCCGTGTTGCGGCCGTGCGATGCGTGGCGTGCGGGGTGGGCGGCGATTGTGTGGGCGGCCATGGCGTGCATTGCGTGGGTGCCGACCGAGAGGCCGCGCACGTGCACGGTGAAGTGCTGCACAGGGGCTGCGCGTTCGGCTGCGCGGCCGCCGTGGCGCAGGGGGGCCGACGCGTAGGCGAGCCGCATGGAGGCGTGGCCGAGCCGGTATTCCGGCGCTTCGGCCACCTCGACCGGCATGGATTGCGCGCGGCCGCGATGCGTGGCGCTGGCGAAGCGCACGGTGGCCTCGTGCCCGCGATGGCCGCGCGAGGCGACGGTGATGGTGACGTGGCGCGGGTAGCGCGGGCCGGCGGGGATTTCGTCCGGCAGCTGGTTGACCGCGTATTGTTCGGCGGGCGAGCGGGCCTGCGGCCATTCGTCGCGTATGTAGGGGGCGATCATGGCGACGTAGCGGCGCGTTTCGGCCGGCAGCGGGCGGTTGTGGGTCAGGTAGTCCTGCAGGCGCGCCGGACCGCCGTTATAGGCGGCCAGCATGCCCGGGCTGCCGAACGCGTCGTACATCTCGCGCAGGTAGGCGGTGCCGGCCAGGATGTTGTTGTGCGGGTCGAACGCGTCGTCGCTGAGGCCGTAGCGGGCGCGCACCTCGTCGTAGGTGGCGGGCATCAGCTGCATCAGCCCCATGGCGCCGACGGGCGAGGTGATCAGCACGCCGCTGGCGCGGTACTCGTGTCCGCCCGACTCGACGCGCATGACCTCGCGTATCCAGCGCTCGGGCACGTCGAATTTTTTCGAGGCTTCCTCGACATAGGGCCCCCACGGGTCTTCCGGCGGGCCGGGCGGGGCGTAGCTGGGCTTGGCGCGCGCGATGTAGGTGGCGGCTTCCTGGGTCGCCGTCATCGGGGGTGCGTGACTGGCGCAGGCGGAGAGCAGGGCGGCGGCGGCGAGGCCGGCGCTTCGGAGCAGGGTGGGGAGGAGGTGGGCCGGCGCTGCCTTCGTGCTCATAGGCATCCTTCCGTCAAGCTGCCGGGCCGCCGCACACCGTCGCCGCACACCATAGTGTGACAGGTTGAGGCGGAACCCCAAAGATCGCCTGTGAAGCCTTAGCGAAGGCCGGCTGGGCCAGCAAGAGCTTAATGCTGCGTCACCGGCTGGCCGGGTTCCCGACCTGGCCATGCAAGCTGCGCAGGGGAGAGTTGCTTCTGAGCAACAGCGTTGCCGTTTCTCGGTCTCGGCAAGAGGCTGCGGGTTCCGCTTTGTCACCGAATGGTTATCGTTAACCTCACGATTGTGATGAGCTGACTGGCCGCGCCCTGCGTCCGCCGGCAGTTCGGTTTTGGGGGACCAGCTTTGACATTTCGACACAAGCTCGCCGGATCCGCAGCCCTTGTGGCGCTGCTGCAGGGTGCGCCGGGCACGACCGCCAGCGCGCAGACGGCGCCCGCGCCGCCGCCGGCGAGCAGCGTGCCGACCGGCCAGGATGCCGCGGTGTCCAACTCGACCGAGACCATCGTCGTCACCGGTTCGCGCCTGAAGACCACCAATGCCACCAGCGAGGCGCCTGTCACCATCGTGACTTCGGCGCAGATCGAGCATTCGAGCGCGCAGACGGTGGAGGACGTGCTGCAGAGGCTGCCGTCCATCGGCACGTCGGGCATCTACAACACGACCAACAACGGCGGCGAGGGCGCGTCCTGCACCGACATCCGCAACCTGGGCATCAACCGGGTGCTGGTGCTGGTGGATGGGCGCCGCTTCGTCCACACCGGCATCTTCGGCGCCGACTGCGTCGATCTGAACAACATTCCGCTGTCGCTGATCGACAGCATAGAGATCCTCAAGGACGGCGCGTCCACCGTCTATGGTGCGGACGCGGTGTCCGGCGTGATCAACATCAAGCTGAAGCACAATTTCAACGGCACGGTCATCAGGGCCGACGGGTCGATCGCGACGGATGCGGGCGACGGGCGGCAGGGCGAGCTGTCGGCGACGACCGGGTTCAACTTCGACAAGGGCAACGTGGTCGCCAGCGTGGACTACCTCAACAGGGGTCCCGTGCTGCAGCGCGACCGCGACTATGCGCTCAACATCCAGGACACCAACAAGCCGGCCAGCGTCGGCAACAGCTTCAACTCCGGCATTCCGCCTGGCGGCCGGATCTTTCCGGACGAAAACAACGCCAACCCGAACTTCCCAGGCTCGGGCGACGACCTGGCCCTTGGCGGCGGGCAGGTCCGGCCGTTCACCGGGTCCGACCGCTACCCGTTCTCGTCCCAGCAGTTCCTGCAGGGCGCGCTGGAAAAAGAGAGCTTCACCAGCCTGGCCAATTACGAGTTCATCCCGGAAATCACCGGCTACATGGAGACGTTCTTCACCCACAAGCGGACAGAGACGCAGCTTGCCGCGCAGCCGGTCACGAGCAGCCTGCCGGTCGGCAACCAGTTCATCCTGCCGGACGCGTTCGTGGTGCCGGAGGGCAACCCCTATTTGACCCAGATCTACGGCCCTAATTCCGGCCCGGTGGACCTGTTCCGGCGGGTCGCCGAGTTCGGCGACCGCACGAACATCAACACCACCAACACCTTCCAGTTCGATGGCGGTTTCAAGGGAACCTTCGCCGAGAACTGGGAGTACGACACGTTCTTCATCTACGGCCAATCAGATTCGAACATACGCTCTAACAACGAGGTGAACTTCCAACGCCTGGAGCAGGAGGTCGGCTTCCAGCAGGAGCCGGCGACAGCGAACACCGCCGATGCGACGACCTTCGGCATCTACAATCCTGCGGTCTGCCAGGCCGCGGCGGGATGCGCCCTGATCAACCCGTTCGGACCGAACTCGATCAGCCAGGCCGGCATCAACTACGCCCGGTTCAACGAGGTTGCGACCTCCACCTTCACGCTGCGCAGCGAGGGCGTGAACATCACCAACAACAACCTGTTCCAACTGCCTTTCGGCCCCGTCGGACTGGCGCTGGGCGTAGAGAACCGGCGTGAATCGGGCCAGTACAACCCGGACAACCTGGTCGGTACCGGCGTCACGCTGGAGAACGCGCAGGCGCCCACCAACGGGTCGTTCAACGTGACCGAGCTATACGGCGAAACACGGGTGCCGATCCTGAAGGACGTGTTCCTGGCGAAGGACCTGCACATCGACGTCGGCGGCCGGTTCTACGACTACAACACGTTCGGCACCGGCGAGACCTGGAAGATCAGCGGCAACTGGACCCCGGTGACGGGCATACGGTTCCGCGGCACAGACGGCGTGGCGTTCCGCCAGCCGAGCATCCAGGAACTGTTCGGCGGCCAGGCGCTGAGCTTCAACGGCGCGACCGATCCCTGCGCCCAGGTGGGCAGCTACGGCAGCAAGGCCGGTACCGTGCAGGCGAACTGCGCGCGCCAGGGCATCAACACCGCCACGTTCCAGCAGCTGGGCAATGCGCAGGTGCAGACGATCACCGGCGGCAACCCGAGCCTGCTGCCGGAGACGGCACGCACGCAGACGCTGGGCGTGGTCGTCAACCCGCCCTTCATTCCGCGCTCGGCCCTGACCTTCGATTATTTCAGGACCAAGATCAGCAACGCCATCGGCACGGTCCAGACCCAGGACATCCTGGATGGCTGCTACACCAGCGCCGGGCTGAGCGATCCGTTCTGCAAGCTGATCTCGCCGCGCGCCAGCCAGCAGCAGCTGAGCACCGTCCAGGCGATCGACCAGAACCTTGGCGTCACCAAGGAGGACGGGCTCGATATCGGGGTGACGTACAGCTACCCCACGCCGGGCCTGGGGACGTTCTCCTTCCAGGACGACCTGGAAATCGTCTTTCAATACCTCAGTCAGAACGTGCCCAACGGGGCGTTCATCAACTTCAACCAGAAGATCATCCCGTCGGCCGATCAGGGGGGCTATCCCCGCTATCGCGACAACGCCACGTTCGGCTGGTCTCTGGGCAATCTCAGCGCCAACTATCGGGTGCGCTACGCCAGCAACCTGGAATACTACCCGATCCTGAACCCTGCGACGAACGGCTACACCAAGGCACCCGGCTACGTGTACAACGACATCGAGGCCAGCTACAACTACGCCAACATCTCCGCCACCATCGGCGTGGACAATCTGTTCGACAAGGACCCGCCATTCGTGGTGGACACAGCGACCAACACCGACCCGAGCGTTTACGACATTCTGGGCCGAGTGGTTTACGTGAAGACGACGTTCCGTTTCTGATCGACAGGCCCGCCAGGGCATCCTGCACGCAGGATGGTCTGGCGGGTCGGAGGCCACCGTGTTGTTACGCCATTTCGTATTGCCTGCATCTGCGATACTCCTGCTTGCCGGCTGCGAGGTGCATCCGCCGGCGCCCAGACTCGTCTCCGCGCCCAGTGAGTGCGTGATGGTGACCGGGAGCAATCTGTGCCAGTCCGAGGCCGATAGCGACATCAGCACCGACCCGCGCCGCAACCCAGGCATCCTGGCGAACAACCCGTCCACCTACGGGAAGTAGCCGGCCTGCTGCCGTCCGCAGCCGAGCTCATCCGCCTATCGCAGAGCCGGCTGGACGCGCGCGACGTTGCCGGCGCGACCGACGCGGCGGAACGGGCCCGTACGCTCAAGCCGGACTCCGCGCATGCGGCGGCCGCGCTGTGCATGGCGAGGCTGGCCGGGCTGGCGGAGGGAGAGACCGCGGACCGGCAGGCGCCGCTCTGGGTGGAACTCGGCCGGGCGCTGGTCCGGCTCGACCGCATCGGCGAGGCGGTTCAGGCCTACGCGCAGGCCGTCGGGTGCCGGGCCGGGCCGCAGGCGGAAACCGAGCTGGCCGTGCTGTTCGCCCTGCGCGGCGAGCCGGCGCGCGCCGCCGCCGCTCTGGACGCCGTGCTGGCGCGCCACCCGGACCACGCGGAGGCGCGCATACGGCTGGCGACCCTGCTGCTGGAGGAGGGGCGGCACCAGGCGGTGCTGGAGCTGCTCGGCCCGCCGCCGCCTGCCGGTGCCGCGGGGGCGCAGTGGCGGGCGCAGAAATCCTTCGCCCTGCTGCTGGACGGGCAGGTGCCGGCGGCGCGCGCCGTGCTGCCCAGGATGCGCAGCGGCGGCCGGTCGGACATATTGGTTGTGACGCAGCACATGCGGCTGGCGCTGGGCGAGGGCGACACGCAAGCGGTGACCGCGCTGGCGGCCGAGCTGGCCGCGCTGGCGGACGATCCCGGCCGCGCCAGGCTGGCAGACAGGGTGGAGGCGCATTTCCAGCTGGGCGGGCTGCACGCCGCGGCGGCGCCGGACAGGGCGATGCGGCACTGGTCGGCGGGCCACCGGCTGCTGTCGGCGGCACAGCCGTTCTCGCGCGCCGGCCACCACGCGCTGCTGCGGGCGACGGCGGCGGCGTTCGGCCGGGACCGCTTCGAGGGCGGACCGACCTCCGGCGAGCACGACCCGGCGCCGGTGTTCATCGTCGGGCATCCGAGGACGGGCACGACGCTGGCCGAGCACATCCTTGCCGCGCATCCCGCCGTGCACGGGGCGGGGGAGCGGCTGGCGCTGCTGCAGGCGGTGCAGCGCCTGGCCGGCAACACGCTCGATCCAGCCACGCCGGGCCGGGCCGCCGGGCTGGACGGGCGCTCGCTCGCGGTCGAGGCGCTCGCCTATCTCGACGCGCTGAAGGCCGAGGCGCCGCCAGGCACGGCCCGCATCGTCGACAAGATGCCGGCCAACGCCATGCAGCTCGGCTTTGCCGCCACCCTGCTGCCGGGGGCACGCATCATCTGCTGTGCGAGGGACCGCGTGGCCACGGGGTTCTCCATCTTCCGCCGCAGGCTGTCCGGCCATCACCCCTACGCGCACGATCTTGGCGACCTGGCCTGGTGGATGCGCGCGCAGGAGGGCCTGATGGCGCATTGGCGGCAGGTGCTGCCGGTGCCGATGCTGACGGTGAGGCTGGACGACTGGGCCACGGATTTTCGTGGCACGCTGGCGCGCGTGCTGACGTTCCTGGACCTTCCCTATGACAGCGCGTGCGAGGCGTTCCACCTGCAGGACCGCGCGGTGCGGACGGCCAGCCGCGACCAGGTCCGCAGGCCCGTGGCCGCGGCGGGCGACGCGTGGCGCCCCTATGCCGGGCAGCTGGCGGCACTGCTGGACGGCGGCACAGGGCCGTGACGCCCGGGGTGCCGGCCGCGCGCGCCAGGCTGAACGAGGCGGCGGGGCTGCGCGCCGCCGGGCTGGACGAGGCGGGGCGGCTGCTTGCCTGCGGGCGGGCGGCGGACGCGCTGCCGCTGGTCGAGCGCGCGCTGGCCGAACGGCCAGGGGCGGCGGACGTGCATCACCTGCTGGGCCTGTGCCGGCAGGGTGTCGGCGACGTGGCCGGGGCCGAGGCGGCGTTCCGTGCGGCGCGCACGCGCGACCCTGGCCATGACGGCGCGGCGGTGGCGCTGGCGGAGCTTCTCGGCGCCACGGCCCGCAGCGGGGAGGGCCTGTCCGTGCTACGCCGCGCGCTGGCGGCGAACCGGCGTTCGGTGGCGCTGAGCGTGAGGCTGGCGGGCTGGCTGACCGAGGAGGGCAAGGCGGCAGAGGCGCTGGCCGTGCTGGGCAAGCCGGCGGCCGGCGCCGCGCCCGACCATGCCGTGCTGGCCGCGCAGGCGCAGGCGTATCGGGCGCTGGGCCAGGTGGACAAGGCGCGGGCGGCCCAGCTTCGCGCCACGGCGCTGTATCCGGACAGCGCCGTGGCGCACCACAACCTGGCCGCGCTGGACGGCGATCTCGGACGGTTCGAGGCGGCGGCGCAGGGCGCCGCGCGCGCCCTGGCCAAAGGCAGCGCGGCGCAGACCTGGCTGGTCTATGCCCGCGCGCTGCTCGGCCTGGGCCGGCTGGACGAGGCCGAGCGCGCGTTTCGCGAGGCCGTCGCCCGCCAGCCCACCTATCTGGACGCGCATCGGGAGCTGGCCCAGCTGATCTGGATGCGCAGCGAGGACCGGCATGCGGCGACGGCCGTGCTGGATGGCTGCATCGCCGGCCACCCGCACGTGCCGGAGCTGGCCGGCCTGCGCGCCACCATCCTGGACCACGCAGGCGATGCGGCCGGCGCCTATGACGCGCTGGTGCAGGCGATCGGGCGTCATCCTGGGCAGGCAGGGCTGCATCTGGCCGCCTCCCAGCTCGCCACCCGGTTGCCGGGCGGCGCCGGGCGCGGCGTGCGGCACGCGGAGCAGGCGCTGGCGCTGCTGCCCGGCAGCGACGAGGCGCAGACCGCGCTGCTCGCCGCCTGCCTGGGCGCGGGCGAGGCCGAGCGGGCGGCTGCGATCGCCTCGGCGCTGGTCGCGCGCCGTCCGTTCGACCAGCGGGCGCTCG
The DNA here is from genome assembly GCA_937873095.1 of uncultured Acetobacteraceae bacterium. Classification (GTDB taxonomy): domain Bacteria; phylum Pseudomonadota; class Alphaproteobacteria; order Acetobacterales; family Acetobacteraceae; genus BOG-908. The sequence goes on along the minus strand of CALMVI010000090.1, from coordinate 4,611 downwards.
CCTATCAGGCGACCGCGTGGCGCCTGCTGGGCGATGCGCGCTACGCCGGCATGTACGACTACGCGGCGTTCGTGAGGGCCTGGGAGATGGACGTGCCGGAGGGCTGGGCCAGCCTGGACTCCTACCTGGCCGAGCTGGCGGGCGTGCTGGGGGAGCTGCATGCGTTCCGCACGCACCCGTTCGACCAGTCGCTGCGGCATGGCAGCCAGGCGTCGAACCTTCTGGCGTCCGAGCACACGGTGATCCGGGCGTTTTTCCAGGCGGTCGACGGGCCGATCCGCAGGCACCTCGCCTGGCTGGGCCGGGGTGCGGGCCCCGTGCGGTCGCGCAACGTCGGCGGGTTCCGCTTCCAGGGCGCATGGTCCGTGCGGCTGCGCGCCGGCGGGTTTCACACCGACCACGTGCACCCCGAGGGCTGGCTGTCATCGGCCTGCTACATCGCCCTGCCGTCGAGCGGGGCCGAGGAGCGGGAGAGGGGCGCGTGGATCAAGTTCGGCGAGCCAGGCCTGCCGACGGCGCCGCCGCTCGGGGCGGAGCACTTCGTCGAGCCGAGACCAGGGATGCTGGTGCTGTTTCCGTCCTACATGTGGCACGGAACGGTGCCGTTCGAGAGCGAGGGGCGGCGGCTGAGCGTGGCTTTCGACCTGTTGCCCGGGGCGTAAGAGCCTTGCCCCGGGGCTAGAGCGGGTTCAGGCTGACTGTGTCAGCCCTAACCCGCTCTAGCCTTTTGTTTGTCGAGCAGCTTCATCATCCAGACTGATTCCAGTTTGGATGACGCTGCTCTAGGTTCTACGTCTTGGGCGTGCAGGCTACTCGGCGCTGGCGGGCTGCATCAGCTGGTGTTCCTGGTCGTGCAGGCTTTCCAGCTGCTGGTGCTTTGCGGCGGCCTGGGCGAGCTGGTCCGGGGTCAGGACCTGGCGCATCTGCAGGGCGGCGGCCAGGCGCTGCTGGTCGATCTGGGCGCGCAGGGCCTGTTCCTGCTGCACGAGCGGTGCGAGGTCGGCCTCGCTGACGCTGCCTGGGGCGAGCAGTCGGCTCATGATCTGTTCGTGCACGCTGCGCACCTGCTGCATGGTGCTGCGGGCCTGGGTCCAGCCGGCATGTTCGATCTGGTGGACCTGGTCGCGCTGGGCGTCGGTCAGCGAGACGCCCTGGAACAGCTCGTCCTGGTGATGGTGGCCGTAGCCTGACTGGGCGCCGGCGACGCCGGACAGGGCGATGAGCGCGGCGGCCAGCGCCATGGTTGTCGGACGCATTACAATCACTCCGCAGTTGTCGACGAAGCCGAGCCTACACGGGCGGCGGCGGCCCGGAAGGGCGGTTCGGGTGACGAAGTATGACGGCGGGCAGAGACAGAGAAGGCCGCGCCTTGCGGCACGGCCTTCTTGCAGGCGTCGGTGTGCGCGGGTCAGAAGCGCGCGGTCACCGTGAAGAACACGCTGAACGGCTGGCCTGGGATGCCGTCGGCAAATTCCGGCGAGCAGTTGTACTGGCTGCCGACCGGGTTGGATTTGGTGGGCGAGCAGGCGGAGGGGGAGACCTGCTTGTAGTAGTATTGGAAGAAGCGCTGGTCGAACAGGTTCTGGATGTTGAGGTCGAATTTCAGCCGCTTGACGACCGGCATGAACGGGGTGGGCAGGGTGTAATTCAGGTCCAGGTTGAAGACCGCGAACGGCGAGATGCCGCCATGCGGGTCGTACACGGTGGCGCCGGACAACTGGCTGAACCGGGTGCAGGCCGGGGCAGGGTTGGATCCCTGGCATCCGGTGTAGGGCGATCCCGGTATGGCGCCGGTGCCTGGCAAGGCGACGCCCACGGCCGGGGTGAGGCCGGAGAAGGTGGCGACGTTGGCGTCGCCGGAGATGTCGTAGGTGGTGAACTGGTGGCCGGTGTAGGTGCCGCTGAAGCGGACGTCGAGCGCGTCGTCGTCGCGGAGCAGGCTCTTGCGGCCGTAATCCACGCCGAAGGTGGACAGCCAGTCCGGCACGCCGGTGACCGGCGCGCCTTTTTCGACGATGCCGTACTGGTCCTCGGCAACGGTTGCGAAGGCGAAGTAGCTCTGCAGGTATTTCGCGAGCTCGTGAGAGAAGTTGGCGAACAGCTGCAGGTCGGGCGTGACCTGGTACTGGGCGGCACCTTCCACGCCCTTGAATTCACGCTGGCCGTTGTCGTTGTAGATGCTCTGGCCGAGCGTCGGTCCGGATTCGGAAGTGTAGAACCCGAAATCGCGGTCCACTTTCTGGTAGAAGTAGTCGACCGACAGCAGCAGCTTGCTGGTGTTGTATTTCACGCCGCCCTCGTAGAGGTGGACGATGGAGGCGTTGGGCGGCGGCCCCGATGCGTTGGGGCCGAAATCGGTGACGGGTGCGAACAGGGCGGACTGCCCGGTGCTGCCATAGACGCTGAGGCCCGCGAGCGACGGCATGATCTTGTCGAAGTCGTAGGTGACGTTGAAGAAGGGCAGCCATTCGCGGTTGTACTTGGTAGACTTGAAGGCGACGAAGCCGCCTGCTGCGAAGTCGAAAATGTCGCTCTGCTTGAGGCTGGAATACGTGGTCTGCAGCGTGACGCCCGGGGTCACGTGCAGCGTGTTGTCGAGCCAGTCGATCTTGTCCTGGATGTAGCCCTGGGCGATGGTCCGTTGCACGCCGCCGTCGAAACCGCCGACGAAGATGGTGTCGAGGTTGCCGGGGGTCTGGGCGATGTTGGGCGTGGCGCCGAAGTAGTTTCGGGTGGACGGGGCGGTTTCCTTGGCGAACAGGCCGCCGATCTTGACCGTGTTGGCGAAGCCGTAGAACTCGGGCGCGATGAAGGTGACGCGCGGCTGGATGCCGTAGGTCTGGGACTGTGCCACCGCCAGCTGACCGTTCAGGCCGCAGGGCGCGACGCCGCCGGCGGCCGCGTATTCGGCCACGTAGGCGGCGGGGCAGTTCGGCGAACCGGGCGGGTAGACCGCGAGCGGGTTGTAGGAATAGACGCCCGCCTTGTAGTTCGGCGCGCCGGGCCCGAAATAGGGGCCGTAATTGAAGCCGGCCGGGGTGTTCAGGAACGGCGCCGCCCCGCCGACCGCGTAGGGGTTGAAGTCGCCTTCCGGCGGGCTTGCGGCCAGCGCCCCGAACGTCGTCAGGTTGTTGTCGTTGTGCAGGTAGAACGCCGTCAGCCCGACCTGAAGGTTGTCGTTGACGTAGGTGTCGTCCTTCATGATGACGGTCAGGTAGTCGTTCTGTTCGAAGGCCGACGACACGTTGGTGGGGTAGTTGCTGAACAGCCCGTTCTGGTTGAGGTAGGGCACCGGTACCGGCTCGGTCTCGATGTAGCCCTTGCCGGTGTTGTACAGCACGGTGGTCTGGAACTTGGACAGCCCGTCGTCGTACGGCTTGTCGAAGGCGAACTCCATCTCGTTCTCACGGTTGCCCGTGTAGTCGATGAAGCCCGCGGTCTGCAGGTTCTTGTAGTTCAGCAATATCTTGGGCGCGTTGTCTCCGGTGCCGAGCGGTCCGTCGAGCGAGCCGGAATTGACCTCGAAACCTTCGGTGTAGGTCTGGAACGAGCCGACGCTGCCGAACACGTCCACGTAGAAATCGTTGGTCGGGCGCTTGGACTGATAGGCGATGGTGCCGCCAATGGTGCCGAACGTATTCTTGTCCGGGTAGGCGACGCCAGGATAGATCGACACGCCGCCGATCTCGCTCAGCGTGAACAGCCCGCCGATGTTGTTGGCGAGGTAAAACGAGCCGGGAGCGAGCAGGTCCTGCGTCGGCACGTCGTCCAGCGTGGAGGCCGTCTCCAGGCCGCGCGCGCCGCGTATCGTCAGTTCGGGCGCGGAATCGCCGATGCCCTGCTGGTAGACGTAGATCGACGGTGCCTGGCGCAGCAGCGTGGACGGGCTACCGGACACGCCCGCCTGCTGGATCTGGCGCTGGCCGAGTTCGGTGACTGCGGACGGGGAGTTCTTCTCCTTGAGCAGCAGGCGCTTTGCCCTGACGACGATGTTTTCGGAAGCGCCACGGCTGACATCCGGCGGTATGGCCTGGGCGGGGGTTTCTCCTCGTGGCGGCACGCCGCTGGAGCTTGGCGAACGGGTCGGCAGGGTTTCCTGCGCGAGACGAACGTCGGGAACGCTTTGCGTCTGTGTTGTCTGTGTCTGGGCGGTTTGCGCCGACGACCGCAACGACGGCGCGAAACTGCACGTCGCCACGCACACCGTCAGCATCAGGCGCTGTCTCGATGTCATCTGTCCCATGTCCTCGACCGTCCCCCTGTTCGACACGACGCGCACCGGCCAAGCCGATGGGGGAGACTGCGGCAATGCAGCATCGGAACACAACGGCTTGCGACGTGTGGTTATTAAGCGGTCATCGATTGTGGTGGCTGTGCAACAGTGGGTGGTGAGGATTCGACTTGGGGCTCCGCCCCAAACCCCGCCGGGGGCGGGCGCCCCCGGACCCGCAAACATTTAGATCAATGGGATCCAAACGCCCGGCGTTTGGCGGGGTGCGGGGCAGAGCCCCGCGTTGCCTGTTGCGCGACGTCAGGTCTTGGTAAGCTGTATCATGCAGAGCCGGGCGATTTCGGCGGCACCCTCGCGGCCGCCGACGGTGCGGAACATCT
>CALMVI010000089.1 GCA_937873095.1 uncultured Acetobacteraceae bacterium | reverse complement strand
CGGTCGCCCCGGCCGAAGCCCGTTCTCGCCTCGCTCGCCTGCTCGGACCCCACGCCGAGCAGCGCCCCGGCCAGGCCGATTACGCCGACGCCGCCGTGGCCGCTTTCGCCCCCCGGACCGAGCACGGGGACCCGCATCTGGTGCTGGCCGAAGCCGGCACCGGCACCGGCAAGACGCTGGGCTACATCGCACCCGCCAGCCTGTGGGCCGAGCGCAACCACGGCACCGTCTGGATCAGCACCTTCACCAAGCTCCTGCAGCGCCAGATCGACGCCGAGCTGGCCAGGCTGCACCCCGACCCCGCCGTGCGGCGCCAGAAAGTCGTCGTGCGCAAGGGCCGCGAAAACTACCTCTGCCTGCTGAACCTGGAAGACCAGGTGAGCCAGGCGCTGGCCTCCGGCATCGATGCGCGGCTCGTGCCCCTCGGCCTGATCGTGCGCTGGGCGGCGGCGACCGCGGATGGCGACCTGACCGGCGGCGACCTGCCCGGCTGGTTCCCCGAACTGTTCGGCGGCTCCCCCGCCGCGACGCTCGCGGACCGGCGCGGCGAGTGCATCCACGGCGCCTGCGCGCATTACAAGCGCTGCTTCATCGAACACACCGTGCGCCGCGCCCGCACCGCCGAGCTGGTCGTGGCCAACCACGCGCTGGTGATGACGCAAGCCGCCTGGCAGGGGCTGGACGACGACACGGTGCCCACGCGCTACGTGTTCGACGAGGGCCACCACGTGTTCGAGGCGGCCGACAGCGCGTTTGCGGCCGAGCTGTCCGGCATGGAGGGCGCGGAACTGCGCCGCTGGCTGCTGGGCGCCGAAGGCGGGCGTTCGCGTGCGCGCGGACTGAAACGCCGGATCGACGAACTGGTCGTCGGCACGGCCGAGCTGGAAGCGCCGCTCGACGCGCTGCTGCATGCCGCCCGCGCGCTGCCTGCGCCAGGCTGGTCCGTGCGCCTGACCGACGAGGAGGGACCCGAGCTGGACGGGGTCTCGCCCGGCCGCGTCAACCCGTTCGAGGCGTTCCTGCGTGCCGCCCGCGCGCAAATCCTGGCGCGCGTCCCAGGCGAGGCCGAGCCGGGGCCGCGCACCACCTGCGAGTGCGACATGTTCCCCGCCAACCCGGACGCCGAGCAGGCCGCCCCCGTCCTGGAACGCGCCCTGTCCCGCCTGGCCGAGCCCGCCCGCACGCTGCTGACCCGGCTGGAGGACCGCCTGGAAGACAAGGCGGACGAGCTGGACAGCAACACGCGCGGCCGGATCGAGGCCGCCTGCCGCTCGCTGCGCCGACGCGTGCTCGACCGCGTCACCATGTGGCGCGCCATGCTGTCCGCCATCGCAGAGCCGCGCCCCGAACCCGGCGAGCGTCCCGCCCACATCTTCTTCCTGCGCCTGGACCGGCGCGAGGGGTTCGACCGCGACGTCGCCTTCTGCCGCCACCACCTCGACCCCACCCAGCCCTTTGCCATCACACTGGTGGCGCCCGCGCACGGCCTGCTGATCACGTCCGCCACGCTGCGCGACGAGACGCGGGCCCGCCAGGAGGGCGGCGGGGACGCCGAAGCCGACTGGGAGGCGGCCGAAGCGCGGGTGGGCGCGGCACACCTGCCCTCGCCGGCCATACGCGCCGCCGTCGGCAGCCCGTTCGACTATGCGCGCCAGACCCGCGCCTTCGTCGTCAACGACCTCACCGGCGATATCGGCCAGCTCGCCGGGGCGTACAAGAGCCTGTTCCTGGCCGCGGGCGGCGGGGGGCTGGGGCTGTTCACCGCCATCTCCCGCCTGCGCGCGGTCCACGGCAAGATCGCCCCGGCGCTGGAGGAGGCGGGCATCCCCCTGTTCGCCCAGCACGTGGACGCGATGGACAACACAACCCTGGTGGACGTGTTCCGCACCGAGGAGGAAAGCTGCCTGCTCGGCACCGACGCGATGCGCGACGGCGTGGACGTGCCGGGCCGCGCGCTGCGCCTGGTGGTGTTCGAGCGCGTGCCCTGGCCGCGGCCCGACATCCTGCACCGCGAACGCCGCATCCACCTCTCCGGCGGCGACACCACCGCGTATGACGACCGCATCGCCAGGCTGCGGCTGCGCCAGGCGTTCGGCCGCCTGATCCGCACCGCGACGGACCGCGGCGTGTTCGTGCTGCTGGACCGCCGCACCCCTTCAAGGCTGCTGTCGGCCATGCCGCCGGGGGTGGCCGTGCAGCGCGTCGGGCTGCGCCAGGCGGTGGAGCAGACGCGTGCGTTCCTGAGCGAGCAGGCGGCCACGATGCACGAGGCCGGCTGACCCGCATTGGCCAGCCGGCCTGTGGCTCTATTGCGGCGAGGCCAGGATGGGGTAGCGCGGGCGCGTCCCCGGCGGCGCGCCGGGCTCGGACCCGAGCCCGGGATCGATCGTGACCGTCGCCTGGTAGAGCAGCTCCATCACCGCGATGCCGCCCGCCTGTGTCGCCTCCGTCGCGTCCAGGCCCTGCGCCGTCTGGTACACCCGCACCAGTTCGGCGGCCGCCGGGCGCAGCAGCCCGAAGACCTGGTCGAACAGCGCCTTGTTCGCCGCCCCCTTGGCGGACCATGCGAACAGCGCGTCCAGCGCCTGGTCGTGCCGGTGGCGCAGCCAGGGCGTCCAGCCGGCCGCCGCCTGCCGCACCGCGAGCAGGGGCATGTGCAGCACCACGAAGTCGGTGTCGGCCGAGAGCTGGCCCTGATCGCGCGCGAAAGCGGTGCCGAGCGGCAGGCTGGCACTGTCGCGCACCCTGGCCAGCGCCTCGCGCCAGCGCATGACGTCCTGGGCCGCTTCGAACGGCCCGGGATCGGCCGGGCCAGTGTAGGTGTCGAACAGGCAGAGCGGCGCCGCGCTGCCGCCGCTGACGTCCCAGACGCCGGCATGCGCCGCCTCGCCGGGTGGTGCGGGCGTGGTCGAACCCCAGGCATCGGCCGCCAGCACCAGAGTGCGCGCGCCGTCGCGGAACACGTCGATGCTGCCGTAATCCCCTGTCTGGCTGGCGAAGGCGGAAAAACGCCCGCCGCCATTCTCGGTGTTCTGCCGGTCGGCAAGCTCGGTCAGCGAAACCGGCGTGATCACCGGCGCGCTTCCCGGCCCGCCCTCCAGGCTGACGCTTCGGGCACGGCGCTGGAACAGGCCGAACACGTTGGCGTCGTAGAGGTCGACGCTGACGCCGGCGGCCGAGGCCGGGCCGTGGCTGCCCGCCACCTCCTGGAAGCCCATCGCCGCGGGATCGAGCGACCCCGTCCGCCGCAGCGCGTTGTTGGCCCGTTCGGCGAGCGTGGCGCAGAACGCGCCGCCCGGCTGTGCGGCGCCCCCGGCCGGCGCGCGCAGGACCACGTAATCCGACAGCCCGCCGCGCGCGTCGGCCGCCGTCGGCCAGGCCCGCAACGCACGCGCGCGGTCCTGCAGCGCCGAGGCAAGGCAGGCCCCAGTCCCTGGCGGCGGCGCGGCAGGCAGGTCCGGGATGGCGCATCGCGCAGGCAGGGCGAGCAGCCAGGCGCGCTGGCTGGCCAGCAGGGCGTCACGCCCGAACAGGCCCGCGCCGCGCAGCGCCGCCTGCAGCGCCGCGACTGCCTCGCGGTTTGCTGCGATGGTAGAAGGAGAGGCGCAGATCGCAGTCTCGGCCGCGGTGCTCGCCTCCGCGCAGTTGGCGCTGGCGTCGACCGCGCCTGAACTTTGCGGGGCGTTGTCGTATCGCGGCACGTAGGGCGTAACGTGGTGGATCGCGCAGGCGCTCAGTGTCAGGCCGAGCAGCGCGGGGATGGCCGGGCATGCAAGCAGGGGGCGTGCGGACAGGGGCGACTCTCCTGCAGTATTGGCGGGCTGGTCCTCAGTGCCCCATTGTGACCCGCGCCGCCACACGCGGCGGGAGGGAGGCGCGCGTGAACTCGGCCCAGTGCAGTCGCCTGCCAAACCTGGCGTCGGAGTAGCGCCATGCCGGTCGTGCTTGCCCGCGCGCGTGGCCGGACCAGGACCGTGCCCGTCATCCTGGCCGTCACCCTGCTCGTGGCGCTCGTCTCCATCGTCTCGCGCGCCCACTTCATCGACACCCGGCCGCTCGCCGGCCGGCTCGACGGGCAGGAGCCGGAAGCCCACATCATCGTCACCGAGTTGGCGTTCGACCAGGTGTCCTGGCGCGTCCACCGCTTCCTGCCGCTGTTCACGCTCGGCGCGCGCACCGACACGTTCATCGACCAGCATCCCGGGGCGGCCGCACCCGACGCGCTCGGCAACTACTACTACACCAGCACGCCGCCGCTGACCTTCGTCGTCCCCTACCTGGCGGCCAAGCTGACGACCGGCACGCCGACCCTGACCGGGCTGCGCTGGTACAACATGACGCTCGGCGTGGTGGCTGCCCTCTGCCTCGCGCTGCTGGTGAAGCTGTGCAGGAAGGGCGAGGACGCCGCCCAAGGGACCGTTCTGGCCTGCACCGCGGCGGTGATCTACCTGACCGCGCCGGAATGCCTCAAGAGCCACAGCATCGACCTCTGGGCGCAGCAGTTCACCGCCGTCCTGCTGCCGTTGCAGGTCGCCGCGTTGCTGTTCGCCCCGAACGCCGCGCTGCTGTTCGCGCTGGCGTGCATCGGCTGCCTGGCCGACTGGACGCCCTACGTCGCCAACAGCGCGATGATCGGCCTGGCCGGCCTGTCCTGGTGGCGCACGCGCGACCGCCGCGCGCTGCACGCCGCTTTGGCGATCGCCGCGGGGTCCCTGCTGGGCGGCGCGGCCATGCTGGCCTGGTTCGGCCAGGTCATGAGCCTGCACACCTATTTCCACGACCTGGCGGCTCGGTCAGAGGCGCGCTCGGTCGGCGGCTGGCGCACGCTCTACTTCTTCCTGCCGCGCTACCTCGAATCCCTTGGGCTGTTCGCCTTCCTGGGCCTGGCTGTCCTGGCGCTGCGTTTCCGGGACGCGCCCGCCGGTGCTTGGCGCGACGCGCGGTTCGCGCCGGCTATCCTGCGCGGGGTCGACCCGCTGCTGTCGGCGCTGCTGATCCTGGGTGCGTCGCTGACCGAGAACCTGCTGATGAAGGGGCACGCGCTGCTGTTCTCCTACGACCGGCTGAAGGGCGTGCAGTTCCTGGCCTTGCTGGTGGTCTGGTGCGCGTCACGGACGAGGCGCGAGCGGCTGGCCTACTGGTCGAGCGTCGGCGCGGGGCTCGTCTGCGTGGCGCTGTTCAAGTTCACCTACGACACGCCCTATGGCTGGAATTACCTGGCTCACAGCCAGCAGGAACGGCTCGGCGCCATCATCGCGCGCACCGCGGCGCCGGAGGGCCCCGCCTTCTTCAACGGAGAGGTGCGCGGGTCCGAGGTGTACTACGCGGGCCGCAACGTCTTCGAGCTGGTGGACAAGGCGGCCGCCGAGCAGGGCCTGGATGTCGCCTCGTTCGTGCGCGCCTGGTGCAGCCGGCACGGCTTCGACCGCGGCACGGTCTACCAGATATCGGGCGACCCCTATCCCTGGCCGAACGACCGAGATTTCCCGCGAACGGTGACGGTCACGCAGGTGTTCGTCGACGGAAGGCCATCCAAGCCGGCCCGGTTCGTGCTGGACGAGCGGGCAAGCGACTACCATCCCCCGCAATCGGCGGACCGGTTCAGCCACCTGCCGGACCGGTTCTGGAAGTAGCAAGGCCTGAAGCGCCCCTGGCTCACCGGCGAACGTGCACGCTGAACAGCCAGCTCTCCCCGCCATCGGCGATCGCGTTGCCAACCACTCCGCTGATCTCGCCCGTCGCCAGGAAATGGTTGGTGACGGTGTCCTTCTGCTCCGCGCTGGAGAACAGGTAGAAGCTGGGATGGTTGGCCACGAAGCGGTCCAGCGTCGTGATCGGCAGGTCCGCCCGCAGCGGCGCCCAGCGCTCCACCTGGTGCGCGTCGGTGGGGTCCGAACTCGGCGCGCCGGGCATGCTCAGGAACACCAGCCGCCGCCGCAGGTCTGGCGGGGCCAGCTCGTCCAGCTGCAGGAAGTGCAGCCCTTCCCCGACCACGATCGGCAGGTCGCCCGACGCACGCTCGATCAGCGCCAGGTCGGGGTTGACCGAGGGCGCGGCCGCCTTCCTGGCGTGGATGCCCCAGAGCACGCAGGAGGTGGCGAGAAGGCCGCAGGCGACCCAGGGTCCGCCGGGCATGCGCGCGACAAGCCGGGCGTACAGCATGGCGACGCCCAGCGCCGCCCCCAGCGCGTAGCGTTCGTTGAACGTCCTGGTGACGAGCAGGCTGGCCGCGAACACCACCAGGGGGAGAGCGACGGTGCAGGCCGTGGCGACGTCGAAATCGAGGTCGCGGTCCGCGTCCGCACCGGGGGCCGTGTCGGCCGCCGCCCGCTCCCAGCGCCGCGGCACGAAGTGGCGGGCCAGCAGGGCCGCCGCCATGATGAAGGCAAAGCCGATGAGCAGCGCGTCGTTGGGCCCGAGCATCAGGTCGCCGTAGCTGCTGAGCAGCAGGCCCAGGCTCGGCCGGGCGAAGTAGTGCGCGGCGCCGGTGTCGCCGGCGTTGTAGCGCAGGATCTGCCGCATCAGCGGCACCCAGGCGGCGAGCGACAGCACAGGCACGGCCAGCGCCACCCAGATGCGGGGCCGCCACTGCCGGCTGGCCAGCAGCCGCAGCGCCTCCATCCCCGCCAGCACGCCGGTGAGCAGGGCGGCGTAGAAATGCAGGGCGATGGCGAGCGACAGGGCGGCCGCGATCAGGCAGGCCCGCCAGACGGCGACCGTCTGGCCCGCCCGGTCCCAGGCGAGCAGGGCCAGGGCCAGGCAGAACGTCACCAGCAGGTAGGGGCGTGCCTGGACGGCGAAGTTGTACAGCGCCAGCTCCAGGGTGAGTGCCGCCGCCAGCGCGGCGAAGGCCACGGCGAAGCGGCGGCGCACCAGCACGAACACCGCGGCGCCGCAGCCGAGTGCTGCGAGCAGGCCAGGCAGGCGCATCACCAGCCAGCTGCCGCCGGCCAGCGCCGTCAGGCCGTGCAGCAGGATGTGGTAGGTCGGCGGCGAGAACTCCGCGCCATGGGCGACCGCGTGCCAGATTTCGGCCGGGGAGGCGAAGCGTGAGGTCCAGACCGCCAGCACCTCGTCCATCCAGAGCGGGCGCGTGGCGCTGACCCGCAGGCCGGTGAACAGATAGAGGAGCGCGAACAGCGCAAGCAGCCCCACGGCCAGGCGTCCGGCGAACCGGGACCCTGGCGGCGCCTCGGCGATGGCATGGAGCCGCCGGTCGTGCTGGATGCTCATCGATGAACTCCGGACGCCTGTCTTGTTCCTTTGCACGTCACCTACGCCCTTAGAGCAATGCACCGCAGACTGGAACAGGCCGAACGGCTAATCGCCCCGCTGAACAACGGCTTGAACGCGCCGATCGGTCGCGGTCGGCCAGGCGGCAGCAGACACGACCGGCACCGGCGGGTCATCAATTCGACGGCAGGATTGTGATTGGGGTGCCGCCTTGCCGCGAAATCCATTAGGGTCCGCGCGAGCCCGCCCGGAGCAGCCCGGCCGGGCTGCGCTCGTACACTGGGGCGTCTGGCGTGGCATGACCGGCCTCGGGCCGGAGTGGAGAGCATGGCGGACCAACTCGATAGCCCGGCGGCGTTGCGGGCCCACCAGGATACGCCGCTCGAGCTGACCATCCTGATGCCGTGCCTGAACGAGGCGGAGACACTGGCGACCTGCGTGCAGAAAGCCCAGGCGTTCCTGCGCGATTCGGGCATCGCCGGCGAGGTCGTGGTGTCCGATAACGGCAGCACCGACGGCTCGCAGCAGATCGCCCGCGACCTCGGGGCGCGCGTGGTGCCGGTGCCGATCCGCGGCTACGGCGCGGCGCTGATCGAGGGCATCCGCGCCGCCCGCGGCCGCTTCGTGATCATGGGCGATTCGGACGACAGCTACGATTTCAGCAACCTGCAGAACTTCGTGGCGGCACTCCGGCAGGGCAACGAGCTGGTGATGGGGAACCGCTTCCGCGGCGGGATCGCGCCGGGTGCGATGCCGCCGCTGCACCGCTACCTGGGCAACCCGGTGCTCTCCTTCGTCGGGCGCACGCTGTTCCGCGTGCCCACGCGCGATTTCCATTGCGGGCTGCGCGGCTTCTCGCGTGCCAGCATCCTCTCGCTCGACCTGCACACGACGGGCATGGAGTTCGCCAGCGAGATGGTGGTCAAGGCGGCCAATGCCGGCCTGCGCATCACCGAGGTCCCGACCACCCTCTCGCCGGACGGTCGGTCGCGCCCGCCGCATCTGCGCACCTGGCGGGACGGCTGGCGGCACCTGCGCTTCCTGCTGATCTACAGTCCGCGCTGGCTGTTCTTCTACCCGGGGCTGGTGCTGATGGCGGCGGGGATGGTGTCGGCCGCGCTGCTGCTGCCAGGGCCGCGCTTCATCTCGCCCAACGTCTCGCTCGACGTGCACAGCTTTCTGGTCGCCTGCGCCGGCATCCAGCTCGGCCTGCAGAGCATCGTCTTCGCCATGCTGGCGCGGCGCTACGCCACGACCAGCGGCCTGCTGCCCCGCTCGCAGCGCTACGAGACGCTGTTCAACGCCTTCAGCCTGGAGAACATGCTGCTGGCGGCGCTGGCCTTGCTGGCGGTCGGGCTGGCCGGCGTCGCCTGGTGCTTCGTCGTCTGGGGCCGCGCGGGCTTCGGCGCGCTGGCGTACGGCCACCTGCTGCGCGCGCTGATCCTGTCGCTGACCAGCATCAGCTGCGCGATCCAGCTCGGTTTCTCCGCCTTCCTGGGCGGCCTCATGGAGGTGCCGCAGGCAGTGCGCGCACCCCAGCCATGACCCTGCCCGGCGCGCCCGGCCCGATCGCCGCGCACACCGGCGTCAGCCACGTCGTCGTCACCGGCGGCAACGGCTACATCGGCGCCGAGGTGGTTCGCCAGGCCCTGGCATCGGGCTGTGCCGCGACCGTGCTTTCGAGGAGCGCCCGTTCGGTGCCCGCCGGCGCGCGCCACGTGCCCTGGCAGCTGGGCCAGGCGCTGCCCGACGCCGCCCTGCTCGACACCTCGCCTGCCGGCCAGGCGGTCATCCACCTGGCCCATGACTGGACCAACCCCGCCGGCGAGGACGGCGCCTCGGGACTGAACCTGTCCGGAACCCGCGCCTTGCTGGAGAGCAGCCGCGCGCATGGGGTCGGGCGGTTCGTGTTCGTGTCCTCGCAATCGGCCAGGCAGGACGCGGCCAACATCTACGGCCGGGTGAAGTGGCGGGTCGAACAGCTGCTCGACCGGCCGGGCGAGGTGTCCGCGCGGGTCGGGCTGGTCTATGGCGGCCCCAGGCAGGCGATGTTCGGCCTGCTCTGCCGGCTGGTCAGCCTGCCCGCCCTGCCGATGATCGACCCCTGGCGGCACGTGCAGCCGATCCACCTGCGCGAGGTGGCGCGCGGGCTGCTGCTGCTGGCGGGGCAGGGCGGCACCGGCTGGTACGGCTTGGCGGCGCCGCAGGGCATGCCGTTCGGCGGCTTCCTCAGGACGCTCGCGGTCGAGTTCGGCGGCAGGCGGCTGAGGGTGGTCCCGGTGCCGCTGCGCGCCGCCCTGCTCGCGGCCGATGCCGCCCACGCCCTGCCGTTCGGGCCGAAGGTCGACCGCGAGCGCATCCTCGGGCTGGCAGGAACCCGCCCGATGGACTGCGCTGAGCACCTCGACGCGCTCGGCCTGACCCTGGCGCCGCTGGCGCAGGCCCTGCGCATGGAGCCGGAGGGCAGGCGGGCGCTGCTGCGGGAGGCGAGGATACTGCTGTCCTACGTGCTCGGCCGCCCGCCCGGCGGCGCCCTGCTTCGCCTCTACGTCCGTGCGGTGCATCGCCGGGACGAGGGTCCGCTCGCCCTGCCCGGCGCGGTCGGGGCGATGCCGGGCCTGCTGCGGGCATACGAGCCGCTATCGGGCGACACGCCGCTCGGCCGGCGCCTGCGTCTGGCCAGCCTGCTCGCCGAGAGCAGCCCGCAGGGCGAGGGCGCGCTCGCCGCCGGGTCACGCCCCGCCCGGCTCGCCGGCCTGGGCGCGCAGGGCGTGCTGGACGCGGCCATGCTGCCGGTCCGGCTCGTCCTCGGATCGCGCGGCAAGTGAAGCTCGATCCGGGGGCGCGCCGGCGCTACGGCGTCGTGATCGTGGGCAGCGGGCCGGCAGGGGTCAGCGCCGCCTGGCCGCTGGTCGAGGCCGGGCTGGACGTGCTCATGCTCGACGCGTCCGATCCGGCGCCCCTGCCGCCGCCGCCCACCGGCACGATCGGCGGGCTTCGGGCCGATCCCGGGCAGTGGCGCCACCGGTTCGGCGACGACCTCGGCGGCTCGACAGCCGGGGCCGACGTGTCGCCCAAGTTCGCGACCCCTCTGGCGCGCGCCATCACCGCCGGCTACGCGCCGGCGATCGGCCTCGACGCGCAGCGTTTCTGGGCGGCGGGCAGCCTGAGCCAAGGCGGGCTGTCCAACATCTGGGGTGCGGTCGCGGAGATGTACGACGACGCCGAGCTGGCGGGCTACCCGGTCGGCGCCGCCGACCTCGCCCCCTCGTACCGCGCCGTGATGGCGCGCATGGGCATCCCAGGCGCCCCGCCCCCTGTGCTGGAGGAGCCCGGCTTCACCTCGCCGGTGCAGGAGGTGTTCCGGCGCCGTGGCAGGCTGCGGGACGCCGGCGGCTTCGCGCTCAGGCCGGCCCGCAACGCCATCCTCGCCGCTCCTCAGGACGGGCGGCAGCCCTGCCACCAGTGCGGGCTGTGCCTGTGGGGCTGCGCCAACCGCAGCATCTACAGCAGCGCCTACGAGATCCCCGCGCTGCGGCTTCGGCCCAACTTCACCTACGTGCCGGACGGGCGCGTGCTGTCGCTGTTCGACGCCGACGGGTCGCAGGGGCTGGAGGTGCAGCAGCACGGCGCCGTCCTGCGGCTGACCGCCGACCGGGTGGTGCTGGCTGCCGGAACGATCGCCACGACCGCGCTCGTGCTCGGCCGGCTGGGGCTCGAGGAGACGCCGGTGCGCCTGCTCACCAATCCGGTGGGCGCCATCGCCTTCGTCATGCCCGGGCTGATCGGCCAGCGCCTGCCCGGCCGCAGCTTCAGCCTCGGCCAGCTGAGCTACACGGTGCCCATCGAGGGTGCGGCCGACCATGCCGCCGGCATCCTCTACGGCGCCGACACCCTGCCCTGCGGCGTGATCGCCGACCGGCTGCCGCTGAGCCGGCCGGTGGCGTTGCGGGCGGCGCGCGCGCTGATGCCGGCGCTGATCCTGGCGACCTGCTACGTCCCTGGGCGCTACAGCCGCAACTTCCTGCGCCTGAGCGGCGGGCGCGTGGTGATCAGGGGCGAACGCACAACGGAGGCCGACCGGGCGGTTCGGTCCTCGGCGCGCGCCGTTGTGCGCCAGCTGCGCCGGCTGGGCGCCTACGCCGTGCCGGGTTCGCTCACCCTGTCCCTGCCGGGTTCGGACGCGCATTACGCCGGCACCCTGCCGATGGGCCAGGCGGGCCCTGCGGCCTGCGGTTCGGACGGCGCGCTGAATGGCTGCCCTGGCATCACGGTCGCGGACGGCGCCGCCCTGTCCGCCCTGCCGGCGCGGCACTGCACGCTGACGATCATGGCCAACGCCGACAGGATCGCCCGCGGCCTGGCGGCCAGGCAGCGCGCGCTCGCCTCGTGACCGGGGCGGAGCCGCTGGCCCGGGGACTGCCGCGCGCGCTGCGGCGCCTGCCCGTCGCGCGCATCGTGCTGGCGCTGCAATTCGTGCAGTTCGCCATCGTGGGGGTGGCCGGGCTGGCGGCGGAGACCGCGTCGTTCTACGCGTCGCGCCACGCAATCGGCCTGTACGCGGCGGGACTGCTCGCCTACGCGGTCTCGGCCACCACCACCTGGTGGCTCAACCGTATCTGGACCTTCGAGCGGTCGAGGCGCGAGGGGTCGCGCAGCGCGCAGTGGCTGCGCTACGCGCTGGCCAACGCGCCGGGCTTCCTGCTGAACCGCACGATCTTCTTCGTCCTGGCGACGCTGTCGGGGCTCTGCCGGGACAATCCTGTCCTGGCGATGGCCGCAGGCTCGCTTGCCGGCCTGTTCTCCAACTTCACCCTCTCGCGCCTGCTGGTGTTCGACCGCCGGTAGCAGGCCTGTTGCTTGGCACTGCGGCCACTGCGGTTGCAACTCGATCCGCCCCGCCCTGTTAGTGGCGAGCGGGCAACAAACCTTGCCCGCCCCCTCCCACGGAGCCCCAACCCATGGCAGCAATCCAGCGCACCGTACGCCTGTCCGAAGGGCTGCCCTATCCGCTTGGAGCGACCTGGGACGGGCTCGGCGTGAACTTCGCGCTGTTCTCGGCCCACGCGACCAAGGTGGAATTGTGCATCTTCGACGACAGCGGCGAGACCGAGGTCGAGAGGATCGAGCTGCCCGAATACACCGACGAGGTTTGGCACGGCTACGTGCACACCGCCCGCCCGGGCACGATCTACGCCTACCGCGTCCATGGCCCCTACGCGCCAGAAGAGGGCCACCGTTTCAACCACAACAAGCTGCTGCTGGACCCCTACGCGCGCGCGCATGTGGGCGAGCTGTCCTGGCACCCGGACGTGTTCGGCTACACGATCGGCGCGGAGGGCGACGACCTGACGTTCGACGAGCGCGACAGTGCGGCTTTCATGCCGAAATGCCGCGTGGTCGATCCCGCCTTCACCTGGGGCCGCGCGAAAAAGCCGAGCGTGCTGTGGGAGCGCACGATATTCTACGAAACGCATGTGCGCGGCTTCACCAAGAAGCACCCGGCGGTGCCCGAAGACATGCGCGGCACGTTTGCGGGCCTCGCGGTCAAGGACGTGGTCGATTACATCAAGTCGCTTGGCGTCACCTCGGTCGAGCTGCTGCCGATCCACACCTTCATCAACGACGACTACCTGCTGAACAAGGGGCTGACCAACTTCTGGGGCTACAACACGATCGGTTTCTTCGCCCCCGACCCGCGCTACGCGCGCAACACCGCCTTCGCGTTCGCCGAGTTCAAGGAGATGGTGGCGCGGCTGCACGATGCGGGCCTGGAGGTGATCCTGGACGTGGTCTACAACCACACCGCGGAGGGCAACGAGCGCGGTCCGACCCTGAGCTTCAAGGGCATCGACAACGCGTCCTACTACCGGCTGATGCCGGACCAGCCGCGTTTCTACATCAACGACACCGGCACCGGAAACACCGTCAACCTCAGCCACCCAAGGGTGATCCAGATGGTGACGGACAGCCTGCGCTACTGGGCGACCGACATGCAGGTGGACGGTTTCCGTTTCGACCTCGGCACCATCCTGGCGCGCGAGACGCACGGCTTCGACGAGCAGAGCGGCTTCCTCAAGGCGTGCGGCCAGGACCCGGTGCTGAGCGGCGTGAAGCTGATCGCCGAGCCGTGGGATTGCGGTCCGGGCGGCTACCAGGTGGGCGGTTTCCCGCCCGGCTGGGCGGAGTGGAATGACAAGTTCCGTGACACGGTGCGCGACTTCTGGAAGGGCGACATGCCGCCCAAGGGCCTCGCACCGCGCCTGTGCGCGTCGTCGGACGCGTTCAACCGGCGCGGCCGCAAGCCATGGGCGAGCGTCAACTTCCTCACCGCGCATGACGGCTTCACGCTCAACGACGTGGTCAGCTACAACGAGAAGCACAACGACGCCAACGGCGAGGGTAACAAGGACGGCACCGACAGCAACCGCAGCTGGAACCACGGCGCCGAAGGCGTGACCGACGACGAGGCGATCTGCGAGCTGCGCAACCGCCAGATGCGCAACATGATGGCGACGCTGTTGCTGAGCCAGGGCACGCCGATGATCCTGGCGGGCGACGAGTTCGCCCGCACGCAGGGCGGCAACAACAACGCGTATTGCCAGGACAACGACGTGTCCTGGGTCGATTGGGACGTGCGCGAGAAGGGCGCGACGATGATCAGCTTCGTGCGCAAGCTGACGCAGCTTCGCCACGACTATCCGATCCTGCGTCGCGGCCGCTTCATGACCGGCGAGTGGAACGAGGAGCTCGAATCCCGGGACGTGTCCTGGATCAACGCGTCTGGGGAGGAAATGAGTCCCGGCGACTGGGAAGACGGCAACATGCGCTGCTTCGGCATGCTGATGGATGGCCGCGCGCAAGCGACCGGCATCAGGCGTCGGGGCTCTGCCGCCACCATGCTGCTGGTGCTCAACGCCTATCACGACCTGGTGCAGTTCACGTTGCCCGACTGCAAGGACGGCAAGCACTGGAAGCTGCTGTTCGACACCAACTCGCCCGACGAAGCCCGCGAGGAGGCGTTCACCATAGGCGACGTGTACGGCGTGACGGGAAGGAGCTGCCTGCTGTTCAGGCTGAACGCGTAGGGCCTACATCTCCAGTTCCAGCCCTACCCCGATCGCCTGGTGGGGCGGGATCTGGAACCACTCCACGGGCGACAGGCCGGTCTTGCTCAGGAACAGATAGGCGTGCTGCAGGAAGCGGCGGCCGAAGCTGCCGTGGTCGGTGGGGATCGGCCTGGGCAGCAGGAACACCGCGTCGCTCCAGTCGAACGGCAGGGCGTCCGGCAGGACGGTGCCGACGCAGGGGTTTTCCATGAAGCCGAAGCTGGCCGTGCCGGTGTAGAAACCCTCGCATACCCGGTCGATGCTGACCCGGCGGCCGGCCTCCACGTAGGGCGTCTTGGCCAGGTCGATCTTCAGCAGCAGCACGTTGTCGTAGCGGCAGTTCTCCCACAGCCATTTGTGGCGGCCGACCAGCGGCACCCAGTCGAGGTTGGAGGTCAGGAACACGGCACTGCCCTGGCGGGTCTTCCAGCCGGTCATTCCCTTCTTGAAGTCGGCGGTCTGCATCGACCAGCTGGCCAGGGCGCGGCGGTAGCGGGCGCGGCCGACGGTCCAGATCGTCAGCAGCGTGAAGACGAACGCGCCGATCACCAGGGGCACCCAGGCGCCCTGCAGGATTTTCGCCAGGTTGGCGCCGAGAAAGGCGAAGTCGAAGGTCAAAAAGGCCCCGACCAGCGGCACCGCCGTCCAGAGCGGCCAGCGCCAGACGCGCCGTGTGACCACGAAGAACACCAGCGAGGTGATCGTCATCGTCCCGATCACCGCCAGCCCGTAGGCGTTGCCGAGCGCGCTGGACGAGCGGAAGCCGAGCACCACGGCCAGGCAGCCGATCATCAGGAAGCCGTTGACCACGGGCATGTACACCTGGCCGCCGCTCTCTGCCGAGGTGTGGCGGACCGAGTAGCGTGGCGCCAGGCCGAGGTTGACCGCCTGGCGCGTCAGCGAGAACGCGCCGGAGATCAGCGCCTGGCTGGCGATCACGGTGGCCGCCGTGGACAGCGCCACCATCGGGTAGATGCCCCAATGCGGCAGCAGGCCGTAGAACGGCTTGTCGGCCTGATGCGGGTCGCGCAGCAGCAGCGACCCCTGGCCGAGATAGTTCAGCAGCAGCCCAGGCAGCACCAGGCAGTACCAGGCGAGGATGATCGGACGCCGGCCGAAATGGCCGAGGTCGGCGAACAGCGCCTCCACCCCGGAAAAGGCGAGCACGACCGCGCCCAGCGTCGCATACCCCGTCCAGCCATGGCTGACGAGGAAGCGGGCGCCGAGCAGAGGGTTGAAGCACACCAGGACGCCTGGGTGCTTGAGGATGCTGGCCACGCCGAGCACGCCGATGGTCACGAACCACACCAGCATGACCGGCCCGAACAGCCGGCCGACCGCCTCGGTGCCGCGGCTCTGCACCAGGAACAGTGCCGCGAGTATCACCACCGCCAGCGGCAGCACGTACGGCTTCAGCGCGTCGGTCGCGACGTTGAGGCCCTCGACCGCCGAGAGGACCGAGATCGACGGCGTGATCATCCCGTCGCCGTAGAGCAGCGCCGAGCCGAACAGTACGAGCAGGGTCAGCACCCCCGGTGCTGCGAACGGCTTGGGCGGGTCGGTCTGCTGGATCAGCCCGAGCATGGCGAGCGTGCCGCCCTCGCCATCATGGTCGGCCCGCAGCACGAAGATCGTGTATTTGATGCAGACGGCCAGGAAGACCGCCCAGAGGATCAGCGACAGCACGCCGGTGATGGCCGCGGGATCGCGGGCAAAGCCGGGGGTGTCGGTGAACACCTGCTGCACGGCGTAGAGCGGGCTGGTGCCGATGTCGCCGAACACCACGCCCAGCGCGCCGAGCATGGCCACCGGCAGTTTCTTATCCGACATTGGCCCACTCCCGTGCTCGGCGGAGAGCCCATGGACCATGGCCGGCCGTGTCGCGCAATCGCGCTGCGTCGCCGCGATTCGAGGTTGCGACTCGGGCGGAAAGCCGCGCAAAGATCAAACCAGGAACGGAAAACCCGCCACTGGCCCCTGAAACCCTCACCATCGCCGCCGCACTCCTGCTGGTGCTGCTGGCCGCCGCACTTGCCATCCATGCGGCGGCCGCGCCGCGTCGCGCCGACATGCAGTTGCTGCGCCTGCTGTGCGAGCAGGGGGTAGCCGCGCAGCGCGCCGAGGCCGAGCGGCTGCGCGGGCTGCTTGCCGCCACCGACCGGGCGCTGTGCATACGGCTGGACGGGGTGCAACTGGCGATGGAGCAGCGGCTGGGCGGCCTGACCACCCGGATCGCCGCCGAATCGGGCGAGAGCCGCGTGCTGCTGGAGCGCAAGCTGGCCGAGATGGCCGACCACACGGCGCAGCGCCTGGCCGACATCCAGCGCGGCGTGAACGAGCAGCTGACCCAGGCGGTCGAGCGGCAGATGCAGACGAGCTTCGGCAGGGTCATCGACCAGTTCACCGCCGTGCAGAAGGCGATGGCCGACGTGGCCTCGATGACCGCGCAGATCGGCGACCTCAAGCGCGTGTTCTCCAACGTCAAGACGCGCGGCGGCTGGGGCGAGACCCAGCTGCGCGCGCTGCTGGACGACCTGCTGCCGGCAGGAGGCTACGTCGCCAACGCCCGGCTGCGCGAGGGCAGCCTCGAGGCCGTCGAGTTCGCCGTGTGCATGCCGCGGAGGAGCGGCTCGGGCCAGGAGCGCCCGCTTCTGGCCATCGACGCGAAGTTCCCGACCAGCGACTACGAGCGCCTGCTGGACGCCGCCGACGCGGCCGATGCCGAGGGCGAGCGCGCCGCCCGCCGCGCGCTGGAAACCCGGCTGCGCCTGGAGGCGCGCAAGATCGCCGAAAAATACATCCTGCCGCCGGCGACCGTCGAGTTCGCGGTGATGTACCTGCCCACCGACGGCCTGTATGCCGAAGCGGCCCGCATCCCCGGCCTGATCGACGAGCTCGGCCAGCGTCTGCACGTGATGGTGATGGGACCGGGCCTGCTGCCCGCCCTGCTGCGCACCGTGCAACTCGGCTACGTGACGCTGGCGCTGGAGCAGAAGGCGGGACAGATCGGCGAGCTCCTGGGCGCCACCAAGCGCGAGATGCTGACCATGGACACGACGCTGGAGAGGCTGTCGCGCAGTGCTGCCACCATGTCGCGCACCATCGAGGACGCACGCCGCCGCACCCGGGCGGTGGCGCGCAAGCTGAAGGGGATGGAGACGCTGGAGGCGGCACAGGCCGAGTCGCTGCTCGAGCTCGGCGAGGCGGCGGCCGAGGAGGCCGATCTGCCGGCCTGACCCGGCCACTGGCGCCGTGCGGCAAGTCTTGCTTGTCTGTGCGCATGCAGCAGGACGTGACCGTCACGGGTTCGAGGCAATTCCTGGGACACCCGCTCGGGCTGAGCGTGCTGTTCGGGACCGAGATGGGGGAGCGGTTCTGCTACTACGGCAACAACGCCCTGATGCCGTACTACATGATCGACTTCCTGTTCGCCGGGAACCGCCCGGACCAGGTGTTCGGCTACGCGACCGTGCGGTCGGTCTTCGAAGGCGTCTACGGCACGCTGGGCCCCCAGCCGCTGGAGGCGCTGATCTACGGCACGTTCGCCGCCTGCACCTACCTGACCGGCCTGGCCGGCGGTGCGATCGCCGACCGTTTCCTGGGCCAGACGCGCGCGGTGATCCTGGGCGCCTGCACCATGGCCGTGGGCGAGTTCATGCTGGTCGACCCGAGGCTGTTCTTCCCGGCCCTGCTGGTCTTCGTGATCGGCGTCGGCTTCCTCAAGCCCAACGTCTCCACCCAGGTGGGCGGGCTGTACGGCGCGGGCGACGCCCGCATCGACCGTGCTTACTCGATCTTCTACATCGGCGTGAACATCGGCGCCCTGGTCGCGCCGCTGATCTGCGGTTCGCTCGGCCATGCAGCACCTGGTGAGCCGCCGCGCTGGCAGTACGGCTTTGCGGCGGCAGGGATCGCGATGCTGCTGGCGCTCGGCATCTTCCTGCTTGGCCTGCGCGTCCTGCCGCCGGACGTGCGTGCGCGGCGCCGCGCGGCCGAAGCGGCGACGCCCGCGCGGTCCCAGTCGCTGACGCACACCGAACGGCGCACCGTGGGCGCGCTGTTCCTGGTCGCCTTCTGCAACCTGTTCTTCTGGGGCTGCTACGGCCAGCAATACAGCACCATCGCCATCATGGCAGAGCGCAACGTCGACCTGCGGGTCGGCCCGGTCACGCTCTATCCGGAGGTGGTGCAGTCGATAAACCCGTTCTTCATCTTCACCCTGACGCCGCTGATCATCGCGTTCTGGGCCTGGCAGGGCAGACGCGGGCGCGAGCCGGCGCCGGTCACCAAGATGGCCATGGGCTGCGGCTTCACCGCCCTGTGCTTCGGCCTGCTGATCCTGCCTGGCATGGCGATCGATCGCGGGCAGCACGTGAGCATCCTGTGGCTGGTCGCGGCGATGGCGCTGCAGACGCTGGGCGAACTCTATCTGTTTCCCGTGGCACTCTCGCTGTTCAGCCGCGCGGCGCCGGCGCGGCTCGCCTCCATCATGATGGCGGTCAACTTCCTGTCCCTGGCGGTCGGCAACTACCTGGCCGGCTACCTCGCCTCGTTCTGGAGCGGCATGGGCAAGTCGGTGTTCTTCGCCATGATCGCCTGCATCGCCCTGCTGACCGCGCTGGCCATCTTCGCCCTCAGCCGGGTGCTGAACCCGATCCTGGACCGCAAGCCGGCGGAGCAGACGCCCGTCAGTAGCGCAGCCTGAACCCGACAGACACATCCGCCTGACCGACCGCGAAGGCGGCCGCGTCGAAGCGCGGCGGGCCCATGCGCATGGGGGCGTCGTTGGAAAACCCCATCGCCTCCTCGGGGATGCCCAGGAAGTTGCGGTCCAGCACGCCGTTGCCGTCCTCGTCGTGGAACGCCTGGGCGGCGTAGGTCCCCGGCGGCACGCCTTCGATGCGGACCACCACGCTGCCTGGTCTGGCGGGGACGCGGCCGCGCCACGGGCAGTGCGGCTGCAGGAACTCGGCGCGCGTGCACACCGCGACCAGCACCTGGCCGTGGTCGTTGCGGACCTCCGACACGGTCACCAGCACGGTCGCCGCCGCAGCGGTGCGCAGGCCGAGCAGCAGGACGAGCCCGGCGGTCAGCGCTCGGTGCATCAGCCCTGGGCCGTGTAGGCGCGCCCGCGCCAGGTGGCCGGCCTGCCGGAGGCGGCGCGCAGCAGGGCCGCCCATTGCAGGCCCAGCAACGCCGCCACCCCGACCGGGTGCAGCAGCGCGCTCAGGACCGGCTGGCGGAAGCGCCAGGCAAGGATCAGACGGGTGGCAAGTCCCAAGGCGCAGGCGAGGGCAGCCGCCGCAGAAGGGTGCAGCAGCAGCAGGACCGGCGGCAGCACCGCACCGCCGCCCAGGATCAGCGTCCAGACCGGCAGGGCGGCCGGCTTGGCCATCCCCTCGGTCGCGTTCTTGGTCAGCCCCTCCCAGACCCCGGCTGCGCTGGTGTACATGCGGCAGGTCGCGAAGCGGCTGGCATCGAACAGCCCGGTCATCAGCCCGGCACGCCGGAACGCCCGCGGCAGGGTCAGCCCGTCATGCAGAGAGGCGCGTATCGCCGCGTGCCCGCCCGCGCGCGCGTAGGCGCCGGCGCGCGCGACGAACAGCTGGCCGCAGCCGGCGCCGAGACCCGGCGCCGGCGAGCGCTGCATCCGGGCCAAGGGCAGGTACCCGAGCAGCAGGAAGTGGATCAGCGGCAGCAGCAGCACCTCCGACCAGGTCCTGGTGACCTGCCGCGGAAAGCCGCTGGCCAGGGCCACGTCCCGGCGCTGCATGAACCCGGCCATCCTGCTCAGCGCGTCGGGCGCCAGACGGACGTCGGCGTCCACGAACACCAGCAGGTCGTGCCGCGCCAGCCGCGCCAGTGCGGCGCAGGCATGCTGCTTGCCGGACCACCCGGGCGGCAGGCCGGCGCCGGCGGCGACGCGCAGTCGCGGGTCAGGGATCGCAGCCAGGATCGCCGGCGTCGCATCCGTCGACCCGTCATCCAGCACGACCAGCTCGAAATCGACGTCGCGGCTGGCCAGGATGCAGGCGGCAGCGGCGGCGATATTGGCCTCCTCGTTGCGTGCGGGAACCAGCACGGACAGGCTCGGCCGTCCGAAGGCCGGCGCCGGCGTGCGGTACCGCCGCAGGTTGTCCAGCAGCAGGCATAGCGGCAGGGCGGCAAGCATCAGGGCCGACCAGCCGAGGCCGGTCCAGACGCCGCTCACGGCCGTTCCGGCTCGTGATGCGCTTCGAACCGGTGCCCGCCGGCGGCCGCCCTGGCGCGGCGCCACAGGTCGTAGATGCCGCCCACCCCTGCGGTGCCGCCGAACAGCGTGGTGAAGGCGCCTGCGTTGCGCGTGGCCGATTCGGCGGCCAGGCAGTCCATCGTGTCGGTCAGGCCCGCCTCCAGGGCGGCCTGCCAGGCTGCCACGCTCATGTCCCCGGCCGCGGGGCTGACCGGTGCGCCCAGGCGCAACAGCGCTTCCGGCTTGCTCTCGTTCCAGAAACCGTATTCGAGCGCCGCCGGGACGAACACCGCCTGGGGGCAGGCCCTCGCCAGGTGTGCCAGCCCCGGCCGCAGCCGGACCGGGCGCAGGCGCGGATCGGTGAACGCCCCCTCGGCGGTGACGCACAGGCAGGTGCCCGGATGCCGCAACACGGTCAGCGACACGCGAAGGAAGGCGGCCGCGCCGCGCGCGGCATGCATGTCGATGCCGAACAGGCCCATGCGCCGGAACAGGCCGTAACGCTCGAGTTCGGCCGCAGCCATCGGGGCGAAGCCGCGCCGGCCGGGCGCCACCCTGGGCAGTGCGAGCACGAACACCGCCGGGTCCCACCAGGAGGGGTGGTTGCAGTAGATCACCAGCGGCCTGGCCGGGTGCGCCGGCGCCACGCTGCTGCGCGACAGCCGGACCGCGTGGAACCGCCGCCAGACGTACCAGCGCAGGTAGAGGCGGAACGCCCCGATCAGGAAAGGCGAATACGCGTCCAGCGGGCTCGCGGCCGGACGCGCCGTTCCGTCCGTCTCAGACGGTCTGGGCAAGAGCTGCGGCTGCGATGTCCTGGTCGACCGTGTCCCCGGCGATCCAGCCGGACATCAGCACCATAGGCATGCCCGGACCAGGATGGGCAGCGCCGCCCGCCAGGTACAGCCCGGCCAGGTCGCGCGAGCGGTTGCCGGGCTTGAACGCGCCGAACATGCGGCCGTGGCTGGCCAGGCCGTAGATCGCGCCGTCCAGAACGCTGTAGCGGTCGTGGATGTCCTGAGGGGTCAGCACACGCTCGACGCGGATGCGCTGCTCGAGGTCGGTCAGCCCCGCCGTGCGCGCCAGCTTGTCGAAGATCACGCGCCGGTAGCCGGGGAGCATCTTCGTCCAGTCGTGATGCGGCCGCAGATAGGGCGCGTGCACCAGGATGTACAGCGCCTCGCCGCCCGGCGGCGCAACCCCCGGCTCGGTGCGCGACGGCGCGGCGACGTAGCAGGTGGGGTCGGGCGCCGGCTCGCCGCGGCCGTAGATGTGGTCGAACTCCTCCTCGGGGTCGCGCGAGAAGACGAAGTCGTGATGCGCCAGGTGCTCGTAGGCGCGGTCCAGGCCGAGATACAGCACCACGCCCGAACAGGCGGGCTCGCGGTTCCAGCGCTTGGCGAAGCTGCGGGCGGGCGCCCCGCCCACCAACTCGCGGTAGGTGCGCACGCTGTCCATGTTCGACACCACGGCCGCCACGCGGACGCGCTCGCCCGCTTCGGTCTCGACCGCGGTGACGCGACCGTTCTCGGACAGGATGCGCGAGACGCCGGTGCCGGTGTGGATTTCCACGCCCAGCTCGCGCGCCAGCTTTTCCAGCGCCACCGGCACCGCGCGCGTGCCGCCCATCGGGTACCAGACGCCGTCATTGGTCTGCATGTGCGCGATGCTGCACAGCACGGCGGGCGACCCGTAGGGCGAGGAGCCGACATACTGCACGAAATGGTCGAGCATCTGCGCGACCCGGCCGTCCTTGACGCGCTTGCGTATCTGTCCCGCAACGGTCGTGCCCATGCGCAGGCTGAGCACGTCGCGCAGCGTTGCAAGGTCGAGGTTCTTCTTGAAGTCGAGCGTGTCGCGCACGTCCTCGACGGAGCGCCAGAAGAAGAACTTCTCCGACACCTCGTGCAGCTTGGCCGACATGCCGATGAAATCTTCGTAGCCGGCTTCGGTGCCCGGCGCGTATTCCGCAAGGCTCCGCTTCATCTCGGCCACGTCCTGCTTGAGGTCGAGCACGGAGCCGTCCTCGAAGAAGCAGCGCCATTGCGGGTCGAGCCGCCGCAGGTCGAGCAGGTCCGCGGTGCGGCGCCCCGCCTCGGCGAAGATCCGGTCCAGCACGCGCGGCACGGTCAGGATCGTCGGACCCATGTCGAAGCGGTAGCCGTCCTGCTCGAACACCGCGGCCTTGCCGCCGAGCCAGTCGTTGCGCTCGAACAGCACCACCTTGTGGCCGCGCGCGCCCAGCGTGCAGGCGGCCGCCAGACCGGCCAGGCCGCCGCCGATGACGGCGATCGGGTGGGCGGAGGGAAGGGACAGGTTCTGGCCGTCAGGCATGTCGCGGTTTCCTCTACAGCGCTTCGGCGAGAACGGGGGTGTAGTCGGGCGCGGCCATCTCGGAGGCCGCCGACCAGTGGCCGGTCAGGCCGAGGTCGTCGGCCATCAGCCGGCTGGTGATCCGCGCGGATTCGAAGATCACCGGCAGCCCGCTGCCGGGATGCGTGCCGCCGCCCACCAGGTAGACGCCGTCCAGATCCTCGAACCTGTTGCGCGGCCGGAAGCACAACATCTGGTCCAGCGAGTGCGCAAGGTTGAATGTGGCGCCGCGATAGATCGACAGGTCGTGTTCCCACTCATGCGGCGTCATCATCTTCTCGAAGCGGATGCGGCGCTCCACGTCCTTGATGCCGATGCGCCGCAGGCGGTCGAGTGCGGTCGCGCGCAGCCGCGGCGCCTCGGCCGTCCAGTCGATGCCTTCCCCCGTCTTGTTGCCCACGGGCAGCAGCACGTACAGCGTGGAATGGCCGGGCGGCGCCAGTTCGGGGTCGGTCACGCAGGCGTTCTGCACGTAGAATGACGGCTCGGTCGGCGGCGCGCGCCCCGCCTCGATCTCGGCGATGTTGCGCTTGTAGTCGGCACTCAGATAGATCGTGTGGTGCGCGAGGTTCTCGTCGATGCCCTCGAGCCCGAGATACAGCATGAAGGTGGAGCAGGAGAATTTTTTGGTCGCCAGCTTGCGGTCGGTCCATCGCCTGCGCAGCCGGTCCGGCACCAGGCGCTGCATCGCGTGGGCGAAATCGGCATTGACCACGACGGCGTCGAAGGATTCGCAGCCGGCCTCGGTGCGCACCCCGGTGGCGCGGCGGCCACGGAACAGGATCTCCTGCACCGGCTCGCCGAGGCGGAAATTGGCGCCCAGGTCGCCCGCCACGCGCGCGAGCGACTCCATCACCGCCCCGCAGCCGCCGCGCGGATGGAACACGCCGAACTCGTACTCCATGAACGACAGGATGGTGAACAGGCTCGGACACCTGTAAGGGGACATGCCGAGGTACTTGCTCTGGAAGCTGAACGCCAGCCGGACCCGCTCGTCGCGAAAATACGTCGCAAGGTCGGAATCGACCGTGCGCAGCGGCCGCATCATCGGCAGGGATTTCAGCATGTGCGGCCGCACCAGGTCGCGCATGCCGTGGAACGCCGCCTCCAGCACCGGCCGGAATGCGGCGAGCTTCTGGCGGTTGTCTTCCATGAAGCGCGGCAGGGCGGCGGCGTCGTGCGGGGCAAGCTTGGCCACCTCCGCCATCATCCGCGGCAGGTCCGGCGTCGCCTTGATATGGCCGCCGGCCTCGAACACCAGGTCGTATTGCGGATCGAGGCGTATGAGGTCGATCTCGCGCGCCATTTCCCGCCCGCAGGCGGTGAAGATGTCGTCCAGCACGCGCGGGTAGAGGAAGAAGGTCGGCCCCATGTCGAAGCGGAACCGGCCGGGCGACGCGTTCGCCTCGATGGTTGCCGACCGCCCGCCGACCCGCTGCGCCCGCTCGAACACCGTCACGTCCGCCCCGGCGCGCGCCAGCAGCATGGCCGAGGCCAGGCCGCCGGGGCCGGCGCCGATGATCGCGATGCGGCGGCTCAACGCGATACGCTCCGTGCTGCGGTCACGGAGGTCGGGATCGGATGAGGCGCGGGCATAGGGCAGTTTTCCTGACGTGGCCGATGGCCTAGGTAGGCGCGTATACGGGCTTGTCATGGCCCCGAACGCTCGTGTGCGCAAACGGCGCGGCTGGAGATGGGGTTGCAGGGCCGGGCGCTGAGGCTGCAAAGCGAGGGTGCGGCCGGCCGGTTCGCGGCGATGCTGCCTGCCGGCGCCGCCGGGCAGTGGTGCCGCCTGGCGGTCAGCCTGGCGCCCCCAGACCCGGCAGAGCGCTGGTGGGTGAAGCTGGAGGCGACAGACACGGCTCGTGGGCACGTGGTGCGCGAGGCGTTCCTCGGCCGCGCCCGCCTGCGCCGCGGCCGTGTCTGGCGGACGACCCTGGTGCACCTGCCCTCGAGCGCCGACCGGCTGACGCTGCAGGTGTTCGGCGCAGCGCCCGACCGCCTGGGCGAGCCCTGCGCGCGGCTGCTGGTGCAAGGCCGGCGCAGGGCGGCGATGGCCTTGCTCGCGGACGGCTGGCGCGTGCTGCCCGGCGCGGTGGCGGGCGACGCACGCGGCCTGGCGGGGCGCGTGCGCACCCTGCTGGGCCAGCATCCCGCGCGCAGCGGGCAGGCGCCCCCCTACGACCTTTGGCGGACGCTCTACGACGACTGGCGGCCGTTGCGCGACGCCCTGATGCGCCGGTCGGCCGACATCGGGATCGACATCGTGCTGGTGGGAAGCGGACCCCCAGCTGAGGCGACGCTGGCAAGCCTGCGCGCCCAGTGGCTGGCGCCCGCCTGCGTGGACTTGGTCGCGCGGCCGGCGGACTGGCGCCCCGACCGGCAAACAGGTGCCGCCGACTGGGTGCTGGTGATCGGCGCGGGCGAGGTTCTGGCGCCGCACGGGCTGGCCTGCTTTGCCGAGGCGGTGCGCCGGGCGCCGGACGCCACCGGCTTCTACGCCGACCTCGACGACGCCGATGCGGTCCCGCTGCTCAAGCCGCGCCAGCCCGATCCCTGGCTGCTCGGCTCCGGCCTGCTGACGCGCGGCGCGTGCCTGTTCCGCGCCGGCGCGCTGTCCGCCGGCGGCCGCGACGCGGCGGAATGGCGCCGCTCTGCCGCCGGCGCCCCGGACACCGTGCTCCGCAGCGTGCCGTGCATCCTGACCCGCCTGCCCGAGGGCGGAGGCGTGGAGGCCGCGCGCACTCCCGCGCCGGGCGGCACGGCCACGCCTTTCGTCAGCATCATCGTCCCGACCTCCGGGCGTGAGGGCCACATGGTGCGGTGCCTGCGGGCGTTGCTGGCGCGCACGGAGTATGCGGACTTCGAAATCCTGCTGGCGGTGTCCCGCATCGAGCCGGGCGACCGGCGGCAGGCGGCCCATCTTGCGGACGCGGCCAGGCTGCCCCGCGTGCGCGTGTTGGACCTGAAGATGGACGTGTTCAACTACGCCGCGGTCAACAACGCTTCCGTCGCCCACGCACGCGGCGAATTCGTGCTGCTGCTCAACGATGACGTGGTGCCGGACGAGCGCGACTGGCTGCGTCGGCTGGTCGCCTTCGTCTGCGGCGGCCCGATCGAGGCCGACATCGCGGGAGCGCGGCTGCTCTACGGCAACGGGCTGGTGCAGCATGGCGGCGTCACGATGGGACTGGCCAATCTGTGCGAGCACTGCTTCCGCCTGTCGGACCGGCACGCGCCCGGGCCGCACGGACTGGCGCTGCTGAGCCGGCAGGTGAGTGCCGCGACGGCGGCGTGCCTGCTGCTGCGCCGTTCCTTGTACGAAACGCTCGGCGGCATGGACGAGGCGTTCGCCGTGGCGCTCAACGACGTCGATTTCTGCCTGCGTGCGGGGCAGGCGGGAGCACGCATTGTCATCGCGGCCGAAGTCACGCTGTTCCACTACGAATCGTTGTCCCTCGGGCGCCATTACGAAGGTTCCCGTGCTGGTTTGGAAGCATTGGAAGTGCGCCGCCTGCGCGAGCGTTGGGCCTGCGCCATCGCCGACGATCCGTTCTACAGCCCGCTCGCCTCGCTGGAGCCGGGCCGGGAGTTCCAGCCGGGTTTTCCCCCGCGTATCACTCCATCGTCCTGGTTGCTCGGTGGAGTGTCTGATCCTGCCTGACGATATCACGTCGCCTGTGTTTCACGAAACCTTGATGTTTGCAGGAAGCCATGCAATCAACGGGCAGTCACGGCGATTCGGCTGGTGACGGTATCGCAACGAGTGTGCCAAGGGGTAGCGGGTCGATGAGCAAGGCTTTCATCGCGGACATCATTCAGCAGAGCACGGCCTGCACCGGCGTCGCCGCAAACGCCGCCGCCGGAACGCTGATCGACGCGATCGTCCGGCAGCTGAAAAAGGAGGGCGGTTTCACGCTGCCGTCGTTCGGAACCTTCACCGTCAAGAAGACCAAGGCGCGCCGCGCGATGAACCCGCGCACCGGCGAGCCGGTCAAGGTAAAGGCGGGACGCACCGTTCGCTTCAAGGCGAGCCCAAACCTCAAGAAAGCGGTCTAGAGCATGTTCCGTTCACTCGCGTTCACTTCACAGGCTCTAGTTCGTTGTTTTGCGAGCATCTTCACCCGATCAGACGATCCGTCTGATCGGGATCTGCTCTGACGGCGCAGGACACGCACGGCAGACCCGGCATGGCAGGCCTGAAGATCACCATCGTCCCGGTGACGCCGCTCGAGCAGAACTGCACCCTGATCACCGATGCCGATACCGGACAGACAGCGATCGTCGATCCGGGCGGCGACGTCGACCGGATACTGGCCGCATTGCAGGCCGGCCGCCTCGATGCCGCTGCAATCTGGCTCACTCACGGCCATCTCGACCATGCGGGCGGCGCGGCCGAACTGGCCGAGCGGCTGAACGCGCGGCCGGGTGCGGCCAGGGTGGAGATCGTAGGTCCGGACCGTCGCGACGACATGCTGCTGCAGGGCCTGGTCCAGCAGGCCGCCATGTGGGGCCTGACCGGCGTCCGCAACTGCACCCCCGACCGCTACCTGAGCGAGGGCGAGACGCTGCTGCTGGGCGCGCACGTGTTCGACGTGCTGCACTGCCCGGGCCATACGCCAGGCCACGTGGTGTTCGTGGCCAAGACGGCGCGTTTCGCACAGTTGGGGGACGTATTGTTCCGCGGCTCGGTCGGCCGCACCGATTTTCCTTACGGCGACCACGCGGCGCTGATCGCGTCGATCAAAACCAAACTGCTGCCGCTCGGCGACGACCTGAGCTTCGTCTGCGGACACGGCCCAGGCTCGACGATCGGCGCCGAACGAGCGGGCAACCCCTTCATCCAGTCCTAAAACCGGGGTCTAGCGGACCCCCTGCCCGCCGCCGGGGGAGAGGACGCCAAGGTCGTTGGCCCGAGCATCCATTTCGGTCGTGCGCCCATAAACCCAGTTTTCGGCTTCCGCCTGGGTCTCGAACTCGCCGTCCTCCGGCAGAGGGGCGCCCTCGGTCACCACCGCGAACCGCCCGTTGGCGAGTTGCACGATGGCAAGCTTGGCCGAATCCGTGGTGTCCACCATCGCGGCGATCCTTGAGTGTTGCCGCACCATCAACACGGCGCGTGCAGAACGGTTGCCGTCAGGCGGCCTGACGCGCGCCGGGCAGCAGGCCGAGCAGGCCCTCCATCCCGACACGGCTGCAGAAATCGCCGAAGCCCTCGCCCGGCGCGCCGCCCTCGGCCCAGGCGGCGAACAGCGGATCGAAGCTGCTGATCACCTCGGCATGCGGTACTTTTTCGAGAAGCTTGAAGCTCAGCCTCGTGCCTTCGAAGTCGCCGCCGACATAGATCGCGTAGAACCCAGGCATCCGCCCGACGATGCCGATGTCGCCCGCATAGGTGCGCACGCAGCCGTTCGGGCAGCCGGTGACGCGCACGCTGATGCGGCGGTCGGCCAGGCCGTGCCGCGCCAGCAGCGCGTCGAAGCCGCCGACGATCTCGGGATGCATGCGCTCGGCTTCGGTCAGCGCCAGGCCGCAGGTGGGCAGGGCAGGGCAGGAGAGCGCGTATTGCGCCATCGGCGACATCGCATCCGCCGGCACCACGCCGTGCTCGGCCAGCAGCGCCGCCACCGCCTCTCGGTCCTGCGGCGCGATGTCGGTCAGCAGCACGTCCTGCTGCGGCGTCATCACGATGCCGGGCGCAAACCGTGCCACCACCTCGCGCAACGCGGTGCGCAGGTGCGACGTGCCGCCATCCACGATGCGCCCTGCCGCGACCGGTATGCCGAGCCAGAGGCGGCCATCGCCCTGCTCGTGCCAGCCGAGCAGGTCGGGCACCTCCAGCCGCATCGGCCGCGCATCCTCGAACGTGCCGCCGTAATAGCCGGCGAGCGTCTCGCGCATCCAGGGCAGGCCCATGTCGTCGACCACGTATTTCAGCCGCGCGCGCCGCCGGTTGGTGCGGTCGCCATGGTCGCGCTGCAGCTTGATCACCGCCTCGACCATGCGCACCAGGTCGTCGGGGCCGATGAAAGCGATGGGCGTCGCCAGCCGCGGATAGGTGCGCGCGTTGTTGTGGGTCATGCCCAGGCCGCCGCCGACGGCGATGTTGTAGCCGGTCAGGGTATCGCCCTCGAACAAGGCGACGATGCCGAGGTCGTTGGTCAGCACGTCGATCGTGTTGTCGGCCTGGTGAGTGATGCCGACCTTGAACTTGCGCGGCAGATAGGTCGGGCCGTAGAGCGGCTCGTCCTCCTCCTCGCCGCGCGGCGCCTCGTCGAGGAAGATTTCGTAATACGCGCGCGTCTTCGGCTTGAGATGCTCCGACAACATGCGCGCATCGGCTTCGATGCGCGTCTGCTGCGCGTTCCGCGCCGGCATCGGGCTCGCCATGATGTTTCGCACCACGTCGCCGCAGGCCGACATGGTGGTCAGCAGGGTTTCGTTGATCTCGGCAATGGCCGGTTTCAGGTCGCCCTTGAGGATGCCGTGGAACTGGATGCCCTGGCGCACGGTGATCCGCAGCGATCCGTTGGCGCGCGTGTCGGCCAGCCTGTCGAAATACAGGTACTGCGCCGCCGTCATGTGGCCGCCGGGCATGCGGCAGCGCAGCATGAACTGGTATTCCTTCTCCTGCCCGTGCTGCTTGCGCTCGGTCGCGGTGTCACGGTCGAACTGTTCGTAGCTGCCGTGGAATTTCAGCAGCTGGTAGGCATCCTCGCTGACCTGGATGCCGCCGGCCGCCAGCTCCTCGGCCAGCGTGCCGCGCAGGCGATGGCTGTCGGTCTTCAACGTCTCGACAGCGGACAGCTTTGCCGGCATCGGTTTTCGGCCCTCTCGTGCAAACCACGTTATTGTGCGGGTGATCCCGCCAAACAACCACGGCGGGACGCAGGCTGCCGTGCAAACCCGCGCGGCGCCCGGCTCAGATCGAAAAGGTGATCGGCTCGGCGCATGGCCGCACCAAACCGGCCTGTTCGGCGCGTCTGACCATGTCCTCCACGGTCAGCCCGGCCAGCAGCGCGGCGCAGCTGCGGTCGAGCTCGGACCACAGCGGGTCGAGCACGCCGAGCAGCGCGCCGTGCGGGCCGTCCTCGGCGCCCGCATCCTCGGCCAGCGCGGTCCGCACCACCTCGTCCAGCCGGATGGCGCGTTTCGGGCGGCCCAGCCGGTAGCCGCCGCGCGGCCCGCGGACGCTTTCCAGCAGCCCCGAGCGTGACAGCACCTGCAGCAGCGGCTCGATCCCCCGCCTGGCGAGCCCCGCCCGCTCGGCGATCTCCGCCGCGCTCACCGTGCTCGTCCGGCCGGCGTGAAACGCCACGTCCAGCACGATCAGCACGGCCAGCATGCCCCTGTCGCGCCGGACGATCATCGCGTGTTGCTCCAGCCGAGAAATCCGACAAGACTCGCCAACGCCGAGTATGGCGCGGGGTGCCGTCATGTCCAACCGAAAGCATCACGCGGCCCGGACACCCTGTGCGTCGGTGGCAGCACCCAGGGGCCGCATCTACGGATCTGTCCTGCAGACCGTGGGCGGCACCCCCATGGTTCGCGTGCCGCGACTGGCCGCCGAGGACGGGCTGGCCGCCGACCTCGTGCTGAAGCTGGAGTTCTTCAACCCGCTCGGCTCGGTGAAGGACAGGACCGGGCTCGCGATGGTGGACGCGGCCGAGCGCGCGGGGGAGATCGCGCCCGGACGCACCGTCCTGGTCGAGCCGACCAGCGGCAACACCGGCATCGCGCTCGCCTTCGTGGCCGCCGCGCGCGGCTACCGCCTGATCGTGACGATGCCAGAGGGCGCCTCCATCGAGCGCCGCCGCATGCTTCGGCTGATGGGGGCGGAGGTGGAGCAGACGCCGCAGAGGCTGGGCATGGCAGGAGCCATCGCGCGCGCAGGCGAGCTGCTGGCCGAAACCCCGCACGCCTGGATGCCCAGGCAGTTCGACAACCCCGCCAACCCGGGCGTCCACCAGGCGACCACGGCCGAGGAGATCTGGGCCGACACGGACGGGCAGGTGGACATGGTGGTGGCGGGCCTGGGCACCGGCGGCACGCTGACCGGCATCGCGCGCGCCCTGCGTCCGCGCCGGCCCGGCATCAGGATGATCGGCGTGGAGCCGGCCGAAAGCGCCGTGCTGTCGGGCGACGAGCCGGGGCCGCACGGCATCCAGGGGATCGGCCCGGGGTTCAAGCCGGAGGTGCTGGACCTGTCCGAGATCGACCAGGTGGTCACCGTGTCCGAACGCGAGTCGATCGCCGCGGCACGCCGCTGCGCGCGGCTCGAGGGGCTGCCGGTCGGCATCTCGGCGGGCGGCATGCTGCACGTGGCGCTCAACCTGGCGCGGGCGCGGGAGAACGCCGGCAGGATGATCGTCGGCATCGTGCCGTCCTTCGCCGAACGCTATCTGTCCACCGCCCTGTTCGCTGGGCTGTGCTGAGGGACGATGCGGGAGTCCTACCCTTATCTGCAGCCGATCCCGACGCGATGGATGGACAACGACGTGTACGGCCACGTCAACAACGTGGTCTATTACAGCTATTTCGATACCGTGATAAACACCTACCTGATCCGGCATGGCGGCCTGGACATCCATGCCGAGGCCGGCCAGATCGGCCTCTGCGTCGAATCCCATTGCCGCTACGCCGCGCCCCTGAGCTTCCCGGGCATGGTGGAGGCCGGGCTGCGGGTGGAGACGCTCGGCCGGTCCAGCGTGCGCTACGGCGTCGGCCTGTTCGCGGACGGCATCGCCGATGCGGCGGCGGAGGGCTGGTTCGTCCACGTCTTCGTGGACCGCGCCACCCGCAGGCCGGAGCCGATCGGCGATGGGCTTCGCGCGGCGTTGCGGGCGTTGATGGCGGACGTGTCGGACGCGGGAGGACGTGAATGAGAACGCGCGCCGCCGTGCTGACCCGGATGGGCCTGCCACGCCCCTACGCGCAATCCCGCCCGCTCGACGTGCAGACGATGGAGCTGGCGCCGCCCGGCCCCGGCGAGTTGCTGGTGCGCGTGGCGGCGGCAGGCCTGTGCCACTCCGACCTGTCGGTCATAGACGGCACGCGCCCCCGCCCGATGCCCATGGTGCTGGGCCACGAGGCGGCCGGCGTGGTCGAGTGGGCCGACCCTGGCTCCGGCTTCGCCCAGGGCGACCACGTGGTGTTCGCCTTCGTCCCCAGCTGCGGCGCCTGCCTGCCCTGCGCCGAGGGACGCCCCGCCCTGTGCGAGCCGGGTGCGGCGTCCAACACCGCGGGCGTGCTGCTGGGCGGCGCGCGCCGCTGGTGCGACAGCCCGGCGGGCCCGGTGAACCACCATCTGGGCATATCCGGTTTCGCCGAACGCATCGTGGTCAGCGCCCGCTCGGCCGTAAGGATCGACCCCTTGCTGCCGCTGGACGTCGCCGCCCTGTTCGGCTGCGCGGTGATGACGGGCGTGGGCGCGGTGGTGAACACCGCGCGCGTCTCCCCCGGCGAGAGCGTGGCCGTGTTCGGCCTGGGCGGCGTCGGCCTGGCCTGCGTGCTCGGCGCGGTCGCCTCGGGCGCCCACCCGATCGCGGTCGTGGACCCCGCCTCCGACAAGCGTGCGCTCGCCCTCGAACTCGGCGCCACCCATGCCGTGGAGGCGGGCGAGGGCGCCGTGGCGGGGGTCAGGGACGCGACCGCCGGGGGTGCCGCGTTCGTCTTCGAGTCGGTGGGCAGCGAGGTGGTGCTGGCCCAGGCCTACGCCGCCACCAGGCGTGGCGGCACGACGGTGGCGACCGGCCTGCCGCACCCAACAAAACTGTTTTCCGTGCCGGCGGTCAGCCTGGTGGCCGAGGAGCGCACCGTGCGCGGCAGCTACATGGGCTCGGCGGTGCCGCGGCGCGACCTGCCGCGCTTCGTGGCGCTGCACCGCGCCGGGCGCCTGCCGGTCGAGCGGCTGCTGACGCGCCGGCTGTCGCTGGACCAGGTCAACGAGGGCTTCGACCTACTCGCGGACGGGATTGCCATCCGCCAGGTCGTGGTGTTCTGACGCGCGCCGCGCGGCGGGCTCAGTGCCGCGGCGCGGGTGCCAAGTCCTGCAGCCCCTCGGCCACCGGGCTCGCCATCAGAAAGGCCCGTCTGGCCACGGCCTGCATCTCGCCCAGCGTCGCGGCGACCCGCCCGTTGGCGCCATCGGCCCGGTGGTTGGCCGAGACGAACCGCCAGCCCTGCGTCCCCTGCAGCGTGACGGCGGTGCCGATGAACTCGCCGTTCCACTCGATGATCTTGGAGGTTCTCATGGTCTTGATCCGAAGGCGCGCCTGTATTCTGCAGAAAACCTAAGGATCGGTTGCAGGCGGCGGCAGGCGATCGGCGGTCCCGCCGAGCAGGATCAGCACCGGTCCGCCGGTCGCCCAAGCGCCGGCTGTGGAGGCGAGTTCCTCGACCGGGCCGCGCAGCGTTCGCGTCCGCGCCGTGCCGCCGCTTTCGACCAGCACGGCCTGCATGCGCGTCGAAAACCCGGCCGCTTCGAGTTCGTCGCGCAGGCGCGGCAGCGTCGCCAGCCCCATGTAGATGGCGAGCGTGACCCCTGGGCGCAACAGGCTGGCAAAGTCGATGCCGAGGTCGGGCCGCCGACGGTGCGCGGTCACGAACGTGACCGCATGGGCGGCCGCGCGGTGGGTGAGCGGAATGCGTGCGGCGGCCGCACAGGCCAGCGCCGCGGTGATGCCCGGAACCACGTCGAAGCCGATTCCCGCTGCCTCCAGCGCTTCGGCCTCCTCGCCGCCGCGGCCGAAGATGAACGGGTCGCCGCCCTTCAGCCGCACCACGCGGCGGCCCTCCTGCGCCAGTCGGACCAGCAGGGCGTTGATTTCGCGCTGCGGCATCGTGTGGTCGCCCTGGCTCTTGCCCACGTCGATGCGCTCGGCATCGCGGCGGGCCAGGTCCAGCACCTCTGCGGTGCCCAGCCGGTCGTGCACGATTACGTCGGCCTCGCCGAGCAGCCGCAGGCCGCGCAGGCTGACCAGGTCGGCCGCCCCCGGTCCGGCGCCGACCAGATGGACGAAGCCGGTGCTGGCCCGCACCGCGCCGGCCTGTGCCGCCTGCAGCTCGGCCCTGTACTCGGCTTCGGCCGCCGCCTCGTCGCCGGCCAGCACCAGCTCGGCCACCCGGCCCGCAAAGGCGCGCTCCAGCATGCGGCGGCGCTGCACCACGTCCGGCAGGCGCCGCCGCGTCTCCGCCTTGAACCTGTCCGCCAGGGCAGCGAGCCGCCCCCAGGCCGGCGCCACCCAGGTCTCGATCCTGCCGCGCAGCAGCCGCGCCAGCACAGGGGCCGCGCCGCCGCTGGAGATGGCGATGGTCAGCGGGTCGCGGTCGACGATGGCGGGCGTGATGTAGCTGCACAGTTCGGGCCGGTCGACCACGTTGACCGGTATCCCCAGCGCCTGTGCCGCTGCGGAAAACGACGCGAGCTCCGCCTCGCCGACGCCGGACGCAACCGCCAGCACGCAGCCCTCGATCCGCGCTTCGGCCGCCGACGCCACCCGCTCCACGCGCGCGCCCAGGCTCGCGAACAGCTCGGCCCGCCGCTCCGCCGCCTCGTCGTGGCCGAGCACGACCACGCGGCGGTCCTGCAGCTGAAGGAAGATCGGGTAGCCGCGCATCACTCCCCGCTCACCATGCCTTCGGGATCAGACCTGTCACGATGCCGCGCTTCTGGTCCGCCGGCCGGCAACTTGGCAACAGGCGCGGGCTTTCCTCGCACCATCAGCAGAGAGTTCGGAGACGGCCAATGCCCCCCATCACCCGACGCGGACTTGTCGGATCGAGCACCGCGGGCCTTGCCGGCCTCGGACTGCTCGGCGCGGCACAGGCGGCCGAACCCGATGCCGGCCAGCCGCGCGCGCTGTTCGGCACCGTTGGAAACGGCCAGGTCACTCTGCCCCCGCTCGACAATGCGGGCGACCTGGCGGGCAAGGTCCCCCAGCGCGATCCCACCACGAGGCGCCTCGGGATCGCGGTCGTCGGCCTCGGCCATCTTTCGCTGACGCAGATCCTGCCGGGCTTTGCCCAGGCCAGGCACGTGCGGGTGACGGCGCTGGTCAGCGGCGACCGCGAAAAGGCGCGCGTCATCGCCGCCCAGTACGACGTGCCGGAGCGCAACCTCTACGACTACAAGACCTTCGACAGCATCAGGAACAACCCGGACGTGGACGTGGTCTACATCGTGCTGCCGAACGCCATGCACCTCGAATACACGCTGCGTGCGGCCGCGGCCGGAAAGCACGTGATGTGCGAAAAGCCGATGGCGACCTCGGCGGCCGACGCGCAGCGCATGGTGGATGCGTGCCGCCAGGCCGGCCGCAGCCTGATGATCGCCTATCGCTGCCAGTACCTCCCGGAATACCGCGAGCTGATCCGCATCGCGCGCGACAAGACTTTCGGGCAAATCCGGCTGATCGAAGCCAGCAACGGCCAGAACAACGCCAATAACGGCCAGTGGCGGCACAACAGGGCGATGGCGGGCGGGGGTTCGCTGCCCGATGTCGGCCTCTACTGCCTCAACGCCGCGCGCTTCATCACCGGCGAGGAGCCGGTCGAGATCACCGCGCGCATCACCCAGCCGAAGGACGACCCGCGTTTCCGCGAGGTGGAGGATCTGTGCGCCTTCACGCTGCGCTTTCCGTCCGGCGTGCTGGCCAGCTGCAGTTCCGGCTACTCCTACCACGAAAACAGGTTTCTGCGCCTGTTGACGACGGAGGCGTCGGTCGGCCTGGACCCAGCGTTCAGCTACGACAACCTGACGATGCAGGTCAGCCGCCGGGTCGGCACGAGCCAGGGGCTGGACCATCGCCGCTGGTCGCCGCACAACCAGTTCGCGCTCGAGATGGACGCCTATGCCGAGGCCATACGCGCCGGCCGCACGCCGCTGACCCCCGGCGAGGAGGGGCTGCAGGACATGCGCATCATCGAGGCGATCTACCAGGCGGCAGCCTCGGGCGGCGTGGTCAGGATGGCTCCCGCGGCCAGGCTGGACGCAACCCGCGGCCCGCCGCCGGCGCAGGAGAGCTGACGCGCCGGGAAGGCGACAGGCGTCACCCTGGAAGATTGCGGGTCCGGGGGCGCCCGCCCCCGGCGGGGTCCAGGGCAGCGCCCCTGGCCTATGACGCCGCTCGCATCGGGTTGCAACGCATGCCGCAAATGCACGGAGTTAGGCCGCAGGTCTGAAGCATCCTTGGCAGGTCCAGGCTTTTTGCCAACGAAACGGTGCAGCGCCGCCGCTTTGCATTGCCGACAGCGCGGTTCTGCTGAATGGTGAGTCCTTCGAAAGGGATGGATTTCATGCGATTTGAGACAGGGTACATTGCGCTCGCCGGCCTGGCATGGTGGGCGGCCCCGGCTGCGGCACAGGATGCGGCGCCGTCGCCCACGGTGCTGAGCCTTCCCGCGCCGCCCAGCGGGTTCGACGCGGTTCAGGCGACCGACGAGGAGCGCGCGCGCTACGGCCTGCCCCGCCGTCCGAGCCCGTTGGCCAGGAACCCGGTGGCATACAGGACCTGGCTGCGGGCGATGACCGCGGCACGCAGCTACGTAGCGCCCGAGATCGTCGCCACGCGGCGGCGGCACATGCAGGCGCTGAGCGTGCAGACGACGACGACGGCAGGCGCCTTCTACAGCCAGAACTGGTCCGGCCAGGCCATCCTGGGCAACGCCACGTCCTACGGACCCGCCTCCTACTCGGAAGCCTTGGCCCAGTGGGTCGTCTCGTCCGTGCAGTCGCCGCCTGGCGTCTGCGACGCCCAGGACCTGTCGGCCGTCTGGGTCGGCATCGACGGCATCGCCGGCAGCAACGACGTCCTGCAGGGCGGCACCGAAGCCGATTCCTCCTGCCTCGGCGGCATCAACCGGCAGACCTTCTATCCTTGGTTCGAATGGTACCCTGATTACGAGTACGAGATCACCAACTTCCCTGTCGCGGCCGGCTCGCCGATGCTGGTGGTGGTCCAGGCGAGCAGCGCCACCACAGGCACGGTGACGTACGTCAACGTCGCATCGCACGCCTACACCGTCGCCGGCGTCACCGCTCCGCCTGGCACCAGCCTGCACGGCAACAGCGTGGAGTGGATCGTCGAACGGCCCGCCACGGGTGCTGGGAACACGCTGTCGACGCTGGCCGATTTCGGCTTCGTCCTGATGACGTCGGAGGTGGCGTTCCTCTCCAGCCAGCTCGGCACAAGCGGCTACGACGTTCCGGGCGCGCCCGGCGGCGGCCGGGTCGGCTACACGATCACGATGCTGGACGCCAACAACAACCAGTTGGCGTATTCGCGGCCGCAGGGCACCAGCGCGCAGGAGCTCGACCCCGCAGGCGCCACCATACGGTAATCACGTCACGTCCGGACGAGGGAGGCTTCCCGGGACTCCGGTGCCTGTGCGTGTGCCTGGCGGCCCTGCGGGGCGTCGAACATCTCGAGGATGCCGGATGCCGGCGTCGGCCGCGCGTAGAAGAAGCCCTGGGCGAAGCAGCACCCGAGCTCGCCCAGGCGTGCGGCGACCTCGGCGCTCTCCACCCCGGCCGCCACCATGTCGATGCCCAGGCCCTGGCCGAGCCACAGCATGGCGCGCACGCAGGCTTCCGCCCTTGAGTCGCTGAGCAGGTTCTGCACGAACGTCTTGCCGATCTTGATGCTGTCGAAAGGCATCTCCTGCAGGAACGAGAAGTTCGAATTGCCGGTCCCGAAACTGTCGAGCCCGGCGCGCGCCCCGTGTTCGTGCAGCGAGTCGATCAGCTCGCGCGCCAGCGCGCGGTCGTGCATCAGCGCGTCCTCGGTGATCTCCACGTCCATGCGGCCCAGATCCATCCGGCGCTGCCAGTCGCCGGGCTGGCTTTTCAGCAGGTCGATCAGCTCCCTGACCTGGCCGGCCGACACGTTGAAGGCGAAGCGGCAGCGTTCCGGCCACGCCTTGCAGTCGGCGGCAACCTGGCGCAGCAGCGCCATGCTGATGTGGCCCGACATCCCCATCTCCTCGGCCAGCGGAATGAACTGGTCGGGCATCAGGATGCCGTGGACGGGGTGGTTCCACCGCGCGAGCACTTCGAACTTGGCGATCTCGCCCGAT
The DNA here is from genome assembly GCA_937873095.1 of uncultured Acetobacteraceae bacterium. Lineage (GTDB taxonomy): Bacteria > Pseudomonadota > Alphaproteobacteria > Acetobacterales > Acetobacteraceae > BOG-908. The sequence goes on along the minus strand of CALMVI010000089.1, from coordinate 5,066 downwards.
GGCAGGTGAATGATCGGCTGGTACCACGGCACGATCTGCCCGCCGGCGATGGCGCGCCGCAAATCCTGCCGCGAATGGTGGCGGGATTGCGCGGCCATGATGATGTCCTGCTCGCAGACCAGCCAGCGGTTGCCGCCCGCGTTGCGCGCCCGATGCTGGGCGAGGTTGGCTGCGCGCAGCAGCGGCTCGGCGCTTTCCCCGTGGCTCGGCGCCAGCGCCACGCCGATGCTGACGCTCACGTCGATCAACTGGCCGCCGGCCAGACAGGGCAGGGTCAGTGCGCGCAGGATGCGGCCGGCGTAGGGGCCAAGCGATTTCAGCGCGTCCGCGTCGTCCACCAGCAGGGCGAAGGTGTCGCCGTCCAGCCGGGCCGCATGGTCCCGGCGTCCGGCAAGCGTGCGCAGCCGGTCGGCAAACTGTCGCAGCACGTCGTCCCCCGTAGGGTCGCCGAAACTGGCGTTGACGGCCGAAAATTCGTCGAGGTCGATCAGGAACATCGCAAACGGCCGGCCGGCGGCGAACGCGGTCGACACAGTGTCGAGAAACACGCTGCGGCTTGGCAGCCCGGTCAGGCTGTCCAGCCGTCCGATCCGGAACAGCTCCAGTTGCAGCTTCGTCTGCAGCGACTGCGCCTCGGCCTGCTGTGCCGCCGACTGGCGGCGCGAGCGATGGATCAGTGCCACCGATGCCGGCACCCAGCACGCCAGCAGGGCCAACAGGATCAACAAGGTCGGGTGGACCGCCGCGCAGGCGGCAGCGCTGTGTACAAGGGGCATGGCGACCAGTGCTTCAGTGCGGACAAGACCGGGCGCACTGCCCGGCCCCGCCAGCCTGGCCGTCAGACGTTAACGAGGTTTAGCCATTGCGGGCGTCAGGCCGCGCGTACACGCAAACGTGTGAGCGGACCGGGATCAGGACTTCACCCGAACATAGCTTCCCGGCGCGTCCTCGATGGCCGTCAGTCCGCCCTCTCCGGGCACGCGGGCCGCCACCTGCTCCGGCGCGCGGGCCGTCACCCAGCGGTTCCAGTCGTTCCACCACGACCCCGACATCTCGGACGCGCCCTCCAGCCAGTCCTGCGCGGAGGGCGGCAGCGTTTCGTTGACCCAGTGGTTGTACTTGCCGCCGTCTGGCGGGTTCACCACGCCGGCGATGTGGCCGGACGCGGCGAGCACGAACCGCTTGTCCCCGCCGAGCAGCTGCGTGCCGCGGTAGGTGGAGCGCCAGGGCGCGATGTGATCCTCGCGAGTCGACAGGAAATACGCGGGCGTCCTGACGCGGCCGAGGTCCAGCGCCACGCCGTCCAGCGTGACCCCGCCTGGCTTGGACAGCAGGTTCTGCTGGTACATGTGGCGAAGATAGAAGCTGTGCATGCGCGCCGGCATGCGCGTCGCGTCGGCGTTCCAGTACAGCAGGTCGAACGGAAACGGGTCGTTGCCCAGCAGGTAGTTGTTGACCACGAACGACCAGATCAGGTCGTTGGCGCGCAGCATGTTGAAGGTCGCCGCCATGTCGGCGCCTTCGAGATAGCCCTGTTCCTGCATGCGGCCTTCGAGCGCGCGCAGCTGCTCCTCGTCGATGAACACGCCGAGTTCGCCCGCCTCCTCGAAATCGAGCAGGCAGACGAAGAACGTGGCCGACTTGATGCGGTCGATGTCGCGCGCGGCCATCCAGGCCAGCGTCGCGCCGAGCAGCGTGCCGCCCAGGCAGTAGCCGATGGCGTTGACCTGGCACTCCCCGGTTGCCGCCTCGATCGCGTCGAGTGCTGCGAACACGCCCCTGTGCATGTAGTCCTCGAACCCCGCATCGGCCAGGGTCTCGTCCGGGTTCACCCAGCTGACCATGAACACGGTGTGCCCCTGGGACACCGCGTAGCGCACCAGGCTGTTCTTGGGACGCAGGTCGAGGATGTAGAACTTGTTGATCCAGGGCGGCAGGATCAGCAGCGGACGCTTCAGCACCGTCTCCGTGCTGGGGCAATACTGGATCAGCTGCATCAGCGCGTTCTGGTAGATGATCTTGCCGGGCGAGACGGCGATGTTTTCGCCGAGCTTGAACGCGTCGGGGTCGGTCATCCGGATGCTGAGCTTGCCGCGACCACGCTCGAGGTCGGTCAGCAGGTTGTTCAGCCCGCGCAACAGGTTCTCGCCGCCGGTCTCGCGCGTGCGGCGCAGCACTTCGGGGTTGGTCAGCACGAAGTTGGACGGGCTCATCGCATCCATGAACTGGCGCGCGTAGAAATCCACCTTCCTGGCGGTGTGCGGCTCCAGCCCGTCGACATGGCCCACCACGTCGTGCACGTAGCGCGCGGACAGCAGGTAGCTCTGCTTGATGAAGTCGAAGACTTCGCTCTGCTGCCAGGATTCGTCGCGGAACCGCTTGTCTTTCGCATCCGGTTCGATCACCGGCTTGCCGTCCATGCCCATCATGCGGCGCGTGGTGTTCTGCCACAGCGTCACGTAATCCTGCCAGAAGCCGATCTGCGCCTGCATCAGGCGCGCGGGGTTCTGCATCAGCTTGGCGGTCATCTCCATGAACGCCTGGCCGATCTTCAGCGGTTCGGCGTTGGCGGTGGGTGCCATGCGCGACTGACGCTCCAGCCAGTCGCCCACGATGCGCTGCGACCGCTCGGCCACGTCGGCCATCGAGCGGCCGATCACCTTCGGGTCGGCCAGCTTGAACTCGCCGGGCTTGAGGTCGGGCGAGAGCAGGTCCGGCTTGGATGGCTGTTTGCCTGGATCGGGTATGCTGGGCATTTCCTGTTATCCTTTCCGGCGGTCGCTGGTCCGGCTAGACGGGCGCGAGCTAGACGGGCGCGAGCTAGACGGGCGCAGGCTAGATGGGCGCGACGAACGGAGGCTGCGGCTTGATGCGCGGTTGGTGGGCTGAGGGTAGGAGGCGGCAGGCGCGTGTTCAACCCGGCCGGCCAGCATGCGGCAAGGCCTGGCCGTCGGCGGCGCTGTGCCTGGCGCTCGGCGGCTGCGGCAACACGCTGAGCGGCCCCATCGACCTGTTCCACAACCTCGAAGGCGGCGCCATCGCCGCGCAACGCCCGCCGCCGCCAGGCGCCGGCCAGCCCTACCCGACGCTCGGCTCGGTGCCGCCGAAGCCCGTGGTGCCCGATGCCGCCTACCGGCGGTCGCTGCAGGCGCAGCTGGCCGCTGAGCGCGACCGCACGCAGCGCGTTGCCGCCGACACCCCGGTCGAGCACGTGCCGCCGCCGCCCGGGGCCCCTGCCGCCGCCCAGCCTGCGCCGCCCTCCACGGCCAACGCCGTCCTGGACACCGCCGAGGCGCCGCCCGCGCCCGTGCAGCCGGCCACCGTGCCGCCGCAGGCCGTGCCGAACCCGGCTGCGGCGCCGGCGCTGGCCGATGCCGGCCCGCCGGACGGCACGCCCCTGACCCTCGCAGGCGCGCCCGCAGACATGTCCGGCCTGCCGCCGATCCCGGATGCGCCGCCGCCGCCCGCCGCCTTCGAGGGCGTTCCGGCGGAACCCGCGCCGACGCCGCACCTGGTCAGCATCCAGCCGCCGCCGCCCTCAGGCACGCGCGTGTTCTTCGGCGCCGACAGCACGGTCCTGTCGCAGTCGCAGGCCCAGGCGGTACGCGACTTCCTCAAGGGCGCCGGCGGCCGCACCATCGAGGTGATCGGCCTGGGCGACGCGGCGGACGACACGCCCGAAGGCCAGGCGACCGCCATCGCCCTGGCGCTCGGCCGTGCGCGCGCCGTCGCGGACGCGATGGCCGCGCAGCACGTGCCGCCGGAAACGATACGCATCGGCGCCAACGCGTTTGGCCGCGGCGCGGTGCTGCGGCTACTCTGACCACCCCATGCCCGCAGAGGCGCCGCCATGACAGAAGAGTTCCACCGCATCCGACGCCTGCCGCCCTACGTGTTCGCCGAGGTGAATGCGGCCAAGGCGCGCGCGCGCGCCGAACGGCGCGACATCATCGACCTCGGCATGGGCAACCCCGACAGCCCGACGCCGCCCCACATCGTCGCCAAGCTGGTCGAGACGGTGGCCGACCCGCGCACCCACCGCTACTCCACCAGCCGCGGCATCCCCGGCCTGCGCCGCGCGCTGGCCGGCTATTACCGCCGCCGGTTCGACGTCTCGCTAGACCCCGAAACCGAAGTCATCGCGACGCTCGGCTCCAAGGAGGGCCTGGCCAACCTCGCTTCGGCCATCACCAGCCCGGGCGACACCATCCTGGTGCCCAACCCGTCCTATCCGATCCACCAGTTCGGCTTCATCATCGCCGGCGCCAGCGTGCGCAGCGTCCCGGCCCATCCGGGGGAGGCGATGCTGCGGGCGCTCGACGTGGGCGTGCGCCACTCGGTGCCGAAGCCCACGGCGCTGATCGTCAACTTTCCGTCCAACCCCACCGCGTACGTCGCCGACCTGGACTTCTACCGCGAGCTGGTCGCCTTCGCCCGTCGCCACGAGATCTGGGTGCTGTCCGACCTGGCCTATGCCGAAATCTATTTCGGCGACGAGCCGCCGCCCTCCATCCTGCAGGTGCCCGGCGCGCGCGATGTCGCCGTCGAGTTCACCTCGATGTCGAAGACCTACTCCATGCCGGGCTGGCGCATCGGCTTTGCCGCCGGCAACCAGCGCCTGGTCGCCGCACTCGCGCGGATGAAATCCTACCTCGACTACGGCGCCTTCACCCCCATCCAGGTCGCCGCCACCTGCGCGCTGAACGGGCCGCAGGATTGCGTCGCAGAGATGCGCGCGCTGTACCGCGAACGGCGCGACGTGCTGATCCGCGGGCTGGCCCAGGCCGGCTGGGACGTGCCGAGCCCTGCAGGCAGCATGTTCGCCTGGGCGCCGATCCCGCAGCGGTTCGCCCATCTCGGCAGTGTCGCGTTCTCCAAGCTGCTGCTGGCGCGCGCCCACGTGGCCGTGGCGCCGGGCCTGGGTTTCGGCGAGCACGGCGACGGGCACGTGCGCATCGGCCTGGTGGAGAACACCCAGCGCCTGCGCCAGGCGATCCGCAGCATACGGGCGTTCCTGCAGGCCGACGGCCGCGAGGCGTCCGCCCCCGCCGCACCCGCCCCCGCCG
>CALMVI010000088.1:58144-64609 GCA_937873095.1 uncultured Acetobacteraceae bacterium | reverse complement strand
GTTGGGCGCCGGTCTGGACGCCGGTCTGGACGTTGTTCTGGGCGCCGCCGGGGGGCGGGCGCCTGCGCTGTGCCGTCTTGCCGTCGTCAGTCCTGCTCATCGAAGCCGGACTCGATCAGGCCCGCCAGCGCCTCCAGCGCCTCGTGCGCGTCGAAGCCTTCCGCCCGTAGCTCGATCGTGCTGCCCATGCCGGCGCCCAGCATCATCAGCCCCATGATGGAGCGGGCGGACACGACCTGGCCGTCGCGCAGCACGTCGACATTGGCGACGAAACGCTCGGCGGTGTTGACCAGCTTGGCGGCCGCCCTGGCGTGCAGGCCGCGGCGATTGACGATCGCCACGCTGCGGGAGACGACGGCTTCGCCGCCCGCCTCACTCACCGGACCTGGCACCGGACCTGGCACCGGACCTGGCACCGGACCTGGCACCGGACCCTGGCACTTCAGTAAGCCTTGCCAGGCATGGCGCAGAGTTGCACCCGCTCGCCGCGCGGCGCGGCCTCGACGCCGTTGGGCTGGCGCGGATCGAGCGACCTGCACAAATTGGGCGACTTGCACGTCTCCAGGACGTGGCTGGCGGCCGAGATGTATTTCTTGCCCGCCATCTCCGCGATGTCGGTACACTCGGCCAGGGTCTGGCGCGACCGCACCTTGGCGAGCTTGACCAGCATCGGCAGGTTCATCCCGGCGATCACCTCAACGCCCCCGCGCTGCATCATGCTGATGGCGAGGTTGGAGGGGGTGCCGCCGAACATGTCGGTGAGCAGGATCACGCCGTCGCCCGCATCGACGTCGTCGATGCAGTGCTGGATGTCGAGCCGCCGCTGCTCCACGTCGTCGTCCACGCCGATGCACACGGTGGCCACGCGACGCTGCGGCCCGACCACGTGCTCCATGGCCGCGCGCATCTCCTCGGCAAGCCGGCCGTGGGAAACCAGTATCAGTCCGATCATGGGATGTTTGTCAGGCCTCCTGCGCCTGTATCGAGCGGCCCGGCAGCGTGCCGGTCCGTGTCAGTTCCCTGGGCCCCCTGCCCCTCCACGCCCTCGGCCGCCAACCCCTCACGCGACAGCTCACGATGTGTGACCCCGACGCGCCACGGTGCCGCCTCCTGCGCCACATCGTCCGCCCGCAACCGTTCAGCAAGAAGCTGGACGATGTGTACGGACCGGTGACGCCCCCCCGTGCAGCCGACCGCGACACTCGCGTATTTCTTGCCCTCCTGAACGAAGCGGGGCAAGAGCATGATTAACAAGTCGGTAATTTTATCGACGAACGGCCAGAAATCCGGATCGGCCTGCACGTAGGCCGCCACTTCGCCGTCCAGCCCGGTCCTGTCACGCAAGATGGGGTCGTAATGCGGGTTGCGCAGGAAGCGCGCATCGAAGACCAGCTCTGCTTCCCGGGGAAGGCCGGCGGGGTAGGCAAACGAGGTGAGCGAGACCGTCATGCCGGCGGTCTCTCCGGCGGCGCCCGCGAAACGCTGCTCGACGATGCGGCGCAGCATCGGCAGCGGCAGGTCGGTGGTGTCCAGCAGCATGTCCGCCGTCTCGCGCAGCGGCGCGGTGAGCGCGATCTCGGCGGAGATGCCGTCCGACACGCGGCTGACCGGCGCCAGCGGGTGGCGGCGACGCGTCTCGGTGTAGCGGCGCAGCAGCACCGCCTCGTCGGCGAACACGAAGACAAGCTCCGGGCGCAGGGCAGGGTTGCTTTTCAGGCGTGACAGGATAGCCAGTATCTCGGCCGCGTGAAAGCCGCGGCTGCGGGCGTCCACGCCGATGGCGATCGGGCGCTCACCCCGCGCTGCAAGCTCCTCCATCAGCCGCAGGGGAGGGTTGTCAACCGCCTCGTAGCCAAGATCCTCCAGGACGTGGAGCATCGACGCCTTGCCACCGCCCGACAGGCCGGTGATCAGCACGACGCGCCGCGCCTCGGCCGCCTGGCCGGTTTCGCTGCGGTGGGCTGAGCCGGCGGACATCGTCACCCGAACGCTCCCGTCACAAACGTCCCGCCGAGCACCGCCCTGCCCAGGACTGCGTCGAGGGCCATGCCGACCAGCAGCGGCGCGGATGCGGGCCAGGGGTCGATCGATACCATGGGAACGTCAGCAATTTCGTAACGGGCAGGGACGGGCAGGCGTTCCCCGCGACGCAGTTGCACCGCCAGGCTGAGCCTGGCCGAAGCGGCGAAGGGCAGACGCACCAGACCAAGCCCCCTGACCTCGAGCAGGCCGGCAAGCTCGGGCGGGGCGCGCGCGACACCGCCATCGAGCACGACTTGGTCGTCGGCGACCAGGGTGAAGCCGCGGTCGAGCAGGCGCAGCACCATGTCGGACTTGCCGGTTCCCGGCGCGCCGAGCAGCAGCACGCCCGCTCCGCCCCGCTGCGCGCAGCTGGCATGGAGCAGCATCGGGGCTAGCCCGCCCGTTTGCAGGGTTCGGCGCCCAGCGGATGTCCCAGGGTGAGCACGTCGATGAGCAGCAGCGGGTCCAGCGTGAAGCGTCGCGCCAGCAGCAGCGGCGTGACCGTCTCGCCCTCCAGAAGCAGCGTGCAGAGCACGGCCAGGCTGGCCAGGATCACCAGCGCCACGTCGCGCACGTGGCGCACGTGGCACTGGGCGGCCCGCATCGCCGCCTGCGCCTGCTGCGTCTCCCGCTCGATCTCGTCCAGAAGGCGCTCAAAGTAGCGAATTTCCAAGGAGGCCTGCCTCCTTCAGACGGCCGACCAAGACGTGGCCCCACCTACATGACCATACACCATGTCGCGCGTCCGGGCACTGTCACGCCCTGGGCAGCCGCACCACGAACCGGGCGCCGAGGACGTGGCCTGCGCTGTCGCGGCGGTTTTCCGCGCTGATCCGGCCGCCCAGCGCTTCGACGATCTGGCGGCTGATCGACAAGCCGAGGCCCGAGTGCTTGCCGAAGGTCTCGCCGGACGGGCGCTCGGAGTAGAAGCGGTCGAACACCTGCTCGAGGTTGCCGTCCGGGATGCCCGGCCCCTCGTCCTCGACCGACAATTCCACGACACCCCCGGTCTCGCGCCCGCGCAGGGTGATGGTGCCGTCGGGCGGGGAAAAACTGCGGGCGTTGCCGATCAGGTTGCGCAACACCTGCACCAGCCGCCCCTCCACGGCCTGCACCGCCAGCGGCCCTGGTGGCACGTCGACCACCAGCCGCGGCTCGTGCTCGCCGCGGGTCGCCTCGGCGATCTCCTGCAGCGCCGCCATGATCGGCACCACGTCCACCCGCTCGGTGGCCGTGCGCGACAGTTCGGCGTCCAGCCGGCTCGCGTCGCTGATGTCGGTGATCAGCCGGTCCAGCCGCACCACGTCGTCCTGGATGATGGCCAGCAGGCGCGCCTGCTGCGGCGCTTCCCGCACCCGGCGCAGCGTGTCGATGGCGCTGCGGATCGAGCTGAGCGGGTTCTTGATCTCGTGCGCGACGTCGGCCGCGAAACGCTCGATCGCGTCCATCCGGCCCCACAGCGCGGTCGCCGAAGCCGACAGCGCCTGGCCCAGCTCGCCGATCTCGTCGCGCCGCCGGAGCAGCGGGGCGGGCACGGCGCCGGTGCGCCCATGGCCCTCGCGCATGTCGCGCGCGGCGTCGGCCAGGCGAAGGATCGGCCGCGCCAGGGTCAGCGACAAGTACCAGGACAGCAGCACCGTCAGGATCAGGGCGCCGAAGAACAGGCCGAGGATGGAGACGCGCACGGCGAACAGGCTGCTGTCCACCTCAATGGCGTCGCGCGTCAGCAGCACGATGCCCACCGTGTGCCGGTCGCGCTCCACCGGTTCGCTCACCGTCACCAGCAGCTGGTTGTCCCGGGTGCGTCGGATGTAGGGCGGCATCTCGTGACTGTCGTTGCTGCTGGTCAGCCGCAGCTCCTGCCGCACGTCGGGCTGCCAGTCCGGACCCGCGGCGTTGGGGCTCAACTCCACCTCAGCCGCGCGCGAATGCGGCAACAGGGTCAGCACGTCGTCGTACAGCCGGCCGACCAGGCCCACCACGGGGCCGCGCGCGGCGGCGGCGGGCAGCGGCTCGGTGGTGACCGCGCCGCCGGCCCCCATGCGCACCCGGCTGTCGGCGATCAGGGTGCCGTCCGGGGCGTAGATCTTGGCGCCGGCGTTGGGCGTGGGGTCGGTCAGCCGGCGCAGCAGCGGGCGCGCGATGTCGGGCACCAGCACGGGGTTGTTGGGGTCGGTCACGCGCACCGCACTCTCGCCCAGCGCGCCGGCATAGATGCGCGCCTGCTCGCGCAACGCGGCCACTTCGGCTTCCAACAGCCCGTCCTGATACTGGTCCAGATAGAGCACCGCGCCCAGCAGCAGCGCGAGCGGCACGAAGTTGACCAGCAGCACGCGCCGCATCAGCGGCGACACCCAGCGCGCGCGGTGGCGGGCGGGCGTGGCTAGCACAGACAAGGTCAGGCAGACCCGATGTCGGTCTTGCCGAAATCGCTTCCCTTGAACAGAAGGCGCGCCCCGTGAAATTTCGCACAGGCATACGCGAAGCAATCGCCCATGTTCAGGGCGGCCGGGTGGCGTCCCTTGCCGAACGCTGCGTAGGCGTCGGCAGCGATCTGAAACTCGATCTCGCCGATCGGCACGACCTCCAGTTTCGTCTCCACCCTGAAACTACGGACAGCCGCCCGCGCATGCATCACCGAAGCGCCGTGGCTGGCGCGCAAAGCCGCCACTGTTTCCCAAAGCGACAGGGCGGAGCAGAGCCGTTTATCGTAGCGCGCCAGTCGATCGGCGATGTCGTCCGCGTCGGCTTCTCCTGCGATCAGCGAGATCAGGGCGGATGCATCGGCAAAGACCGTCACACCTCGCCGGACAGCTCGTCGAAGAACGCCTTGTCGGCGACCAAGCCCGTGGGCGGCGGAAGCGGGTTAGCCTCCCGCCAAATCCGAAGCCGCTCGCGCAACGGCAGAGCCTCCGGCGACCGGTTCAGCTCCTCGGTGACCGCCAGCTTGACCGCATCCTGTTTCGACAGGCCCCGCTCGCTCGCCAGTCGGGCAACCAATTCGGCCGTTGCATCGTCCTTGATGTAGAGGGGCATCGCATGGCACTCCGAATATCCGACTTCGATCACCGGATATTCTGCCTAGGCCAAAACGTGTCAAGCTGCGCGTTTGGCCGCCTGCACCATCGTATCCAGCGCGCTCAGAAACTTCGAGCGGTCGGCGCGGGTCAGCGGCGGCGGACCGCCGGTCTGCAGGCCCAGCTCGCGCATGTGGCTGGAAACGGCTCGGCCGGCCAGAGCGCTGCCGATGTTGTCGGGGGTCCAAATCCGCCCGTTGGCGGCGAGCGCCCGCGCGCCGGCCGCCAAGCAACGCGACGCCAATGGAATGTCGGAGGTAACGCACATGTCGGCCGCGCCGATGCGCGCGGCGATCCAGTCGTCGGCGACGTCGGCCCCCTCGGCCACCGTCACCATGCGCACGAAGGCCAGGCCAGGCGGGCGGATCGGCCGCGAGCCGTTGCTGACCACCACGACATCGACGCCCAGGCGGCCGGCCACGCGAAAAACCTCCTCGCGCACCGGGCAGGCATCGGCGTCGATGTAGATCGTGGTCAATAGCGCGGCGACGGGTCGGGCACGGCGGGCGGCGTCTTGGCAAAGCGCGACAGGTCGACCGCGTCTTCCGGCCGCTTGGACCGGAAGAAGGTGTAGCTGAGCGTGATCTCGTGCACGTCGGCGGTGTTCGGGTCGGCCGCCATGGCGGGATCGACGAAGAAGGTCACCGGCATGTGCGCGTGCTCGCCGGCGCGCAGGCGCTCCTCGTTGAAGCAGAAGCACTGTATCTTCTTGAAGTAGGCGCCGACCTTCTCCGGCGTCACGTTGAAGGCGGCGTGGCCCACGATGTCGTGGTCGCTGTCGTTGGTGGCGTCGAAGAAGGCCATCGCATCCTCGCCGAGATGCACGCGCACGCTGCGCTGCGAGGGTTCGAAGCGCCAGGGCAGGCTGGAGGAGACCGACGTGTCGAAGAACACGGTCACCATCCGTCCGGTCCGGGTGGTGGCGTTGCCGGCGACGCGCTGGGTTGTGCCGCCCGCGCCTGTCGCCTGGCAGAACAGGCGGTAGAGGGTGACGGAGTACGAGGTCACGCCAAGCATGACACCGAGGACGGCAAGGAAGGCCAGGACGGTGGTGCGCGTCTTCATCGCCAAGAATAAGGAAGGCCGGAGCCCGTCAGCAAGCACGAAGCTGGACATCACTCCGGCAAGCGGGTCTTGAGGACTGGGATCCAAACGCCCGGCGTTTGGCGGGGTGCGGGGCCGCGGCCCCCGTTGGCCCGTGCGCCGTCACCGCCGCTACGGTCCCCTGCCCCGCCGGGCCGGTGATGGCCGCCTCGGGCGGGCTGGTCATCGCAGCATCACCGCCAGATACTGCCGCGGCGAACCCGGCCGGGCCAGCAGCCGCAGCCGCACCGGCGCGCTTGCCATGGTGATGATCTTCTCCAGC
>CALMVI010000088.1:2563-58134 GCA_937873095.1 uncultured Acetobacteraceae bacterium | reverse complement strand
ACCAAACCGCCGGGTTTTGGGGGGGGGGGGGGCCACCCCCCCGCTTTGCCAGTTGCGCCTTCAGCGCCGATACATCAGAGCCTCAGCCCATGCACCGCGTCCTCTCCGGCATCCAACCCTCCGGCATCCCCACCCTGGGCAACTACCTGGGCGCCATCCGCAACTGGGTCGCCCTGCAGGACACCCATGACTGCCTGTTCTGCGTGGTCAACCTGCACGCCATCACCGGCTTCCAGGACCCCGCCCTGCTGCGCGCCAACACGCTGGAGATGGCCGCCACCCTGCTTGCCTGCGGCATAGACCCCGCCCGCAGCGTGCTGTTCGTGCAATCCGCCGTCAGCGCCCACGCCCGCCTCGCCTGGATCTTCAACTGCATCGCCCGCCTCGGCTGGCTCAACCGCATGACGCAGTTCAAGGACAAAGCCGGCCGCGACCGCGAATCCGCCTCCGCCGGCCTCTACGTCTATCCCAACCTGATGGCCGCCGACATTCACACCTACCACGCCACCCGCGTGCCGGTGGGCGACGACCAGCGCCAGCACGTGGAACTGGCCAACGACATCGCCGAAAAATTCAACCACGATTACGGCGTGGATTTCTTCCCGCGCGTCGAGCCGCTGATCCTGCCCGAAGCCGCCAGGATCATGAGCCTGCGCGACGGCACCCGAAAAATGTCCAAATCCGACCCGTCCGACCAGAGCCGCATCAACCTGACCGACGACGCCGACGCGATCGCGCTCAAGATCCGCCGCGCCAGGACCGACCCCGCACCCCTGCCCCACGACGCGGCCGGCCTGGCCGACCGCCCGGAAGCGCGCAACCTGGTCGCCATCTACGCCGCCATCACCGGCGCCGAGGTCGCCCACGTGCTGGCCGAGCATGGCGGGCACGGCTTCGGTGCCTTCAAGGAGGCGCTGGCGGAACGCCTGGTGTCGCGCCTGGCGCCGGTCGCCGCGGAGACCCGGCGCCTGCTGGCCGACACCGCCCACCTGGAACAGACGCTGCGCCAGGGTGCGGCCCGCGCCGACGCGCTGGCGGAACCCATCGTCGCAGAAGCCGAGCGGATCGTGGGATTTCTCTCGTGACGGCCGTTCCCGCTTGGCCGGCGGCCCGCCTCGGCGCGAAGCGCCCAAGCCAATAGGCTCGGGTGCTCTGCGCTCTTGTTTTCTAGAACGTTACTTCTGACCGGGTGATTTTACCCGGTCAGAAAATGCTCTAAGGGTGCTCACGCCCCGCGTGACTGCACATCGCGGCCTGGTTCACGCGAAGGATGACCGCCATCTCCGACAGCATCGCCGTACTGCCGGGCTTGCCCGTGCCCTCGCCGCCGCGCGGCCGCTTCGACAGCGCCCGCCTCCACCGCCTGATTGCGGCAAGCCGAACGATGCGCTCGCTGTCGATCGGGCTGCTGGCCCGCCTCGAACTCGCCTTCCTGGCCGGGCACAAGCAGCCAGACGTGCTGGCCGCGATCAAGACGGCCCGCAGCGGCCGGGAGTCGCTGCTGAGCGGCAACGAGGCGTTCACCCTCTACTCGATCGCCCGTGCACAGGCGGCGCTGGGCGGCGACATGGCCGAAGTCGGCGTCTACCAGGGCTGTTCGGCCAGGATCATCAGCCTGGCCAGCGGCAGTGCCACGCTGCACCTGTTCGACACCTTCGCCGGTCTTCCCGCCCCTGACGCCCTCGAGCACGCGCGCATGCGGCAGGGGCACTACGCCGCCTCGCTGCCCTCGGTGCGGGCCTATCTTGCGGACCGCGAGAACATCAGCTTCTACGCCGGCCTGTTCCCGGGCACCGCGCAGCCGGTGGCGGGCAGCCAGTTCTCGTTCGTTCACCTTGACGTGGACCTCAAATCCAGCACGCTCGGCTGCCTGGAGTTCTTCTACGACCGCATGCTGCCCGGCGGGATCATCCTGACGCACGACTACTCCTACCTGGACGGGGTGCGCGCCGCGTTCGACGAGTTTCTGGCCGATCGCCCGGAACGGGCGATCGAGCTGCCGAGCTCGCAGGCCATGCTGGTCAAGCTGTAGAGCATGATCCGTTCGCATTGACGCTCTGGAGCGGGTTCATGCTGGCTGTGTCGGCCCGACCCGCTCAACCTCTTGTTTTTCGAGCACCGGAGAAAGCGACATGAGGTGGACAGGTGGTTGGGCCATCTGGGCGCTCCTGATCGGCATCGACCTCGGCCTCGGGCACGGGGCGCAGGCGGCCGAGATCACGCTGGTGCAGGCGGGCACGGTGCTGGCGGTGCCCGGCGGCCCGGTTCGCCACCAGGCGACCATCGTGGTGCAAGACGGCCGGATCGCCGGCATACGCGACGGCTATTCGGATGGCGCGGCCGTCGGCGCCGGCCCCGCCGACCACGTCCGGGTGGTGGACCTGCACGCGCAATACGTGCTGCCCGGCCTGATCGACTGCCACGTCCACCTGACCGGCCCCGAGATCAGCCGCGACTCGCAGCTGGAAGGGGTGACGCAGACCGATGAGAGCGGCCTGGCCGATGGCGTGCTGCACGCCGCCCGCACGCTGGCGGCGGGCTTCACCACCGTGCGCGACGCCGGCGGCCCGCTGCAGACGGTGCTGGCCCTGCGCGACGGCATCGCGAACGGCCGCATCAACGGCCCGCGCATGATCGTCGCCGGCGAACCGCTCTCCTCGACGGGCGGCCATGCAGACCAGAACGGCTACCGGCCGGACGTCTTCGCCCATCCCGGCATCGGCATCTGCGACGGCGCGGACGAATGCCGCCGCGCCGTGCGCTACGAAGTGAAATACCGGGTGGACCTGATAAAGATCATGGCGACCGGCGGCGTGCTGGACGACAGCGCCGCCGGCACCGACCAGCAATTCACCGATGACGAGCTGCGCGCCATCATGCAGACCGCCCATTCGCTGGGCCGCAAGGTGGCGGCCCACGCGCACGGCCTGCGCGGCATCCGCGCCGCCGTGCTGGCCGGCGTGGACTCGATCGAGCACGGCACCTATCTGGACGACGACACCGCCCGCCTGATGCACGACCGCGGCACCTATCTGGTGCCCACCCTGATGGCCGGGCACCAGGTGGCCGAGAAGGCCAAGATCGACGGCTATTTTCCGCCAGCGGTGCGCGCCAAGGCGCTGGCTGTCGGCACGATCATGGGCCCGCATCTGCGCCGTGCGCATGCGGCGGGCGTAAAGATCGCGTTCGGCACGGATACTGCCGTCAGCCCGCACGGGCTGAACGCGCAGGAATTCGGCCTGATGGTGCAGAACGGCCTCTCGCCGATCGAGGCGATCGAGGCGGCGACCGTGAATGCCGCCGACTTGCTCGGCGTGCGCGCCGAGGCGGGCTCCATCGAGCCGGGCAAGTCGGCCGATTTGGTGGCCACCGACGGCGACCCGACGCAGGACGTGACCCGGCTGGAGCACGTGGCGTTCGTGATGAAACAGGGCGCGATCTACCGCTCGCCCGATCCGGGCGAGGCGACAGGGTGGCTGCCCTCCCCGCCGGACGACCGCTAGAATGACCAGCTCGCCCGAAACCATCCGCCGCGCCACCGAACAGGCGACCATCCTGGCCCAGGCGCTGCCGTTCCTGCGCCGCTATGCGGGTGCGACCATCGTGGTGAAATACGGCGGCCACGCCATGGCGGAATCCGAACTCGCCGCCGAATTCGGCCGCGACATCGCGCTGTTGAAACAGGTCGGCATGAACCCGGTGGTGGTGCATGGCGGCGGCCCGCAGATCAACGCCATGCTGCAGCGCCTGGCCATCAAGAGCGAGTTCATCGACGGCCTGCGCGTGACCGACGCCGCGATGGTCGAGGTTGTTGAAATGGTACTCGCCGGTACCGTCAACAAACACGTCACCGAGCTGATCAACCGCGCCGGCGCGCTCGCCGTGGGTATTTCCGGCAAGGACGGCGGGCTGATCCGCGCCCGCAAACTGACGCGCACGGTGATCGACCCTGACAGCCACATCGAACACGTGCTGGATCTCGGTTTCGTGGGCGAACCCGAACACGTGGACGTGCGCGTGATCCACGCGCTCACCGGCTCCGGCCTCATCCCCGTCGTCGCCCCCGTGGGCGTGGGCAGCGACGGCACCACCTACAACATCAACGCCGACGACGCGGCAGGCGCCATAGCCGGCGCCCTGCACGCGACACGGCTGCTGATGCTGACCAACGTGCCAGGCGTGCTCGACAAGAACGGCGAACTGATCGCCGACCTGTCGATCGCAGAGGCGCGCGCCCGCATCGAGGACGGCACGATTGCCGGCGGCATGATCCCAAAGGTGGAGAACTGTTTCGAAGCGCTCGGCTTGGGGGCGAAGGGATGCGTGATTCTGGACGGACGCGTGCCGCATGCGGTGCTGCTGGAGTTGTTTACGGAAGCTGGGCCGGGGACGTTGATCCACCGATGATTCGTCGCTGCGAGCGAAGCGAAGCAATCCACGGTTTAGGCGATTGATATTTTCAGTAGGCCGCGCAATGCTCTGCTCGCCCGCAACGACAATCGAGCCGCTGGATGGATGGCACTTTGCCAATCCATCCATGCCAACTCACAGCGATCACGACAAATGAATGGTGGGCGGTGATGGGTTGCCCAAGCGCAACCCATTCTACGGACTGAAAGGCGACCATGGTCAACGATGGTTCGACACGATGAAAAGCTTCCTCCAACCGATCGTCGAGACAGAATGCCTTGTGCGATGCACCTGTACGATCGCGGCGCTTGCGTGCGCATTTGGCCAGCAAGCGGCGGCTGCGGATAAAAGAGTTCGCAACTGGCCATCGCCGGATCAACGCCTGACGCTGTCTTCCGAGGCGGTCGGAGGCGATGAAGAACCCGAGTATCAGCTGCTGCTCCAACGTCCCGCGCATCCGCCCGTTGTCATTGACACGTTCCTACGGGATATCGACGTTGCCTGGAATCCTGACAGTGCATACGTTGCTGTTACGAATTGGATCGGCAGCAACGTGGCAGATTGCTATCTGATCGACATTACCAAACCAACGCGCCGTCTCAGCATGGGCCGTAATGTGCCGAAGTTGCCCGAAAGCCCCGAGAACTCCCACTTCTATGTCTCGTGCGGGCAGTGGTTGGACAACGCCCAAATCCAAGTCCGAGTCTCCGGTCACACGGATACGCCACCGTATCACGAATTCGCGTATGATTTCGTGTTCGACGTCACCCAAAACCACCTTCGAAAGCGCTAACCCACGCCCTGAATGGATCGCGGACCAAGGACTTCGACATGCATCACCGACAGCCCGCCACCGTGCCGGCACCCGCATCGGCCACGTTGCACGTCGTCGCGCTCCGGGGCACCTCCAGCATCTGCGTCTCCGTCGTGCCCTCGTAGGTGCAAACAAGATTGAACGGGTCGCCACCACCCCCGCCTTTTATCTGGCCCAGGTCGAAGTTCCCATGGACTGGGACGATCTCGACCGTCTTCGACACCGGGCCCTGAAAGACGCGAGCACCGGACAACGCGTGCACTGTCCCTTCGGCCGTCATCAGTTTCATCGGGCATCTCACCCCCGCCGAAGCAGATGCACTGGCTGTAAACACCGCAAACATGATAGCCGCCGATTGAGCCGATATCATAGAACCCGTTTCCGTCCTTCACCATGCGGCCGCATTGCCAGACGTAGATCACTTGCCCAGGTCACGCCGCAACAAGCTGTCGGATGGGATGCGCTTTTGCAACCATGTCACGTCACATGCAACGTTACACCGGCCTGTTTCTGCAGATAGCCGAGCACACTGAACAGATTGCGCGCCTGTGGATTGCCGCGGGGGCCGAACATGCGCATCAGGCTTTTCGGCTGCGTGCCGGTCGCCTCGCCCAATTTCTCGAAACCGATGGTCGCCTTGATGTAGTCGCGCAGGATCGACTTGGCCGTGTCGATATCGCCGCTCAGCATGACATCGACCCCCTCGCGCAGTAGGGCTTCGCCAAAAGCGGGATCGCTCGCCACCCGCGCCTGAACCAATTCCTTGAAACTCCGAGTAAGCGCCAAGTCGTTCTCCATCAATGTGCTCGGGGACGGCGCTGCTTGTAGTCCGCCCAGCGCATTTTGGCCGCGTCTATGTCGCGTTGCTGGCGCTTTTTGATCCCGCCCGCGAGGAGGATCACCAGGGATAATCCGTCCTGTCCGAAGTATACGCGGTAGCCTGGCCCCCAATCGATCCGCAACTCCGCCACCCCCGCTCCGACCCATTTGACAGCAGAGGTATTACCGCCTTCCAGCCTTGCCAGCGCCACGGACACTTTGGCGGCCGCAGCTGTGTCCAGATCGGCAAACCAATACTCAAACGGGCTATGCTCGTCATCCGAGACGTAAAACCGAAGCTCCGGCATCGAGTCATAGTAACACAAACGTTCCTAGACGAGCAACCGCCATCTTGTGCGCCGCCGTGCAGGCAGCCATGAAGCGCCACCCCTGACGAGCCCGATCGCATGACCGACGCCGACCTAGCCCGCGCCATCGCAACCCTGTGGACCCGGCGGGACACGCTCTCGCCCGCCAGCCCTGCCGAAGAGCGCGCGCCGGTCGAGCAGGCGCTGGCCGCGCTGGATTCCGGCCGGCTGCGGGTGGCCGAACCGGGGCCGGACGGATGGGTCACACATGGCTGGCTGAAGCAGGCCGTCCTGCTCTCCTTCCGCCTGAACGACAGCGTGCCGATACCTGGCCCAGCCGGCACGCCGGTGTTCGACAAGGTGCGGTTGAAGACCGAGGGGTGGGACGCCGCCCGGTTCGCGAGCGCCGGGTTCCGCGCGGTGCCCGGCGCCGTGGTGCGCCACTCGGCCTATGTTGCGGCCGGCTGCGTGCTGATGCCGTGCTTCGTCAACGTGGGCGCCCATGTCGGCGCCGGCACCATGATCGACACCTGGTCCACCGTCGGCAGCTGCGCGCAGGTGGGCGCGCGCTGCCACATCAGCGGCGGCGTGGGGCTGGGCGGCGTGCTGGAGCCGCTGCAGGCCGCCCCGGTCATCGTCGAGGACGACTGCTTCGTCGGCGCCCGATCGGAAGTGGCCGAGGGCGTGATCGTGGAGCAAGGCAGCGTGATCGCGATGGGCGTGTTCCTGGGCGCATCCACCCGCATCGTGGACCGGGCGACGGGCGCCGTGACGTATGGGCGCGTGCCGGCCTACTCCGTCGTGGTTCCAGGCACCTGGCCCGGCCGCGCTTTGCCCGACGGCTCGCCTGGGCCGGGCCTTGCCTGCGCGGTGATCGTGAAGCGGGTCGATGCGCAGACCAGGGCGAAGACCGCTGTTAACGATCTGCTCAGGGATTGAGGGTAGAGACCACAACGGTCGCGCAATCATTTGCGCACGTCTGTTGCATAACCGCTGATCGCTGTATGACGCGGGCCCAGAGTTTGGAGGCGACGTTTGCGCATTGCGATGATCGGTGGCGGTTACGTGGGCCTCGTCTCCGGCGCCTGCTTTGCGGAGTTGGGCAACGAGGTCGCGGTGGTGGAGGTGGATGCGGCCAAGCTTGCCAGCCTGCAGGCGGGCGGCATCCCGATCTACGAGCCGGGCCTGCAGCCTTTGGTGGCCGACAACGTGCGTGCCGGGCGCCTGACCTTCGGGCGCGACATCGCCGCTGCCGTGGACGGCGTGGACGCGGTCTTCATCGCAGTCGGCACCCCCACCCGCCGGGGGGACGGGCATGCTGACCTGTCCTACGTGTTTGCCGCCGTCGAGCAGGTGGCGCGCGTGCTGACCGGCCCCACCGTGATCGTGACGAAATCGACCGTCCCGGTCGGCACCGGGCGCCGCATCAAGGAGATCCTGGCCTCCGTGCGGCCAGAGCTGCAGGTCGATGTCGCCTCCAACCCCGAGTTCCTGCGCGAGGGCAGCGCCATCCCCGACTTCATGCGGCCCGACCGGGTGGTGATCGGGGTGGAGACCGACCGGGCGCGCGAGGTGCTGCGCCAGCTCTACCGGCCGCTCTATCTGATCGAGGCGCCGATCCTGTTCACCAACCTGGAGACCGCCGAGCTGGTGAAATACGCGGCCAACTCGTTCCTGGCGATGAAGGTGACGTTCATCAACGAGATGGCCGACATCTGCGAGCGCGCCGGGGCCGACGTTCACGACGTGGCGCGCGGCATCGGGCTGGACGGGCGCATCGGCCGCAAGTTCCTCCACCCCGGCCCGGGTTTCGGCGGCAGCTGCTTCCCCAAGGACACGCTGGCGATGGTGCGCATCGCCCAGGACCACGGCGCGCCCTCGCGGCTGATCGAAGCGGTCGTGGCCGTCAACGACGCGCGCAAGGCGGGCATGGCGGCGCGGGTGATCGCCGCGGCCGGCGGCTCGGTGCGCGGCCGCACGGTCGCCATCCTCGGCCTGACCTTCAAGCCGGAGACCGACGACATGCGCGACGCGCCCTCCCTGCCCATCGTGGGCCGGCTGGTGGAGGACGGTGCGATGGTGCGCGCCTTCGACCCGGCCGGCATGGACCAGGCGCGGCCCATGCTGCCGCCCGGCGTCACCTACTGCCGCGACGCGCTGGACGCGGCCGCGGAAGCGGACCTTCTCGTCGTGGTCACCGAGTGGAACGAGTTCCGCGCGATCGCGCCGGAACGGCTGCGCGAGGCGATGCGCGGCGACCTGATCGTCGACCTGCGCAACATGTACGAGCGCGCCGCGATGCAGGCCGCTGGTTTGCGCTATCACAGCATCGGCCGGCCTTGATGCGGATGTGGTGGCTGTTGCTGGTTCTGGGCCTGGCAGGGGCGGCGCCGTGCCGGGCGCAGAACTACGCAACCTTGGCCGGCCAGCCGGACCCGGGCGACTTCGTCAGGCGTGACGGCACAGGGCTGACCCTGCAGGGAACGCCGATACGCTTCGTCGGCTACGACATCGGCTGGCTGGGGTTCAAGCCGGACGGCAGCCCGCCCGACACGCCGCCCGACGCGTTCGAAATCGGCGACGCGCTGGCGACGGTGCTGGCGCTGGGCGGCACCGTGGTGCGCACGCGTCCGGTCGCCGGGGATTTCGGCACGCTCGACCTGATCCTGAAGACGGCTCGCGACGTGGGCCTGAAGGTGATCGTGCCCCTGGCCGGCGGCGCCGGAGATTGCGCGGCCGCGCGTGCCGACGTCATCTGCGCCGCAATCCGCCAGCATGGCCAGGCAGATGCGCGCGCGTTCTTTACCGACGCGGCGGTCCGCGACGGGTTCGTGGCGGAGGTGAGCACGGTGGTCGGCCACGTCAACGCGCTGACCGGCACGGCCTATCGCGACGACCCGACGATCCTGGCATGGGAGAACTGCCTGGCCTGTGCCAGAACCGCCGACAGCGCGGCGGCGGGCGCCTGGACCGAACAGGTGGGCCGCGCGGTGAAGGCGGCCGACCCGCGGCACCTCTACGAGAACGGCGCGTTTGCCGGCCGGGTGGGCGCGTCGCGCTCGCCGGTGCCGGCCGAAGCTTACGCCACGCCCAGCGTGGACATCGTGGGCGACGCGCTGACGGTGGCCCAGGACCCGGCTGCCGCGCGCAGCTGGCTGGCTGCGACGGCCGATGCCGTCGAGGCTGCAGGCAAGGCCTACGTGATGGACAGCACCGGATGGACGCCGGCCTGGTGGAAGACGACCGACGATCTGTCGGCCTGGCTGCTGGCCGTCACCAAGCAACGCAACCTGTCCGGCATGGTGGTCGGCCGGCTGGAAGGCCACGCCTCTGCCGGGGGTTTCCTGCCGGCCGCGCCTGACGAGCCGCAAGCGGGGGCTGCCGCGCTGTATTTCCCGGGCATCAGGACGGGCCAGATGGACGCCGCCGCCATGCAGGACCGCGGGCGGGCGCTGCGCCGCTTCGCGTTCGGCATGACCCAGGGCACCATGGCGCCCGCATACCTGCTGCCGCCCCGTCCGGAGATCATCAGCGCGGCGCGCGGCCATGTCGTCTGGCGGGGTTCGGCGGGTGCCGCCGGCTACTCGGTCGAACGCTCGCCCGACCCGTCGGCCCCCGATACCTGGCAGGTCGTGTGCGACGCCTGCGCCACCGACCTGACCGGCGGCTGGCAGGACCCTGCCCCACCGGCCAGGCCGGCCTGGTACCGGGTCATTCCGTTCAACGTCAACAATCACAAATCAGTGCCCTCGACCCCGGTCCAGGGCACGGGCTGACACCGCCACCCTGCCGGCAGGCGATTGCCGGTTGTTCTCGTCCCGGTCCCGGGGCACACAAGGCTGGCGCCGGAGCCAACCGCTGCGCCGTTCATACCCGGGAGATGACCATGCGTCCGCTGTGCCCACTCGTCACTGCTCTGATCGGCCTCATCGCGGGCGCCGCCCAGGCCGCGCCGCCTTCATACAAGCTGGTCCACACCATCGCGATACCCGGCAACCCGCTTGCCGTGTTCGACATCAGCTCCATCGACCCGGCGCTCGGCCTGTATTTCCTTCCCGACCGTTCCAACAGCGCGCTCGACGTGGTCGACATCAGCACGCGGCGCGTCATCGGCCAGGTCGGCGGCTTCGTGGGCGCCGCGGGCGGGCATAACGACGTCGCCGGCCCCAACGGCACGCAGCCGACCGGCGACGGCTATGTCTGGGTCGGCGACGGCACCAGCACGGTCAAGATCGTCGACGAACGCTCGCGGCTGGTAGTACAGACGATCTCCACCGGCGGCACGGCGCGCGCCGACTCGATCGGCTACGACCCGAAGGACCACATCGCCGCCGTGGTCAACGACGCCGACGCACCGCCCTTCGTCACGCTCATCTACACGCCCGACGGCTATCGCCAGGTCCTCAAGAAGATCAGTTTCCCCGAGGCGACCAACGGCATCGAGCAGCCCGTGTTCGACCCGAGGCGCGGCGTGTTCTACGTGAGCGTTCCGCAGGTCGGCCCAAACCAGAAGAAGGGTGAAATCGCGATCATCGACCCGGTGTTGCGGCGCGTGGTGGGCACGCTGCCGGTCAGCGACTGCCAGCCGAACGGCGCGGCTCTCGGCCCCAAGCAGCAGCTTCTGCTCGGCTGCAGCACCGCCAACACGACCGCGGCCAAGCCGCTGCCGACGCAGGTCATCAACACCCTGACCGGCCGGGTGCTGGCGACCTTCGCCGTGGGCGGTTCCGACGAGGTGTCCTACGATCCGACCAACCAGACCTATGACCTGGCCGCCCGCAACAACGCGACCGGCCCGGTGCTCGGCATCATCGACGCGGCGACTCTCACTCAGCTGAGCGCCATCCCCACCGCCACGAACTCCCACTCGGTGGCCGTGGACCCGGTCAACAACGAGGTGTTCTTTCCCCTGACCGCAGGCAGCAGCAACACGACCTGCCCGAACGGCTGCATCGGCGTCTACGCTCCGTAGTCATGCGCGGGTGCGGCGCCCTGCCGCGCCCGCGCATCCTTCCTGGCGTGCAAAGCGTGGTCGTACAACCTCAACAGGCAACACCGGCCGTCAGCCGCGTGTGCTGCTGCCAGAGCATGTTCCGTTCACTCGCGTTCACTCCACAGGCTCTAGCTCGTTGTTTTTCGAGCATCTTCACCCGACCAGACGAGTTCCATCTGATCGGGATCTGCTCTACGCCTCGGCGAGCCGCTTGAGCGACTGCACCCATTCCTCGTGGGACGCGACCAGTTCGCGGCGTACTCGGGCACCGACGAGGCGGAGAAGCAGGCCCGTCTGTGCTTCTTCCGTGACGACCCTGCACCCGGCTGCTGTGGGTTCGATGTGCCAGGCGTGCGAGCCGCTGGTTCCTGCAGGGCCCTTGGCAGACCAGACGAGCATTCGGCATGAATCGAATGTGACGACTTCCGGCTCGAAGTAGGTGCGCAAGGTCTTGAAGCGGAATTTCGATCCCGCTCCCAGCATGGGGCCGCCCTTCAGCATCGAGACGTCGGAGCACTTCTTGTACCAGCCTGGCCAAGCCACGCAGTCGATCAGAAGCGACCAGACTTTTTGCGGCGACGCTGCGATCTCGACTTCGTTATGCGCGAAGACGACGGCCGATGCGGGAGAGTGGGTCGGCGGCCAAGGGATTTCGGGGTCGCGAGTTTGTGCGGTGTTGAGCATGGCAGACCTCATCAGTCGGAACGCGACCGGATTGTGATCCTCATGCGGCAAGTGCCAAGGCTTCGGCAACCCGCATGCCGTCGACGGCGGCCGAGAGGATGCCGCCGGCATAGCCGGCGCCCTCGCCTGCCGGGTAGAGGCCCTGGGTGTTGAGCGACTGGAATTCCTCGCCGCGGGTGATGCGGATGGGGCTGGAAGTGCGGGTTTCGACGCCGGTCATCACCGCGTCAGCCATGTCGAAGCCCGGGATGCGGCGGCCGAAGACCGGCAGCGCCTCTCGAATGGCGCCGAGCACCGCCTGCGGCAGGCAGAGCGAGAGGTCGGTCGGCAGCACGCCCGGCTTGTAGGACGGCACCACCTGCCCGAGCGACGTGCTCGGCCGGCCGGCCAGGAAGTCGCCGACGCGCTGGCCGGGGGCGGCGTAGGTGCCGCCGCCCGCTTCGAACGCAAGCGACTCCAGGCGGCGCTGGAAGGCGATGCCGGCCAGCGGGCTGTCTGCATCCTCGCCGAAATCGGCGGGGCCGACGCCAACCACGATGCCGGCATTGGCGTTGCGCTCGGCGCGCGAGTACTGGCTCATCCCGTTGGTCACGACCCGGCCCGGCTCGGACGTTGCTGCAACGACCGTGCCGCCTGGGCACATGCAGAAGCTGTAGGTGGAGCGGCCGCCGGCGCCGTGATGGACCAGCTTGTAGTCGGCAGCGCCCAGTGCGGCGTGGCCCGCGAAGCTGCCGTAGCGGGCGCGGTCGATCACCGATTGCGGGTGTTCGATGCGCACGCCGACGGAAAACGGTTTTGGGTCCAGGTGCACGCCGCGGCGCGCCAGGGTTTCGAACAGGTCGCGCGCGGAGTGGCCGGGTGCGAGGACCACCTGCGGCGCGTCCAGCGTGGAGCCGTCCTCCAGCGTCAGCCCCTCGATGCGCCGTGCCCCGTCCGGCGTGCTGCCGATGCAGAGGTCGACGACGCGGGCGCCGAAGCGGTACTCGCCGCCCAGCCGTTCGATCTCGGCGCGCAGGCTTTCGACCACGGTGACCAGGCGGAAGGTGCCGATATGGGGTTTTGCCGCAACCAGTATCTCCTCCGGCGCGCCGGAGGCGACGAAGGTTTCGAGCACGCGACGGCCGAGGCGGGCGGGGTCTCGTATGCCGGACCACAGCTTGCCGTCGGAGAAGGTGCCTGCCCCGCCCTCGCCGAACTGCACGTTGCTTTCCGGGGTGAGAACCGAACGGCGCCAGAGCGCGAAGGTGTCGGCTGTGCGCTGCCGCACCACCCGGCCGCGCTCGAGGATGATCGGGCGGAACCCCATCTGGGCCAGGGTGAGGGCTGCGAACAGCCCGCAGGGACCGGCACCAATCACCACCGGACGATGCGCGAGCCGGGCCGGGGCACGGGCGACTGGGCGGTAGGTGGTGTCGGGCGTGCGCGACACGTGGGGGTCGGCGGAGAGGCGGGCGAGCACCGCATCCTCGTCGGGCAGTTCGACGTCGAGCGTGTAGACCGAGTGGATGGCCGAGCGGCGGCGGGCGTCGATGCCGCGTCGGAACACGCGCGTCTGTGTCGGTTCGACGCCCAGCCGGCGTCGGGCGGCCTCGCCCAGGGCCAGGGGATGATGGTCGAGCGGCAGCTTCACTTCGGTCAGGCGCAGCACTTGGTTCGTCCGTCAGAGCATGTTCCGTTCACTCGCGTTCACTCCACAGGCTCTAGCTCGTTTGCGAGCATCTCCACCCGATCAGACGATTCCGTCTGATCGGGATCTGCTCTAGCGGCGGGGTGGCGGTTTTTCGCCAAGCCTTCTTATGGCTATAGCAAGCGCCGTATTCACCCACGAGGACGCGATGCCAGCTGAGAGTTCCGACATCGAATACCGCCTGGAGAAGGATGCGATGGGGGCGCTGCCGGTGCCGGCCAGGCATTTGTGGGGCGCGCAGACGCAGCGGTCGATCCAGAACTTTCCAATCGGGGTGGACCGGTTCCGCTTCACCCGGCCGGTGATCCGCGCCATGGGCCTGCTGAAGAAGGCGGCGGCGCTGGCCAACCGCGAGCTTGGCGAGCTGCCGGCGGAGAAGGCCGAGCTGATCGTGCGCGCCGCCGACGAGGTGATCGACGGGACGCTGGACGGCGAATTTCCGCTGGTGGTGTTCCAGACGGGGTCCGGCACGCAGACCAACATGAACGCCAACGAGGTGATCGCCAACCGGGCGATCCAGCTGGCGGGCGGCATCGTGGGGTCGAAGACGCCGGTCCACCCCAACGACGACGTGAACCGCAGCCAGTCCAGCAACGACACGTTTCCGACCGCCATGCACATCGCGGCCGTCGAGCAGATCGAGCACCGGCTGCTGCCTGCGGTGGAGCAGCTGCGCGCGACGCTGCACGCCAAGGCGCAGGCCTTCGCCGGGGTGGTTATGATCGGCCGCACGCATCTGCAGGACGCGACGCCGGTGACGCTGGGCCAGGTGATCGGCGGCTGGGTGGCGCAGATCGACGGCGCGGTGCGCTCCATCCGGCTGGAGCTGCCGGGGCTGTACGAGCTGGCGATCGGCGGGACGGCGGTCGGCACCGGGCTGAACGCGCATCCGCGGTTCGGCGCGCTCGCAGCCGGTCAGATCGCGGCGCTGACCGGGTTCGGGTTCGTCTCGGCGCCCGACAAGTTCGCCGCGCTGTCGGCGCATGACGCGATGGTGACGGTGAGCGGGACGCTGCGGACGCTGGCGGGCGCGCTGATGAAGATTGCCAACGACGTGCGCTGGTACGCGTGCGGGCCGCGGGCGGGATTTGCCGAGATACGCATTCCGGAGAACGAGCCCGGGTCCTCGATCATGCCCGGGAAGGTGAACCCCACGCAGTCCGAGGCGCTGACGATGGTGGTGGTGCAGGTGTTCGGCAACGACGCGGCGGTGGCGTTCGGCGGTTCGCAGGGCAATTTCCAGCTGAACGTGTTCAAGCCGGTGATGCTGCACAATCTGCTGGAATCGGCGGCGTTGCTGGCGGACGGGTGCCTGGCGTTCGACGCGGGCTGCGCGCGCGGGATCGAGCCGGACGCCAGGCGCATTGCGCAGAACGTGGCCAACTCGCTGATGCTGGTCACCGCGCTGAACCCGCATATCGGCTACGAGAAATCGGCGCAGATCGCGCTCAAGGCGCATCGCGAGGAGACGAGCCTGCGGGAAGCGGCGCTGGCGCTGGGGTTCCTGAGCGGGCAGGATTTCGACGCGTGGGTGCGGCCTGAGGCGATGACGGGGCCGCTGGCGGGATGAGTGCCGGCCCTGCATAGCTTGGGGCAAGCGGAGCTCTAGGCCAACGAAGTCGGCCCTACATGCGTGCCTTGCGTCCCCGCATCGCGCAGGGCGCGACACGGGCTACGTCGCTGAGGCTATGCGGGCCGTGGTGTCTGGGACTAGGTGGGCGTTTGCGGGTCCGCAGTGGGCGGACGACCATATAGTCTGGCGCAGCCGGATTGATCGACAGGGACGATCGTCGGCAAGTCGTTTCACCCGACGATTGCTGGCTCGGCCAGGTCCGAGATACTACAAAGTCGGCATCGTTCGCGCGCCGTTTTCTTCTACGAGCACAGACAGCAATCGCCCGCCATCTCGTGACGAGACCATGACCATGTCACCGGTGGACAGCACGTCTCCCGCTTGCGAGAAGAACATCGGGTCGGCGCACGCAGTGCCGCTTTCACTCGTGGTCTTGTACAGCCACAGCGTGAAGCCTTTTGAGTAGGCAAGAACCGATAAATTCTCGACACAAAACTTCATGTTTCACCTGTCGGGTTCTAGGACTGCGAGTTTCTAAGCGGTGTTGACGGGCAGCACGCGGCTAGACTGCTTGTGGTTGCAGTTACTACCGCTTTACTCGGAGCGCTGGACTTTTCGCGCTGCTTCCAACCATGGCGCGAGTGGAACACATAGGGAACAACCTATCGCCGATCGTACGGCTGCGCAACGGGAAAAACGCTCGTGGCGCTTGCGGCATCGGTCCCCCGCGCCTCGAACCCGGCCGGCAAGCCGTCTGTTCGGCGCTGCAACGACTTTCGCGCGGTCGACGGTCATGTTCGAGTGCGACCCGCATGCGATGTCACGCTTGCTGGCCAGAGAGCCCTGAGGCTGCCGAGGCTGCGGCCGGATGTCATGCGGGAGTTCTGGTCGGAGCGAGAGGATTCGAACCTCCGGCCTCTGGCTCCCGAAGCAAGCGCTCTACCAGGCTGAGCTACGCTCCGACCGAGCGGCGGCATATACCGGCGGCGGCCGCTCACCGCAAGACGTGCCGCGCCGGCGGGCCAGACAGGACTTGACGACGGGGTATGGCTTCCAGCAGGCTGGAGACCTCAACAACCGAAAGGAGGTGATCCAGTGTCTCATTGTCTGATGCAGCCTAGCGCCGTCGCGACCTGGATGAACACTGCCGGAGCCCTTGTCGCGGGTTGATCCAGCTCGCCGGCCCAGCGCTTGGGCCGTCAAACAATGCGAAGGCCCCGGAGCGATCCGGGGCCTTCGTTGTTTGGTCCGGTCACAGCCGGGCGCCGCCGACCCTGGGCTGAACCGACAGCGCGGTCAGGCGCCCGATCACGCCTGCCACGTCCGGCACCACCTCGTACAGCCCGCGCGTGCTCTCGGCAGAAAAGCCGTCCATCACCGTCCGCCCGAACGCCGCCAGCAAACCATCGGCCCAGCCTGCGACATTGCATATCAACACGGGGTGTCGGTGCAGGCCCAGCTGCGCCCAGGTGATGACCTCGACCGTCTCGTCCAGCGTTCCGAGGCCGCCAGGTAGGGTGACGAAGGCGTCCGACTCGTCGAACATGCGCTGCTTGCGGGCGTGCATGCTGCCGGTGACGACGAGCGCCGTCAGCCCGCCATGGGCCACCTCGATGGTGGTCAGGAACTCGGGGATCACCCCAAGCACCTCGCCGCCATGGGCCAGGGCCGCATCCGCAACCGCCCCCATCAGGCCGATCTTGCCGCCCCCGTAGACCAGCCGGATACGCGCTTCGGCCAGGCCGCGGCCAAGATCGGCGGCCGCCTGCATCCACCTCGGATCGCGGCCAGGCCGCGACCCGCAGAAAACCACGACCGAGCGGACGGGCACGGCAGGCACTCCCCAATTGCGCCGTCCCATGGCGCGAAACCCTGGCCCGGGCAACTACAGGATCCGGCCCTCGAACGGGGGCAGGTGGTCCGGTGCCTCGAACTCCACGACCCAGAGGTCCGGGTCGCGCATCACCTGACGCTCGACATAGGAGTCGGCACTGTCCTGCGATACCGGCGCGGCGCCCGTGCCGCGCATCCAGGCGTGTTCGCCGTCCGGCCCGCTGACCTGGCTCAGCACGATGAGGCCGTTGCGCGCGCGCAGCACCACCAGGATGCCCCCCGCATCCGCATCGCCCCGGCGCAGCACCGCGCCGCCGCGCCCGTCGGCGAACGCCAGCCGAAGTGCCGCCGAAACCCACAACCCCGCCTTGACCCGCGCATCCGCCACACTTGACCATCCCGTGAACCGCTGCGACTTGCCGGCGGCGCATGCGACATGGGCATCCAACCACACAGGACACCAATGACCCTGCCGATTTTTCGCGTCCTGGCCGTGTTTGCCCTGCTCTGGGCCGGCGACACGGCCCGCGCGGCCGACCGCGTGGCCTTCGGCATCGATTGGCTGGCCGAGGCGGAGTACGGCGGCTACTACCAGGCGGTGGCGCAGGGCATCTACGCCCGGCACGGGCTTGAGGTGACCATCCGCCAGGGCGGCCCGCAGGTGAACCAGGCGCAGTTGCTGATGGGCGGCCGGCTGGATTTCTCCATCGCCGGCAACAGCTTCCTCGCGCTCAACTTCGCCCGTGAAAACCTGCCGTTCGTCGCGGTGGCGGCGATGTTCCAGAAGGATCCGTCGGTCATCCTCGCCCATCCCGGCATGGGCAACGACAGCTTCGTCGCGCTGAAAGGCCAGCCGATCATGATCGGCGCCGACACCCGCATCGGCTGGTGGAACTTCGTCAAGCAGAAATTCGGCTACACGGACGACCAGATACGGCCCTACGCGTTCAGCCTGGCCCCGTTCCTGGCCGACAGACGCGCGGTGCAGCAGGGCTATCTCGGCTCCGAGCCGTTCCTGATCCGCCAGCAGGGCGGGTTCGACCCTGTCGTGCTGCTGCTGTCGGACGCGGGCTTTTCCGGCTACGCCAGTCTGATCGTCACCAGCCAGGACCTGATCGGCCGCAATCCCGGCCTGGTGCAGCGCTTCGTGGACGCCACCGCCGAGGGCTGGCGCAGCTACCTCGAAAGCGACCCATCGGCGGGCAACGCGCTGATCAAGCAGGCCAACCCCGAGATGACCGACGCGCTGCTGGATTACGGGCGGGAGGCGTTGCGCTCGCGCGGCATCGTGGAGTCGGGAGACGTCCAGACGCTGGGCATCGGCGCCATGACCGACGAGCGCTGGCACGACTTCTTCGACTCCATGGTGCAGGCCGGGCTGTATCCCGCCAACCTCGACTACAAGCGCGCCTACACCCTGCGCTTCGTGCACAAGGCGGCGCCGGTCTTGCCATAGGGCCGCGGCATGATGGAGCTGAGCGGCGTCGGCAAGCGCTTTGCCGACGGCACCGAGGCGCTCGCCGACGTCAACCTGAAACTGGCCGCACGCGACTTTCTTGTGCTGCTCGGCCCTTCAGGCTGCGGCAAGTCCACGCTGCTTCGCCTGATGGCGGGGCTGGACCGGCCGTCCGCAGGTCGTCTGCGCTGGTCCGGCCTGCCGCCATCGGCGGGCGAAATCGGCTACGTGTTCCAGGATCCGACTCTGATGCCCTGGGCCAGCGCCTGGCGGAACGTCGCCTTGCCGCTGCGGCTTCGCGGCACCCCCGATGCACGCGCCAGGGCCGCGGAGGCACTGGCGCTGGTGGGGCTGGCCGAGTGTGCCGAGGCGCTGCCCAGGACGCTGTCGGGCGGCATGCGCATGCGCGTCTCCATCGCCCGCGCGCTGGTCACCCGCCCGCGTCTGCTGCTGATGGACGAGCCGTTTGCCGCGCTGGACGAGTTCACCCGCCACCGGCTGCAGGACGAATGCCTGGCGCTGACCGATCGGCTGGCCTGCACGACCGTGTTCGTGACCCACTCGCTCTACGAGGCCGCGTATCTTGCAAGCCGGGTGTTGCTGATGGCGCCGCGCCCCGGCCGCATCGTGGCCGAACTGCCCGGCACGCTGCCAGACCTGCGCAGCCGCACCGGACGCGCGTTCAACGCGCGCGTGGCCGCGCTGTCGGCGGCGGTGCAGGACCTTCACGTGCCTGCATGACCGTCTGGCCCCGCGGCAGCACCTTGGCCGGCATCGTCTCGTTCTGCGCGGCGCTCGGCCTGTGGCAGGCCGTCGTCGCCCTGGCGCACGTGCCCCCCTACCTGGTGCCGTCGCCGGTCGAGGTGGCAGCGGCGTTCGCCGCCGACGCGCCTGGCCTGCTGGGCGCGCTGCTGGCGACGCTGTCGGTGACGGTCACTGCGTTGCTGCTGGCGACGCTGTGCGGGACCCTGCTGGCGGCGTTGATGTCGGCCAGCCGGTGGGCCACGGCCGCGCTCGCCCCCTGGACTGTCATCCTTCAGGTGACGCCCGTGGTCGCGGTCGCACCTCTGATCATCGTGTGGGTGGGCGACCCGTTTGCCGCGATGGTGGTGTGCGCCACCGTGGTCGCCTTCTTTCCGGTGTTTTCCAACACCGCGTCGGGGCTGGCCGCAACCCCACCCGAGCTGCTCGACCTGTTCCGGCTGAACGGCGCCACTCGGCTGCAGGAGGTGTTCCTGGTCAGGCTCCCCGCCGCCATACCCTATTTCCTGGCCGGGCTGCGCGTGTCGGGCGGGCTGGCGCTGGTCGGCGCGGTGGTCGCCGAGTTCGTCACCGGCTCGGGCGGCATCGCCTCCGGCCTCGCCTTCCGCATCCTGGAGGCCGGCTACCGGCTGCAGACCGCGCGGATGTTCGCGGCCCTGGCCCTGCTGTCGGCCGCGGGTCTGGCGATCAACCTGGCGCTCGGCTGGCTGAGCCGGCTCATGCTGCGCCGCTACGGGTAGCTTCCCGAGACCGCGCCCACGCCCTAAATGGTGGCTATGCCGAAAACCATCCGCAAGCTCACCGACGGGCAGCGCGCCTACGAGGCCAAGCGCGCCGCCAAGGCCGGCATGTCGCTGGACAAATGGCTGGCGCTGAAGGACCGCGACGCGGCCGAAGCAGCGCGGGCCGAGGCGGCGCGGGCCGAGGAGCGCGCGCGGCGAACAGCCGAGCCGGCCAAGCCGCCCGGCTTCATCCGCCGCCTGCTGGAGCGCGCGCACAAGCCGCTATAGCCCGCGTGAACGTGCTGGTCGTCCATGCCGATTGGAGCAAGCACGCCGCCAAACGCTGGATGACGGTCATCCGGCCTGCCAGCCCGGCGGGCGCCGCACCCGCCTGGCGGGTGGGCGGGCCCGAGCCGGTCGGTGATCCCGCAACGCTGCTCGCCAGGCTGCGCGCGCGGGCCGGCGGCGGCGCGCTGGCGCTGGGCATCGACTGCCCGATCGGCCTGCCCCGCGCCTACGCCGCGCGCCATGCCAGGCAGCCGGATTTCTGCGCCTTCCTGCGCGCGCTTGCTGAGCAGCCGGATTTTCTCGACGTTGCCGCCACGCTGGGCGAGGTCTCGCCCGGCCGGCCGTTCTACCCCGACCGCGGCGCCGCCGGGATGTCGCGCGCCTCCCACGCCGTGGCACTCGGCCTGCCGGACGCCGCCGCCCTGAGCCGCGCCTGCGACCGCGCCACCGCCGAGCGCCCGGCCGGCGCCCCGGTGTTCTGGACGTTGGGCGCCAACCAGACCGGCAAGGCCGCGATCTCCGCGTGGCGCGACCTGCTCGCCCCCGCTCTCCGCAGCAGCGCCGCTCCAGCCTTATGGCCGTTCGAAGGGCCGTTCCTCCGCCTGCTTGCCCCGGGGAGGGTCGCGATCGCCGAAACCTATCCCGCAGAGGCGATGCGCCAGCTCGGCCTGCGCCCCGCTGGCAGCAAGCGCCGCCAGGCCGACCGCGCGGCGTATGCGCCGTTCCTGGGCGCGGCGCTCGCCCGGCTCGGGGCCACGCACGACGCGCCCGACGCGATGCTGGCCGGCTTCGGCGCGGACGCAGCCGGAGAGGACCGGCTGGACTGCCTGCTGGGCGCGCTCTGCGTGCTGAGCGTGGTGCTGGGCCGCCGGCCGGACACCGCGCCCGCAGATCCCTGGATCACGCGGTGGGAGGGGTGGGTTCTGGGCCAAGCGGCGACGCCCCTGGCCTTGGCCGCGGAGCTAGGTTGAATTCCACGAGCACGGTGTCTGCGGCAAACTCCGCGCTGTGCCAGGCCCCTGCTTGCAGCCTGATGGCCGCACCCGGCGTCAGCGCCACGATGCCCGACTCGCATGTCAGGCGGCCGCCGCCGCTGACCACCAGCAGGAACTGCTCGTGGTCGTGGCTGTGGCGTGGTGCGACATGCCCGGCCTTCACGTAAATCTGCCGGAGTTCGGCCCCCGCCCCCGGCAGGCATGCCGGCTCGGAACCCCAATCGGCAAACTGGGCGGTCGAAACGCCGCTCACGACGAGGCCGCCATGCGGGGAGCGTCGCCCGAAAAGAACCGCCTGGGGTTGTCCACAAGCAAAGCGTCCAGGTCGGCTTGCGCCACGCCCATGCGCAGCAGCTCGGGAAAGATGCGCTCGAACAGGTGGGTCATCGTCCAGTTCGGAACCATGCGCGCGATGTCGTCCGCGCTGCCCACGCCTGGGATGTTGCCGAGCCAGCAATTGACCTTGTCCTGGCTGACGATCATCTGGTCGCGATAGCCCGCATCGATCATCTGCTTGAGGTTGCGCATACGGTTCGCATCGCTGTTGAAGACTTCGAGTCCGAAACGGTCGAACCCGACATAGGCGCCTCGTGCGGCCAGCGACGCCTGGTAGGCATGATCGTCGCGCCCGTCGCAATGGCCGACCAGCAGGCGGTGCGCCGCGACGCCGTTGCCGGTCACGATGTCGATCTGATCGTGTCCGCAGCTGCAGTTTTCCGTATGCGAAATCAGCGGAACGCCCGTCGCCTTGGCGGCTGAAGCGGCCGCGGTCAGC
This sequence comes from uncultured Acetobacteraceae bacterium, assembly GCA_937873095.1. Classification (GTDB taxonomy): domain Bacteria; phylum Pseudomonadota; class Alphaproteobacteria; order Acetobacterales; family Acetobacteraceae; genus BOG-908. The sequence goes on along the minus strand of CALMVI010000088.1, from coordinate 36,015 downwards.
ATGCGGCGCTCGTACTCCGATACCGCGCCGTCGCCGGTCGCAATCTTGATCAGGCCGGCGCGTATGCCGCTGCTGCCGATGCCGTCCTCGATTTCCCTGATGTAGATCTCCTCGATCGCACCCGTCTCCAGGTGGCGGAAGGTGTAGGGGATGCCGAACGCTTCGGTGTAGACGCCGGTGGTGCAGATCAGGGTGACGCCGCTGCGCTGGCTGACCTCCGCACAGAACTCGATGTCGCGCCCGAGATCGCTCGGGCAGGGATCGACCACGGTGCGCACGCCGTAGTCGTGCAGCCGCGCGAACGCGTCCACCGTGCGGGACAGCGCGTCCGCCCGGCGGAACGGCGGCAGGCGGGTGTCCATGTACCAGCCGGGATAGCCGGCCAGCACATGCTCGTGCATCAGCGTGCGCCCAAGCTCGGCCTCGGTGATGCGCCCGCCGGTCGTGTTGATCGTCATGTCAGCCTCCAAAGCCGCCATGCCTGCCGACGGCACCATGGCTTGTGGCACGTCGTCATGCCGTTCTAGCCTGCGCGCAGTTCGGCGGCGTGATCAACACGCCCCGCAGGCGAGGGAAAAACAAATGTCCAGGCGTTCGGATGTCAGACTCACCAAAGCGCAGGCGCGTCTCTTCGCCGCCGTGTCGCTCGCGTTCACGGCGGGCGCGGCAAACGCGGCGCCGGTGGCGATCACCGAAAACGGCGCGGTCACCGGGATCGTGGCCGAGGGCATGAAGGAGTTCCTGGGCATACGCTACGCCGCGCCGCCCGTCGGCGCGATGCGCTGGCAGCCGCCGCAGCCGGTGCCGCAGAGCATGGCCACGCACACCGCCACCAGCTTCGGGCCGCATTGCGCCCAGCCGCCCTCCGCCTACGGCATCGCCAGCGATACGGAAGACTGCCTGTACCTGAACGTCTTCGTCCCAGACAAGCCGCGCCCGGCCAACGCGCCGAAACTTCCGGTGATGTTCTGGATCCACGGCGGTGCGCTGCTGGTGGGCGAAAGCGATGCCTACGATCCGTCCAAGCTGGTCCGCGACGGCGACGTGATCTTCGTCTCCATCAACTACCGCCTGGGCTATTTCGGCTATTTCGCCACCTCCGGCCTGGATGCGGAGGGGCATCTGGCCGCCAATTACGGCCTGCAGGACCAGCAATTCGCGCTGGACTGGGTGCAGCGCAACATCGAGGGTTTCGGTGGCGACCCCAAGCGGGTGACGGTGTCTGGCGAATCGGCGGGGGGCTTGAGCACGCTGTCCAACTTGGTGTCGCCCACCGCGTACGGCCTGTTCAGCCGGGCCATCGTGGAGAGCGGCGGCTACGCGTTGAACCTGCCGACGCTGGCGCAGGCCGAATCGTCCGGCGCTTCCATCGCCAACGGCGCCGGCTGCGCGCCCACCGACACCGCATGTCTGCGCGCGCTGACGGTGCAGCAGGTCTTGGCGCCGGAAGCCGCGGCCGGGCTGAGCGTGACCACCATCGTGGACGGCACGACGCTGCCGCTGTCGATCAACACCGCGCTGAAATCGGGCAAGTTCAACCGGGTGCCGGTGCTCAACGGGTCCAACCACGACGAGTATCGTCAGTTCCTGTCGGCCGAAGCCGGTCTGACAGCGCCCTATTACGGGTATGCCATCGACAGCATCTACGGTCAGGCGCTCGGTTCGGCCATCGTGGCGCGCTATCCGGTGGCCGACTACAACAAGCCGGTGCTGGCCCTCGCTGCAGTGATTACCGACCAGACCTTTGCCTGCACGGCCAGGCAGGTGGACCGCTGGACGTCGAAATACGTGCCGACCTACGCCTACGAGTTCAACGACAGGCATGCGCCGGAGGATTTCCTGCCGCCCGCCGGCTACAATTTCGGCGCGTCGCATGCGAGCGAACTGCAGTTCCTGTTCAATGTCGGCCAGCTTCCGCCAGGCGTCCGGCCGTTGAACGGGCAGGAGGTCGCCTTGTCGGACGAGATGGTGAAGTATTGGACCAATTTCGTGCGCGCCGCCTCGCCGGACGGCGCCGGCGTGCCGTACTGGCCGAACTACTCCAACGGCGGCGACGTGTTTCAGTCCCTGGTGCCGCCGCGGTCAGTGCCGGAGACCGACTTTGAGGGTGTCCATCACTGCGCGTTCTGGAATCCCCTTATCGATCCGTCCTGAACGGCCGCCTGCGGCGGGAGCGCCGACCGGCTGCGTGCGGCCGGTCGGCGTGGGCAGTGCGCGTGCGGGCAGTGTGATGTGCGCGCGCCACTACCCGTCCGGTGTCTGCCCGAGCACGGCGGACGGCGCTTTGGCGTCTTGCCTCGGCCCAAATCCAATGCGAGGGTTTTGGTTACAGACCGAAATCGGCCCGGAGTCGCACCGGTGATCGGCTCAGTCTACCGGAGGGACACCATGAGCAAGACGCCTACCAAGACGGCCGCGGCCAAGAAGACCCACACGGCCGACGAGGCGCCGGCCAAGAGCGCGGCCAAGCCGAAGCCGGAAGCCAAGAAGGCGCCGTCGGCCGAGATGGACGCCAAGAAGATCAAGCAGACCTCCGGCGAGAAGGTCACGCCAGCCAAGAAGGGCGAAGGCAAGACCGTGACCAAGGGCGCCACGATCGACAAGCCCAAATCAGGCGCCAAGCCGAACGCGCTTCAGCAGCCGCTGCAACCCTCTGCCGAGCTGGCGGCCGTGGTCGGCGACGGCACGATGGCGCGTGGCGAGGTGGTCAGCAAGGTGTGGGAGTACATCAAGGCCAACAAGCTGCAGAACCCCGACGACGGACGCGAAATCCTGGCCGACGACAAGCTGAAAAAGGTATTCGGCAAGCCGCGGGTGACGATGTTCGAGATGAACAAGTATTTGGCACAGCACCTGAAATAGCTTCGGGCAGTGCAAGCCTGCTGCCCGCACGGGGTTTCGTTCGACGGGGCGTGAGGATTAGCCCCGTCTTCCGCCTATGGCTTGCACGAGGCATTGAGCAATTTGGTGTTCGCACGATCCCAAGATAGGCAGCGTGGCGGGCCTTTCAGGTCGGCGGTCTCGTAGAGTCGAAGCGTATCGACGCCATCCGTTTCGGCTGTCTCAATGAGGGCTGCGTCGAAGTTGCCGAGCGGAGTCGGTCTGCCGCTTTCTCCGATGCCATACAGTTCGGCGCGAACGAACGCGGCACCGAGCTGGTATCGAAGGAGCAGCACTGGACGATCCTTGTAACGCCATCCCGCCGGGGTGCTGAGCGCAGGGGCGTAAGCTGCTGCGTAATCGATCGACCATACCGGAAGAGCCGTATCTCCGTTTCGTTGAAGCAGGACCAAACGCACGGTGTTCGTCTCGTTCGACTGGTCGCCCCAAGCAGCCCAGATACGATCGCCACGATCATCGGCCGGCATGGTGGACAGTGTTGACGCGCCCGCAGCCACGAGTTTCAGCATGGCGGGGCCGAGCGCGCCCAAATTCGCCACGGGCTGTGCCGACGCGCAGGCAAGGCTTGCCCAGCCTGTCGTCAGGATCAAAGCCGCAAATTTCATGGCCCTGCCCCGACGCATCCGACAGGCACGCTGCCGTCGACCCGTACGATACCGTCAAGCGTGATCACACTCGCATTGGCATCGGTAATTTCATCGACCTTGCGCCCGGTCAGGCAAGCCATCGCGGCCCGACTCAAGTCCAGCACGCGATCCTCACCAGACTTGCCACGACCGACATCGTTCACGACCACCACCACATTTCTTCCGCGGTAAGTGAGACGCAGCTTCGTGCCAAACGGCACCGCACCACGATGAGAGCCGAGCAACGCCGCCGTAAAACCTTTATGCGTGTAATAATCCGGATGGCGCGATGTGGAATCCGCCACCTGCTTGTTTTCGAAGTAGTCGCTGTAAGTCGAGGCCAGACCGGCGTTCGGAAGCGTGTCAGCCATGGTGATACCGTAGCACCGTACGAACGCAGCTTATTGCCCGAATTCGACAGAATGCAACCATATCGACTAGCCGCGGTCGATGGTCCCCGGGTGCGCTGCTCCTATACTGATACCAGCCACATCAGCAGCGCCGGCTCTTGCTCAAACGACGAGATCAGCCGAGGGTGCTCCGTATCGGCTTTAGTCCCCTCCATGCACCAGGTCCAGATCGGCAAATCGGGTGAACTCGCCCTCGAAGAACAGGTCTATCTTCCCCGTCGGCCCATGGCGTTGCTTCTCGAGCAGCAGCTCGGCCTTGTTGTGCACCAGTTCCATGTCGCGCTGCCATTTCTCCAGCGCGTTCTGGAACTTCTCCTCGTTGTCGAACGCCATCTGCTTGGGTGCGCGCTGCTGCAGGTAGTACTCGTCGCGATACACGAACATCACCGCGTCGGCGTCCTGCTCGATCGACCCGGACTCGCGCAAATCCGATAGTTGCGGCCGCTTGTCCTCGCGGCTTTCCACCGCGCGCGACAGCTGGCTCAGCGCCAGCACCGGAATCTTCAGCTCCTTGGCCAGCGCCTTGAGCCCCTGCGTGATCATGCTGATTTCCAACACCCGGCTTTCCGCGCGCACCCCGGCCGACGGGCGCATCAGCTGCAGGTAGTCGATCACCACCAAGCCTAAGCCCCGCGTGCGTTGCAGGCGGCGGCAGCGGGTGCGCAGCGAGGACAGGGTGATGGCCGGCGTGTCGTCGATGTACAGCGGCAGATGCTGCAGCTTCTTGGAGACGGAGACGAACTTGGCAAAATCCCGCTCGCCGATCTCGCCGCGACGTATCTTGTCGCTCGACACGCGAGACTCCTCGCTCAGCAAACGGTTGGCAAGCTGTTCTGCGCTCATTTCCAGCGAGAAGATGACGACCGTGTTCTTGGGGATCGCCTCAGGGTCGTCGACGCGCGCGTTCGCCAGCATGCTCTCCGCGGCGCCGAACGCGATCTTGGTCGCCAGTGCCGTCTTCCCCATCCCCGGACGCCCCGCCAGGATCAGCAGGTCGGACGGGTGCAGGCCGCCGGTCTTGCGGTCCAGGTCGCGCAGCCCGGTGGACAGGCCCGACACGTGGCCCGCCTGCTGGAACGCGCGCTCGGCATTGGTGATGGCGTGGGCGAGCGCCTTGGAGAACACCATCATCTTGGTGTCCGCCGTGCCGTGCGTGGCCAGGTCGAACAGGGATTGCTCTGCCACCTCGATCTGCTTGGTGCCGTCCAGGTCCGGCTCCGGCGCGAAAGCCTGGTTGACCACCGTCTCGCCGATGTCGATCAGCTGCCGGCGTATCCACGCGTCGTAGATGGTGCGGCCGTAATCGGCGGCGTTGATGATGCCGACCATGGCCGAGAGCAGCTGCGCCAGGTAGGCGGTGCCGCCCACCTCCTCCAGCACGCCGGTGTGCTCGAACTCCGCGCGCAGGGTGACCGGGTCGGCGATCTGCCCCGCCTCGATCCTGCGGGAGATGGACTGGTAGATGCGGGCATGCACCGGGTCGGCGAAATGGTCGGCCAGCAGGAACTCCGAAACCCGGTCGTACGCCTTGTTGTTGGACAGCAGGGCGCCCAGCAGCGCCTGTTCCGCGGACAGGTTCGAGGGGGGCATGCGCTGGGACAGCCCCAGCAATGGCGAGTCGATGTTGGTCATCGCGCGGGTTTAGCGCACCCGGAGGGCAGGTGCAGCGTTGGGGGCTGTGGAACGCTGTGGAACACGGGGGTGCTTGTGCGATGGGCGAAACGGGTGCTCTGACGACCGCAGGCCTGGACCCCATGGCGGAGGCCGAGCTGCGGCAGGCCCTGGCGCGAATCGAGCGCGGCCGAGGGTTGATCGTCCGCCTGGCAGACATCGCGGGCGGCGTGTTCAGCCGCGCCAGCAGCTTCGGACTGCGGCAGATCGGTTTCGGCCCCGGCCTGCCCGCACGCTTCGCCGGGATCGCGGAAGCGGCGCTGGCGCGCGCCTATGACGTGGCGATCCTTGGCCTGGCCGGGTCGCCCGCCAGCAGGAGCGCGCTGTCGCAGGCCGCCGTCATCGGTTCTGGCGCGCTCAGCGGGTTTGCGGGGCTGGCCGGCTTCGTGCCGGACGCGGCCTTCACCACACTGACCATCATGCGCGAGATCGCCCGCATCGCCGCCCAGCAGGGCGAGGACCTGTCCCTCGACGATGCCCGCCGGGCCTGCCTGGAAGTGTTCGCGTTTCAGGGCAGTGACACCGAACGGGGCGAAGCGGACTACTTCACCGCCCGCATGCTGCTCGGCAACGGCACGTTCAGCCGGCTGCTGTCGGACGTGGCCGCGCGTTATGGCTCGGTGCTGGGAGAGAAGCTCGGCCTGCAGGCCGTCCCGCTTGCCGGCGCCATCGCCGGCGCCTCGCTGAACGCCGCCTTCCTGGCCCACTACCGCAACCTGGCCGAAGCGCATTTCACCATCCGCCGTCTGGAGCGCGAGCACGGCCGGGAGGCGGTCAGGGCTGCGGCCGACGCGGCGAACCAGGGGCGTCACGCGCCGTTCAACGCTGCATGAGCGAGACAATCGAGGACGACGACAGCCAGCTTCCGCCCCAATCGCAGGAAAGCCAGCCGGGCAGCGAGCAGGCGATGGAGCCGCGCCCGCAAGCCGAGATGGCGCACTATAAAGGCGCCGGCCGCCTCGCCGGCCGGGTGGCGCTGATCAGCGGCGGCGATTCCGGCATCGGCCGGGCGGTCGCCATCGGTTTTGCCAAGGAGGGCGCCGACGTCGCGATCACCTGGCTGAACGAGCACGAGGACGCGGCCGAAACCGTCCGCCTGATCGAGACCGAGGGGCAGACCGCGCTCAGCATCCCCGGCGACATCGGCAACCCCGATTTCGCGCCGCACCTGGTGGCCCAGGTGGTGGCGCAGTTCGGGCGCATCGACATCCTGGTGAACAACGCCGCCGAGCAGCACCTGTGCGAGCGGTTCGAGGACATCGACACGCACCTGGTGGAGCAGACGTTCCGAACGAACATATTGGGCCAGTTCTGGCTGACACGCGCCGCCCTGCCGCACATGGCCGAAGGCAGCGCGATCATCAACTCCGCGTCGGTCACCGCCTACAAGGGCTCGGCGAGCCAGGTGGACTACGCGGCCACCAAGGGCGCCATCGTCGCCTTCACGCGAAGCCTGGCCATGCAGCTGGCCGATCGCAAGATACGGGTGAACGCGGTGGCGCCAGGGCCGGTCTGGACGCCGCTGATCCCCGCCAGCTACCCTGCCGACAAGGTGCCGCATCATGGCGAGGCGGTGCCGATGAAACGGGTCGGACAACCGGACGAGATCGCGCCGTCCTACATATTCCTTGCATCTGCCGACGCGAGCTACATGAGCGGCCAGGTGCTTCACCCCAACGGAGGCTCGGTGGTCAACGGATGATATACGCGCAATCTGCCCCGGAACCCGTCACCCCGCCCATGCCGGCGCCCCCGCCGCAGTCGCCGCCCGGCACCGACCTGCCAGGGCCGGGCGGCGAGGACATCTCCCTGCCGCCGATCGCCGAGCCGGTGCCCGCGATCTGAGGCCGCTTCGGACCGTGCTCGACACGGTCCAAAGCGGCTGAATCCTAACGCATGAACCCTGCATCGTGCGGGCGGTCCCGGATGTCGGGGCCGTTCACGCCGTCCTCGGTGTCGGTGTCCTGCAGCGAGTCGCCTGCGAAACTGCGTTCGCCGTGGTCGTGCAGCGCCTCCTGCTCCAGCTTGCCGGCGGTGCGGTCCACCACGTACAGGGTCTTCAGGCCGCGCTTCTCGGCATGCGACAGCGCGGTGTTCACCGCCTCCTCCAGGCTGCCGGCGAACGGCATGCTGCCCCCCTCGGCGCCGTAGAAGACGATCTCGGTCACCACCGCGCCGGGATCGTCCTCGCCCATGCGACGCAGGACCAGGGCATGGTTGCCGTAATCGGGCACCGGGTCGTGCGGCGCCAAGCGTATTGTTTCTGTCATCGACATCTCCTTGCACCAGCAACGGCAGCGGCCCGGCCCGGTTTGCCGCCCTGCTTGCCGTCGGCGGGCACGATGGTTAGAGCACGAAGATGGACCAGCTGATCGAAGGCTATCGCCGCTTCCGCCGAAGCGGCTGGCCGGAGCGCCGCGCGACCTACGAGGCCCTGTCCGAACACGGCCAGCGCCCGCAGGCGGTGGTGGTCGCCTGCGTCGACAGCCGGGTGGACCCGGCCGTCATCTTCGACACCACGCCCGGACAGTTGCTGACCATCCGCAACGTCGCCAACCTGGTGCCGCCCTACGCGCCTGACGCGGCCTATCACGGCACCAGCGCCGCGCTGGAGTTCGCCGTGCGCGTGCTGGAGATTCCGCATCTGGTGGTGCTCGGCCACGGCCAGTGCGGCGGGGTCCAGGCCCTTCTCCGCGGCGCCCCGCCGAACGCGGGCGACTTCGTGGCCAACTGGATGTCGATCGCCGAACCAGCCCGCAAGCTGGCCATGCAGTGCGACGCCCCAGAGGAGCGCGAGCGGCGTTGCGAGCTGGAGGTGGTGCGCGTGTCGCTGGCCAATCTGCGCGGCTTTCCCTGGATTGCCGAGCGCGAGCAGGCAGGCCTGCTGACGCTGCACGGCGCCTGGTTCGCCATAAGGACCGGCGTCCTCACCCTGCTGGACGCGGAGGGGCAGTTCGTCGACGCCTGACCGCAGCGGCCGGACGCCACGTCATCGCGCGCCGTCGGACGCCCGCGCCGTTTGGAGCATGATCGCTTCAGGTTGACCTTCAACCACGATGAACATGCTCGGTAAACAAAGAGCTAGACCCTGATCGCTTCGTCTACCAGAAGCGATCAGGGTCTAGCGCACCGGGGGCGTGCCGGGCGGCGGCTGCAGGAAGCCGGGGGGCGGCGACATCTGCTGCGGCTCGGCGGGGGGCAGTTCGCCCGGGTCCTGAAAGGCGCCGGCCGGCGCCGGCTGGGCGTCGGGTGCTGCGGGCGGCAAGGGGGGTGGTGCCGGCACAGCCGGCGGCGTTCCGGGACCGGCCAGCGGCTCGGCGGCCACGGGGGCAGGCGCGCCGGCGCCCTCTACCACGAACGGCTTGAGCGACTGGCGTATCTGGTACTCCAGCTCGACGTTCATCGCGTCCATCATCTGCCGCGTGAGCGCGTACAGGTTGGTCGCTGCGTCCTCCGGTTCGGAGCCCGGCACGTGCTGGCGCGCCACCCGCGCCTCGGCGAACCCTGTGCGCCCTCCGCCCGGCGCGGTCAGGTCGAGATGCACGGCCAACTGCCCGTCCAGCGCGCCGCCGGGTTCGCGCACGATGCTGGCCTGGTCGATGGTGAAGGTGGCGGTGCCGCTGCTGCCCACGGCGAACAGCCGGTCGCGCGCCATCTGCTGCAGCGCCTGCGCGGGCACGACGGGCGAGCTGGACGCGATGTCCTGCGGGCTGACCGGCAGGCTGCGGTCGGACACGGCAATGTTGGCCACGTTGAGCCGCAGCTTGGGCAGGTACTCGTAATGCAACGGGGCGAAGCTCTGCGGCGCCGGCGCCGGCGTGTCGTCGCCGCACCCGGCCAGCAGCAGCAGCACCAGCCCTGGCAGCAACGGGCCACCCAGGACCGAACCACGCAGGTTGGCGCGACGCGCGCTGGGGCTACTCACGATCCCTGGCCCTGCGCGCCGGCCTGGCTGTGCACGTCGGCACGGGCGAAGCGGAAATCGTGTTTGCAGAACTCGCACGTCATGACGATGTCCCCGTCCACGGCCATCTCGTCCAGGTCGTCCTCAGGAAAGCTCTCGAGGATCCCGGTGAGCTTCGCCCGCGAACACCGGCAGCCATAGGCGAGCGCGCGGGGCCGGTCCACCGCCACCCCCTCCGCCCCGAACAGGCGCCAGATCAGCTGCTCCGGACGAAGCGCGTCGTCCAGCAGTTCGGCCGTGGTCAGCGTGGCCGCCAGGGTCTTGGCCGTGTGCCAGGCCTCGTCCTGGGCCGCGCTGTCCATCTCAGGGTCGATGCCGCCCTCGCCCGCCACCCGCTCCAGGATCAGGGCGCCGGCGCGCCAGCCGTCCGGCGTGTGTGCCGCCGCCAGATGCAGGTCGTATTGAAGCTGCTCGCTGGTCCGAAAATAGTGCAGCGCCATGTCGCGCAGGCTCTCGCCCTCCAGTGACACGATGCCCTGGTAGCGATCCATCTCCCCGCCCTGGTCGACAGTGAAGGCGAGGTAGCCCTGGCCAAGCAGGGAAGCGGCCGAGGGAGCGGGGTTGTCCGCCAGCACCGGCGCCAGCCGGTCGGCATCCGCGCGGGCGTAGCCGCGCAGCGCGCCCTCCTGCGTGCAGTCGGCCAGCAGCATGGAGACCGGACCGTCGCCCTTGGCCTGCAGCGAAAAACTGCCGCGATACTTCAGCGCGCTGGACAGGCCCGCGGCCAGCGCCAGCGCCTCGCCCGCCAGCTTGGTCACCACCTCCTCGTTGTTGTGCCGGCCAAGCAGAGCGTGGGCGAGCGCGCCAAGACGGATGAGCCGGCCGCGCACCGGACGGCTGGGCAGGTGAAACGGCGTAACCCCGCGCGGCACCACGATGTCGGGCACGTTGGGGCGGTTGGTGTCCAGGAAATCGGGAGTGGCGGGCATGGACCGGACATAGGGAGGCGAGCGGGAGGACGAAAGGCCGGGGCTCTGCCCCTGGACCCCGCTGGGTTTGAACTCCAGACCCCCAATTCTTAGAACTCGTTACTTGAAGACACCCGTCAGGATGATTCCAGGCGGGTCGAGCCTGATCGATTCGTCGCGAACAATCCGGGCCAGAATAGGACCGTCCATCGCACGACTGTGGTGGATTATGGTCCGGCTATCCGTGAGGACGATGAGGTAGTGCCGCAGGGTTTCGATACGAAAATAGCCGGCAAGCTTCGCACCGCTATCGGTGGCGCGCGAACTTGGCGACACCACCTCGACGACGACAAGCGGATCAACGATCCCGATGGCGTCGTCGGGCAGGCGAGGGCCGCAACGAAGCTGCGCATCCGGATCGAGGGTGGTGTTCTCGTCAACCACGACTGCCATGCCGTCGCCATAAACCTCGCAATCGAGGCCACGGTCGCGGATGGCGGCCGACATCAGCTCGGCCACCCGCAGCTTCGTCCGCGCATGGGCGGCCCGTTCGGATGCCATGCGCACGACCCGGCCTGCCACAAGCTCGTATCGTTCGCCTTCCGGCTGCTCCATCGACCAGGCGAGAAAGGCCTCGGACGTCATCGGATGGGCGGCAGGGTCGCTCATGCCCGCAGCCTATCATGCGGCGGACAAGGCTGGCCATGAAACCGCGCGGCGCGATCCGCCGTTGCGCGGAGACACACGGAGCAGGAAATGCCCTTCATCGACGCCGCGGACGGGACGAAGATCCACTACAACGACTGGGGCAGCGGACCGCCCGTCGTCCTGATCCATGGCTGGCCGCTGGACGCCGAGATGTGGGAATACCAATCGGTCCACTTGGCCAGCCACGGCTTTCGCGTCGTCACCTACGATCGGCGCGGCTTCGGGCGCTCCGCCCAGCCCTGGACCGGCTACGATTACGACACGATGACCGACGACCTGCACGCGCTGCTCGAAGCGCTGAACCTGACCGACATCACCCTGGTAGGGTTCTCGATGGGCGGGGGCGAGGTGGCGCGCTACGCGGCACGCCACGGCACGTCGCGCATCGCACGTGCCGTGCTGCTCGGCGCGGTGACGCCCTACCTGCTGAAAGGACCCACCAACCCGGACGGCGTGGACCGCAGCGTGTTCGACCAGATCGTCGAGGGGTTGAAGAAAGACCGGCCCGGGTTCCTGTCGACCTTCGGCAAGCAGCTCTACGGCGTGGGACCGCTGACGTTCTCTGTCAGCAGCGACTTCCTGCAGTGGTCGCTGAACGTGGCGATGCTTGCCTCCCCCAAGGCGACGCTCGATTGCGTGCGCGCGTTTTCGGAAACCGACTTCCGCGCCGACCTCAAGGCGCTGACCGTGCCCACGCTGATCATCCACGGCGACGCAGACGCGACCGTGCCGCTGAAACTGTCGGCCGAACAGACGGTCAAGCTGGTGCCGCATGCCGAGATGAAAGTGTATTCAGGCGCGCCGCACGGGCTGTTCTACACCGAGCGGGACCGACTGAACGCGGACCTGCTCGCCTTCATGGCCTGACGCCGCACAGGGCAGCCAGCAGGTGCGCAGTCACTTCGGACTGAGCACCATGACCATCTGGCGCATTTCCATGCGTGGCATCTGCTCGACCTTGGTTGCAGCCTCCAGGTCGCCGCGGATGCGTTCGAGCACCTTCACGCCGATATCCTGGTGCGCCATCTCGCGGCCGCGGAAACGCAGGGTGACCTTCACCTTGTCGCCCTCCTCGATGAAGCTCTTCATCGAGCGCAGCTTCACCTGGTAGTCGTTCTCATCGATGTTGGGGCGGACCTTGACTTCCTTGATCTCGATGACCCGCTGCTTCTTCTTGGCCTCGTTCTTCTTCTTCTGCTGCTCGTATTTGAACTTGCCGAAATCGAGGATCTTGCACACCGGCGGGTCGGCGTTGGGGCTGATTTCCAACAGGTCCAGCCCGACGGCATAGGCACGCAGAAGGGCGTCGCGGGCGGACATCACGCCCTGCATCTCGCCTTCCTGATCGATCAGCCTTACCTGGGGAACGCGTATCTCCTCGTTGACGCGGGGGCCGTCACGCGAGGGCGCGGCTGGCATGGGGCGTTGGGCTATCGTACTCTCCTTTGATTGTTGCAAGACTGGCCGACGGCGCCCTTGTGCTCCGTGCAGAACCGGGGATCAAGGCGTCGAGCCGGACTCTACATGGTTGTTGGTGACTTCAAGGTGAAGATGCTGCCGCCGGCGACCGGTCAGGCTCGCCTGTGTTTGGCGGGCGGCTTTCGCTCCGACCGCAGTTTGCCGGCAGGCCCGCGGTCCTGTAGGCAGCGCCGCGCCACTCCGCAGGACCGTGCATGCCGTCGTTGCTCGACCCCATCCGCCTTGGCGCCATAGAGGCGCCGAACCGTATCCTGATGGCGCCGCTGACCCGGGGGCGCAGCAGCAGGGACCACGTGCCCACGCCGCTGATGGCCGAGTACTACGCGCAACGCGCAACGGCGGGCCTCATCATCTCGGAGGCGACCGGCATCAGCCAGCACGGCCTGGGGTGGCCCTACGCGCCAGGTCTGTGGAGCGAGCCGCAGGTGCGCGCCTGGCAGCCGGTGACGACGCGGGTGCATCAGGCCGGCGGCAGGATCATCGCCCAGCTCTGGCACATGGGCCGCATCGTGCACCCGAGCTTCCTGGACGGCGCCGCACCCGTGTCGTCGTCGGCGACGACCGCACCGGGACAGGCGCACACCTACCAGGGCAAACAACCCTACGTTCAGGCGCGCGCGCTTCTGCAGGACGAGATTCCGGGCCTGATTGAGGAGTACCGCCACGCCGCCCGCAACGCGCTGGAGGCCGGTTTCGACGGCGTCCAGATCCACGCGGCGAATGGCTACCTGATCGACCAGTTCCTGCGCGACAACGCCAATCTCCGCGCCGACGCATATGGCGGTCCGGTCGCCAACCGCGTCCGCCTGCTGCGCGAGGTGACGCAGGCCGTGGCGGACGTCGTCGGGGCCGACCGCACGGCCGTACGCCTCTCGCCGAACGGCGACACCCAGGGCGTCAACGACAGCGACCCGGAGACGCTGTTCAGCGCCGCGGCCGCTGCGCTGTCGGAGATCGGGGTGGCGTTCCTGGAATTGCGCGAACCCGGCCGGCAGGGAACGTTCGGCCGTGCCGACCGCGATCCTGTCGCACCGGCCATACGGCGGGCCTTCGCCGGCCCGCTCGTGCTGAACTCGGATTACGATGGGGCGAAGGGCCAGGCGACGCTCGATTCAGGGATCGCCGACGCGATCGCGTTCGGCCGCACCTTCATCGCCAACCCCGACCTGCCCAGACGCATCGCGGAGAACCTCCCGCTGGCCAAGGACGTCCCGGCAACCTGGTACAGCCAGGGCTCCGAAGGCTATACCGACTACCCTGCAGCGGCGTGACCCGACCGGCGGGTCGGCGCCGCCCGGCCGCAGCCCACGCGGCTGGTAACGAAAGGTAAACAGCGCTTTCCATGCGCAGGAGGCATGATTTCTTAGAATATGCGTTCGGCGCGTGTTGCCACCCAGGCGCTGACCTACCTTCAGCCGAACCCGTCAGCACCGGAGAATGTCGATGTTTGTTCGCGTAGCTGCGCCGCTCGGCGCCGTTCTCGCCCTGAGCGCCTGCGTGGTGGCGCCTGCCCCGGTGGTCACGGTACCTGGCTACAACAAGACCGAGGCGGCGTACGAGGCCGACGAGGCGTCCTGCCGCCAGGAGGGATCGCAAGCGGCCTATTCGGGCACAGCTCAGGCGCCGGCACCAGGCGGCCCGCCCGCCATCGGCACCCGATCGGGCAACGAGGCCGCCTGGGACCGCTACGACCAGCAATTCGCATCCTGCATGGCGGCCCACGGCAACAGCGTGGCGGCCGCGCCCTATGCCGGATACGCGTATCCCAACGGCTACCCCTATGCCGGCTACGCCTATCCCTATGCCGGATACGCCTACCCTTACGCGTTCTACGGCTATCCCTACGGCTTCGGTTACCCGTTCGGGTTCTATGACGGGATCGGGTTCGGGTTCGGCTACGGCCGCTTCGGTTATGGCCGTTTCGGCTACGGCCGCTCCGGTTATGGCGGGTTCGGCCATGTCGGCTTCGCCGGGCATTTCGGCGGCGGGCGCAGGTAGGCGTCCCGCCCGGCGCTGCCAGTCCAGGCCAGGCCAGGCCAGGCCAGGCCAGGCGAGCCTTGCCTGCGCCGGCAACTGTTCGGCGAGCCGATTAACGCGTTCAGGTGATTCCACCTGAACGCGATCTGCTCTAAGGCCCGTTTTCCGCCAGGCGAATGCGCCGGCGCTGCCGAAGGGGAACGTGGTTGCCAACAGCCTTGATCACCGGTGTCACGGGCCAGGACGGCGCCTACCTGTCCCGCTTCCTGCTCGAACGCGGCTACCGCGTCGTCGGGCTGGTGCGCCGGTCCGCATCGTCCGACGTGATGGCCGAACGGCTGCGCTGGCTCGGCATCGTCGACCGGGTGGAGCTGGTGGACGCCAACCTGCTGGACCTCTCCAGCCTGATACGGGTGATCCAGACCGCCGAGCCGGACGAAGTCTACAACCTGGCCGCCCAGAGCTTCGTCGCCGCGTCGTGGCAGCAGCCGATCCTGACCGGCACCATCACCGGCATCGGTGCGGTCAACGTGATGGAGGCGATCCGCCTGGTGCGCCCGCAGGTCCGCTTCTACCAGGCATCCTCGTCGGAAATGTTCGGCCGCGTGCAGGAGCCGGTGCAGTCGGAACGCACGCCGTTCTACCCGCGAAGCCCCTACGCCTGCGCCAAGCTGTACGCCCATTCCATGACGGTGAACTACCGCGAGAGCTTCGGCATGCACGCGTCCAGCGGCATCCTGTTCAACCATGAAAGCCCGCTGCGCGGGATCGAGTTCGTCACCCGCAAGATCACCGACGGTGTCGCCCGCATCAAGCTGGGCCTGACGCGCCACCTCGAACTCGGCAACCTGGACGCCAGCCGCGACTGGGGCCACGCGCAGGATTACGTGGCGGCGATGTGGACCATGCTGCAGCAGGACACGCCGGACGACTACGTGATCGCCACCGGCCGCACGATGACGGTGCGCGATTTCTGCTCGCTCGCGTTCGCGCATGTGAAGCTCGAGGCCGACGAGCATGTCAGGCTGAGCAACGACCTGGTGCGGCCCGCCGAGGTGAACCTGCTGCTCGGCGATCCCACCAAGGCGCGGGACGTGCTGGGCTGGACGCCTCGGACGTCGCTCGAGTCGATGGTGGCGGAGATGGTGGATGCCGACCTCGCCAGGCATCGCGCGCGCATGGCGGCCTGAGCCGGCGGCCTGCATGGCCCGCCGCATCCTGGTCACCGGCGCCTCCGGCTTCGTCGGCAGCCACCTGATGCCCATGCTGGCTGCATGCGAGCCAGACGCCGACATCCTGCCCGGCAGCTTCGACCTGACCGATGCCGCGGCGGTCCGCGCCGCCCTGGAGCGCGACCGGCCGGACGCATGCATCCACCTCGCCGCCATCGCGGCGATCGGCGCCGCGCAGGCGGATCCCGCGGCTGCCTGGCAGGTGAACCTGCACGGTACGCTCACCCTGGCGCGCGGCCTGCTGGCGTCGGCGCCTGGCTGCGTGCTGATCTTCGCCTCGTCCGCGGACGCGTACGGCGCCAGTTTCCGCAGCGGCCAGCCTGCGACCGAGGCGACGCCGCTCGCGCCGATGAACACCTACGCGGCAACCAAGGCGGCCGCCGACCTCGCCCTCGGCGCGATGGCGGGCGAGGGGCTTCGCGTCGTTCGGTTGAGGCCGTTCAACCACACCGGGCCAGGCCAGTCCGGCTCCTACGTGGTGCCGGCCTTCGCCCGCCAGGTGGCGCGGATCGAGGCCGGACTGCAGCCGCCGGTGCTCCGGGTCGGAGCGCTCGACGCACGCCGCGACTTCCTCGACGTGCGGGACGTCTGCCGCGCCTATGCGGCCTGCGCGGCGCGCACCCATGAGATGCCGGGCGGGACGATCCTGAACCTTGCGTCGGGCCTGTCCCGCAGGGTCGGCGACGTGCTCGACGACCTGCTGGCGGTGGCCGGCGTGCAGGCCGAAATCAGGGTCGACCCCGACCGCCTGCGGCAATCCGACATCCCGCTGGCCGCGGGTGACGCCTCGGCGGCCCGCGCGGCCCTGGACTGGACGCCGCAGATCGCCTGGCGCGACACGCTGGCGGACGTGGTCGCCTACTGGCGGGACAGGGTGCGCACCGGCCAGGCGAGTTGAGGCTCTACGGGCCCAAATGCGGGCCGGAACTCGGTCCGGCCCGCACCCGCGACTCAGGGCGGGTTCAGGTGCTGCTCAGTTGATCGAGGCGTTTCCACCGAGGGACCAGGTCTTCCCCAGCCAGTCGGTGTAGGTCTGCGTGCCGGGGTTCTGGTTGTCGAAATGCGCCCGGTCGATCAGCACGCCGTTGGCGAAGATGCCCACGTCGTACACCGTCCCGATCACCTGCGCGCGGCTGCCTGGATAGACGCCCACGACGAACGGCTCGACGTTGCCGAAGATGCCGTTGTGGTTCTGCCCGATCTGCTGGGCGCCAAGCTGGCTCCAGAGCGGGCTGTTCAGCTGCGGCATGAGACGGCCGTTCACCGGGGCGACGTAGAAGGTCGTGGTGGCGCCGATCGCGTCGAAATCGACCCTTACCCATTCCGGCGTCTTGCCGTCGGCGGGGAACGGCACCGGCAGCGTGCTGACGGCAATCCAGCGGTTGTCCCAGAAGTCGCGGCTGTAGCCGAGCAGGTTGTTGTTGGCGTCCAGACCGATCGACAGGCCGTTGGGAAAACCCGCAATCATGTTCGGGCCGGGGGCGCTGGTGAGCAGCGCCGTGATCGTGGCGTTGCCCAGCGCCGGGGCGGACTGCATGATCCCGGTCAGCGCGCTTGTGCTGCTCGAGGCGTAGCCGCCCGAGGTCAGATCGAGATAGGCGGCGGGAAGCGGCCGGATCGACGGCGCGAGCGGCGTCGCGCTGACCTCCGCCGACAGATAGCCCAGACTGAGCGCGTTGCCGGCCCCGACCCGGTAATACGCCGTCCGGCCGTTCGGCTGGTAGTCGGTGAACGACGGTTGCGAGCTGGTCGCAACCGGCACGGTGCTCTCCTGGCCCGAGCTGCTGCCCTTGTAGAGGTAGTAGGTCGTGACCGGGGTGGATGAGCGCACAGGATTGCTGGTGATCTCCGCGAAGCCGTTGCCCGCCAGCGCCGCCACCCCGACCGGCGCCGCGATCGGCTCCACCGGGTAGTTGGCCGGATCCCACAGGTGACGGAACATCGCCCCCGTCTCAGGATAGCTGCCGTCCGAAAGCTTGCTCGGATAGCCCCCATCATTGTTCCAGTACGTAACGTACAGGCAGCCCTGGGCGCGGCACCAGTCGAAGAAATCCTTCACGTAGTTCCCGAAATTGTCCTGGTTCACGCCCCATTCGGAAAACGCCAGCCCCTTGCCGCTGGACGCCGCCATCTGCGCCACCTGGTTGAGACCGGAGTTGAGCATTCCCTGGAACGCGAGGTCCGGATCGGGCGAGTCCGTGGGCGCGCTCAATCCGTAATAGAAGTCCATCGACATGACATCGACATAGTCGTCGCCGGGGTACGACCACGTGATCGGGTCGCCGGTGACGTTGGGACACCAGACGAACCGGAACCGCCTGGCGACGTCGACGGAGCGGAACACCGTCACGAACTGCTGGAACGCCGCGATGTACTGCGCCTCCTGGCCGCTCGACGACCAGGGCATCTCGCCCGCAAGGTTTTCTTCCCAGCCGGTGCGCAGGTAGATGATCGACTGCCCGGGCGCGGGGCCCGCCGGAATGTCGTTCAGTATCTTTTCCGCAACGATCGCGTAGTCGCCGTTATACCAGCCCGCCGCGGCAGCCGCGAGGCTCGCGCCCTCCCAGATCAGGGGCACGCTCACCAGGCGGGAGTCCGCAACACCTGCGGCGTTCACGCCAGCGTATCGACTGCTCCACAGCACGTAATCCACCGAATTGACGAAGTCGTACTCGCTCGCCTGTCCGGTATGGATCGACGTGAAATCGACCGGCCGGCCGAGCCAAGCGTTGACCCCTTCGAAGCTTCCGACGCTGTCGTCATCATAGATGCCAAGCAGAGTTGGGGTCGGCGGAACGAACGTTGCCTGAAAATCACCCGCCGGTACGTAGCTGCCCGTTCCGGTCACTTGCGCCAATGCCAAGCTTGGAAAAAGAACGACAAGAATCAACCACAATCTCATTAACTATTCCTCTGCTCCTGACGTGTTAACTATTATCACGTTTCCGCTATCATGGCCATGAACGATGCTGTATCGCAACAAGTTTTCGGCTTGCCTGCCGCATTGCAGTGATGCGTCGTTCGCGGAGCCGTGGCACGGCGGCATTGCGCAAGCCTGGGCAAGCTGTAAATGCCGGGTTCGTGTCGGAGGAACACGAATGCTGCGATTGGGATTGGCGCTGTCGCTGGTTGCCGCATCGCCGTCCCGGGCGGCGCCGCCGCCGATCGTCGCGACCGAGCCGTCGGCGAGCCTCGCCCGGCTGCCGCCCCTGCAATCCCCATGCTCGCCGCCATCCGGGACGCGTCTGCCGGAGACGCCTGCCGCCCATGGCGGGAGCAGTGCAAACCGGGCCGGGCTGCCCGGCTTGCCGCCGATCGGCGGGCCGGGAGAGGCCGACGAGAGGGCCGACGACGCTGTCGGCTGCGAGTTCGCGGTGCTGCGGCGGGCCATGGCGCGCGAAGTCGCCGGCCTGGTGCGGCCATCGGACCACGCCGTTGCCGAACTGACCTCGCGCGCGCTGACGTTGCTGGGCCAGGCAGGCCGACCCATCGACACGCCGCAGGTCGTGGTGGTGGTGGACCGCAACCCGGCCGTGCAGCGGCTCATGCTGATGCTGGCTCGCCCGGGAGGTCCGGCCGGCTGGCGCCTGGTGGGGGCCGCACATGTCTCGACCGGTCAGGCGGGCCGCAAGGACTACTACCTGACGCCGGTCGGCGTGTTTGCGCACACCGACGCAATACTGGATTTCCGCGCCGCCGGCACCCGCAACGAACACCACGTCCGCGGGTTGGGCTTGGCCGGCATGCGGGTTTGGGATTTCGGCTGGCAGTGGGCGTTGAAGGGCTGGCACACGGACGGCGCCGGCGGCGACATCCGGCTGCAGATGCACGCGACTGACCCCGATCTGCTGGAACGCAAGCTGGGCCATCCGGCGTCCGAGGGCTGCGTGAGGCTGTCCTCGTCGATGAACCGCTTTCTCGACCGTCGCGGCGTGCTGGACGCCGACTACGAGCGCGCCGCCGCCACCGACATACGCTACAGCACGCTGCTGTCGCCGCAGCGCACGCCCACGAGGCTGGCCGGCCGGCTGTTGATCGTCATCGACACGAGCCGGCCCGCCAGCGATCCCCCGACATCGGCCAGCCGTCCGCCGGACTGGCCATCGCCAGACGCCGTCCCCGCACCTGCACCCGACACGATGTAGAGCAGCCCCATCCAGACTCAGGCGGCGTCCGACATCGCCCAGCGCCGGCAATGCTGAAGGTAGGCGGCCTCGTGCGAGGCCACCAGATCCACGACGCTGTTCCACAGCCAGGCGGGCGCGTCCAGCGACTTGGACCGGCGGCGGCCGAGCTCCGACAGCCACTCCTCCCGCTGCTCGGCGTCGAGCTGACGGGCGTGACCCCGCCCCACGACATGGGCCAGGAATTCGGCAACGCCCATCGCCTCCTCGCGCGTGAGGTGCTCGATCTCGAGCTTGAGGTCCTGCGGCAGGAGCTCGCGGACGAACACGGCCTTGCCGAGCAGGCGCGCGGCCACCATCCGGCCGCCCAGGAAAGGCGACAGGTTTCTCGCTCCCGTCACCACGCGTTCGGCGTTGTCGCGCGGCATGTCGGCGCCGGCGCTCCTCGGCGCCGCCGCCGCTATCGCCTCCTTCACGTCCATCAGGCAGTGCCGCTCGCCGCGGCCCTCGCCGACCGCGACCAGGGCTGCGACCCTGAGGCGGCCGAGCGAGCTGCACCCCTTGCGCCAGAACGCCGCGTCGAGCACCCGCACGCCGACCTCGCTGTCGCGCCCGCGCAGCAGCGTCGCCAGACGCCTCACCTCCGGTTCCGCGAACAGGGCGTCCACCGCACCGCGTTCCGTCTTCTGCAGCGGCCAGAACCGCTTGCCGAGAGGGATGACCGGCTCCACGCCCTCGATGCGCTCGTCGGCCAGGTGCTTCCAGGACCGGCCCGCGGCCGCCTTCATCACCTGCCGGATGATCCTGGGCATCGAGCTCGCCGCATCCAGCGTCTCGCCCTGGGCGTCGGGCCGGAACGCCGCCTCGTAGCCGTGAACGATCTGCTCCAGCATGTGCGCCGTGGTCACGCCAGGCAGGTCGGAGCCGCGCGCCGCCATGGCCAGCGACAGGCCCAGGCGGATCACGTCGTGCGCCGGGTTGCCGATCACCGTCTGGTCGAGGTCGCGCACCTGGATGGCCAGGGCGCCATCCGTGCTCGCAACCGGGCCCAGGTTGCCGACGTGGCAATCGCCGCAAATCCACACGGGCGGCCCCTCCGGCAGGGCCGGACCGCGGGATGCCTCCAGCCACTCGTAGAAGCGCGTCGTGCTTCCCCGCACATAGGCATGCGCGGACGCGGCCATCTTGCGGTTCCGCTCGGCGATCAGGGCGTTCGATCTGGCGGCAGGCCCTATCGTGGTGTTTACCGTGTTCTTTCCCATGGCGGCACACACCACGCCGGGCTGCTGCCCGCAAGGCGTGCCGGCCTGATCCGAAGCGAGCGCCTCGCCCCGGTCGCACCAGCCCGCTTGCATGGACTCGATCCCGCCCAAGGCCGCAGTATCGGCGCAGGCGTCGAGATGAAAGCTGCATCGCCGGAAGGGTCGTCAACGAGGTGGGCCGCGCCGATGATCGAGAGGATGCCATGACACCCTGCTTCACCCTGCCGGACCGCCCGATGGCGGCCATCGACGGCGGCAGCGAAGGCTTTCCGGTCGGCCGGATCTTCTGCATCGGCCGCAACTACCGGGCGCATGCCGAGGAGATGGGCATGGACGCGCGCGAGGCGCCGTTCTTCTTCACGAAATGGGCCGAGGCGCTGGTGCCTGGCGGGGGCACCGTGCCCTACCCGCCGGAAACCCAGGATTACCAGTTCGAGGCCGAGCTGGTGCTGGCGATCGGCAGGCCGGGTGCGGCGGTTGCGGAGGCGCAAGCGCCTGACCTGATCTTCGGCTACGCCGTCGGCCTCGACATGACCCGCCGCGACCTCCAGGCCGAAGCCCGGGGCAAGAGCAGGCCCTGGGACACTGCCAAGAATTTCGCCCACTCCGCGCCGCTCGGGCCTATCCGTCTCGCAGCCGCTGCAGGCGGCGTCGATTCGGCCGCCCTGCAGCTGAGGGTGAACGGCGCCGTCAGGCAGAACGGCCGTATCGCCGACATGATCTGGAACTGCCGGGAGATCCTGGCCTATATCAGCCGGTTCGAACGCCTGCTGCCGGGCGACCTGGTCTATACCGGCACGCCGGCGGGCGTGGGCCCGGTCCGGCCCGGCGACGTCCTCGACGCGACGATCGAGGGTTTGCCGCCCCTGCGCGTGACGATCGGCGAGAAGGAGCCCCCGTTCCGATGACCCCGCTGCACGATCCCGGCGCCCAGGCGATGGCACCCGACCGCCCCCTGTGCCGCCTGGCCGATGCCGGGCCGAGGGCACCGTTCCACCTGGCCTTCCCGGTGCACGACCTTGCCGCCGCCAGGGCATTCTACGGCGGCGTCCTGGGCTGCGCGGAAGGGCGCAGCTCGCCCGAATGGGTCGATTTCGACTTCTTCGGCCACCAGATCGTGGCCCATCTGGCCCCGGAGCAGACCGGCGGCACCGCCACCAACCCCGTGGACGGCCACGGCGTTGCCGTGCGCCATTTCGGCGTCGTCCTGACCATGGAACAGTGGCGCCAGGCCGCCGCTGCGCTGTCGCGCGCGGGCATCGGCTTCCTGATCGCGCCCACCATCCGGTTCAGGGGCGAGCCGGGGGAGCAGGCGACCATGTTCTTTCACGACCCCAGCCGCAACGCGATCGAGCTGAAGGCCTTTGCCGATATCGGGATGATGTTTGCCCGCTGACCGCGCCCCGGCCGACCAACACAGCCTGGCCGCAGCGATGAAGCTTGCGACATTCAACATCAACGGCGTGAACAAACGCTTGTCCCACCTGCTGGCGTGGCTCGCCGCCGCACGGCCCGACGTGGTCTGCCTGCAGGAACTCAAGGCCGAGGACGCGGCGTTCCCCGCCCAGGCGATCCGCGACGCAGGCTACCAGGCGGTGTGGCGCGGGCAGAGGAGCTGGAACGGGGTCGCGATCCTATCGCGCGCCGAGCCGGTGCTGACGCGCGACCGCCTGCCCGGCGACCCTGCCGACATGCAGGCCCGCTACATCGAGGCGGCCGTGCAGGGCGTGCTGGTCGGCTGCCTGTACCTGCCGAACGGCAACCCGTATCCAGGGCCGAAATTCGCCTACAAGCTCGCCTGGTTCGACCGCCTGGCCGCACACGCGGCCGAGTTGCTGGGCGCGGGCGTGCCCGTGGCGCTCGCCGGCGACTACAACGTGGTGCCCACCGAGTTCGACATCTATTCCTCGAAATCGTGGAAGCGGAACGCGCTGCTGCAGCCGCAGAGCCGGGCGGCCTACGCGGCGCTGCTCGGCCAGGGCTGGACCGACAGCCTGCGCCACCTGCACCCGGACGCGCCGGTCTTCACCTTCTGGGACTATTTCCGCGACCACTTCGCCCGAGACGCCGGGATGCGGCTCGACCACATCCTGCTCAGCCCTTCGCTCGCGCCCCATCTGGCCGAGGCGGGCGTGGACCGCGACGTGCGCGGCAGGGAGGGCGCCAGCGACCACGCACCCGCCTGGGTCAGGCTGGACCTGCCGCAGGCGGGCCCGACACGCCGGGGACGGTCACACCGTCAACCGGCCGAAAACAAGCCGTCGGGATAGCGCACGCCGGTCAGGAACAGCCCGTCCGGCGGCGCGGTCGGTCCGGCGGCGCTGCGGTCCCGCAAGCCCAGCGCGCGCGCCATGTCGGCGGGCTGCCACCGTCCCTCGCCCACCAGCTTCAGCGAGCCCACCATGTTGCGGACCTGGTGGTGCAGAAAGCTGCGCGCCTCGGCCACGACGTGCACGAGGTCGCCGTCAGGCAGCACGTCCAGCCGGTCCAGCGTGCGCAGCGGCGAACGCGCCTGGCAGCCGGCCGCGCGGAACGAGGTGAAGTCGTGCCGGCCGAGCAGGTGCCCGGCACCCTCGCGCATCGCGCCGGCGTCCAGCACCGAGGGCACGTGCCACACGCGTCGGGCGTGCAGGGCGGCGCGGGCCGGCCGGTTGAGGATGGTGTAGCGGTAGGCGCGGCCGATGGCCGAGAACCGGGCGGAGAACGTGTCCGGCACCACGGCGGCCCGCAGCACCGCCACCGGGTGCGGCTTGAGGTGGTAGTTCAGCGCCGCCGCAAGCTTGCCGGGGGTCATCTGCCGGTCCAGCTCGACATGCGCCACCTGCCCGGTCGCGTGCACGCCGGCATCGGTCCGGCCCGCGGCGGTGCAGCCGGCCGGCCCGCCGGCGAGCTGGGCCACCGCGTGTTCCAGCACCGACTGCACCGACGGCCCGGTCGCCTGGCGCTGCCAGCCGACGAACGGGGTGCCGTCGTACTCGAGCAGCAGCGCCCACCGCGTCACGCGACCGCCAGATCCTGCCAGCCGGGCACGCCGCGCAGGAAAGCGTCGCCCGCCACCGCGGGCCGCCCCGGCCGCTGCACCCGCAGCAGCCGCAGCGCGCCGCGGCGGCAGGCGACGGTGAACGCCGGATCGAGCACCCGCCCGGGCGGGCCGGACGCCTGCACCGGCTCGGCCGCCAGCACCTTCAGCGTCTCTCCCGCGAACGCGGCGGTGGTGCCGGGCCAGGGCGTCAGCGCGCGCACCTGCCGGTCGAGCGTGGCGGCGTCGCCAGCGCAAAAATCCAGCCGCGCATCCTCACGGCTCAGCTTGGCGGCGTAGGTGATGCCCGCCGCCGGCTGCGGCACCGGCGGCGGGCGCTCGTCCAGGGCGCGCAGCACCAGCCTGGCGCCGAGTTCGGCCAGCCTGTCGTGCAGCGCGGGCGTGGTGTCGCGCGGGCCGATCGGGATCGCCTCGCGCAGCAGCATGGCGCCGGTGTCCAGGCCCTGGTCCATCTGCATGACGGTGATGCCCGTCGCCTCGTCGCCGGCCAGCACGGCCGCGTGGATGGGTGCGGCCCCACGCCAGCGCGGCAGCAGGCTGGCGTGGATGTTGAGGCAGCCGATGCGCGGCGCGTCCAGCATGGCGGCGGGCAGGATCAGCCCGTAGGCGGCGACCACGGCAGCGTCCAGCCGCAGGCCAGCGAAGGCGGCGTGTTCGGCGGGCTCGCGTTTCAGCCGCGCAGGCGTGCGCACCGGCAGCCCGAGCGCGTCGGCCGCCTGGTGCACCGCGCAGCGCGTCAGGGCGTGCCCGCGATGGGCGGGCCGCGGCGGCTGGCAATACACCGCCGCCACGTCGTGCCCCGCGCCGGCCAGCGCGCGCAGCGCCGGAACGGCGAAGTCGGGGCTGCCCATGAAGGCGAGCCTCACTTCTCGGCGTGCGCCAGCTTACGCTCCTTGGCCAGCTTGCGCATCAGCATGTTGCGCTTCAGCGCCGAGAGGTGGTCGACGAACAGCACGCCGTCGAGGTGGTCGATCTCGTGCTGCAGGCAGGCGGCCATAAGCCCCTCCGCGTCGATCTCGTGGCGCTTGCCGTCGAGGTCGGCATACGCCACCCGCACCGAGGCCGGGCGCGACACGTCGGCATACTGGCCGGGCAGCGACAGGCAGCCCTCCTCGCGCGTGGCCCATTCGGTGCTGACGCGGGTGACCTCCGGGTTGACCAGCACGATGGGCTGCCGCACGTCGCCGGGCATCAGGTCCACCACCGCCAGGCGCAGCCCCACATCGACCTGCGGCGCGGCGAGCCCTATGCCAGGCGCCTTATACATCGCGGCGAACATGCGCGGCGCGAGCAGGCGCACGGCGTCCATGTCGGCGGGCCGCACGGCGCGCGCGGGGGTCTTCAGCGACCGGTGCGGCGCCACCAGGATAGGCGGCAGATCTTCGGGTTCGTCCATCGGCGGGGTGTATCGCCCCGGACGCTCGCCTAGCAACCGGAGCGTCTAGCCATTGTAGGTGATCGCCGTGCCCCCATGCTGGTCGGAGGCGAGCGCATAATTCGCTTCTTATCGCACACGCGCAACAGCTTGAGGTGTAAAACGTCGTAAACCCTCGAGTACGATGGGCTTGATCTTACGGGCGTGTTCTACCCCACAGCCACGGTTGATTTTGGCCTTGCATCAAAGGAGGTTGTGCGATGGCTGGGCAGATGACGGACGGCCTTGGGCGTGGTGCAAAAGCGCATACCCTGACGGCTCGGGACTTGGCGGCTCGCAACGTCCATGACCTCGCCCGCGTGATGGTGACGGAAGCGGGTGGCGCGCCCGGCGAGAAGGCGCAAATCGCGGTTGGCTGGTGCTTGAAAAACCGCATGGTCCGCAACGGCACTGATAACGTGGAGCGTGTATGGTCGCCCGCTTTCCAGCATCGCAAAGCGGCTACTGCGATGGCGCTCCAGGATGCCGCAGGCATTCTAGCCGGCACGATTCCCGACCCGACGGCCGGCGCAACACATTTTTATACCCCCAGCATCATGCCCAAGGAAGGCGAGAGTACGCAAGGCGTCGACGTTGGTGGCGGTTTGGAAAGCGTACCGGGTGTGACTGACAGCACAGGCAAGCCCGCCAAGAACTACGCGCCCAGCTTTGCATTGACATTCACGCCAAAGCCGGTTGAGGGCATTCCCGAGCGAACGTTCAAGTTCTATCAGCAGCCAGGGAGCGGCTATGTTCGATAGGGGTTTCAATAGCTGCGCACTGCGATTGGCGACTGGCTTAATCGTTGGTGCGACCACTTTGTCCTGTTGGGCGGCAACACCCGCTCCCGATCTGGCAAGCGTTCCTCCCAACCTCGATGCATTGGAGGCCGCTGCTCGGCAGATCAGGTCTTCGGGCTGCACGACATTGCCGTGTCAAGCAATGGTGTCGATTGCATCCGTGTTGCGGATTGATCTCGACGCCAACGCTGCCACGGTTGGAAGACCCCAACCCATCCCAGCCGACCGCAACGCATTAGTGAGCAAGTCTTTGGACGGAGCGCTTCTCGATCACCCTGAGCGTTTTGACGCTGTGTGCGACGAGGCCGCGCAGCTTATGACCCGGTACTCGCTCCCGGGAAGCGGCTCGGAAGTGTTCGTGCCGGTCAATCTCATCCTGCTTGGTCTCAGCATGGACAAAAGAGACACGGGTCATTGCGTCTCTCGTCTGCTTGCGGCTCTTCCCAACACTGATGCCGCAACAACAGCGGTGAACAATGCCAAGCGACTATGCGTCGGTGAGCACTCGGCAGTCGCGTGCGACGAAATCATTCGCCCCTGATCACCTCGAGATCTACCGCCGCGGCCCCGCTGCCAGCAGCTCCAGATTCTGCTGCGCCAGATCGCCCGTCGGCGGGCCGCGCGGCGCGCGCGGCGGTCCTCAGCGACCGGTGCGGCGCCACCAGGATCGTGGGCAGGTCTTCATCGTCCATCGCGCGCATGTAGTGCGGGCCGGTCCGAACAGGCAACCGCCCGGCGCACAAGGCTGCGCCCGGCTGCCCTAAGCTAAGTGGACGTGCCGCATTTGAGGCAGACGAACCGGCTCTCATCCGCCGTGCGGCCGAGAGACTCGAGCCGGAAATCGCCCGACACGTTCTCCACCTGCAGCGTCTCGCTGGTCATCACCACGCGCGGGTCGTGCGAGAAGGTGACGTTCCCCACCGCCCCGCACTTCGCACAGGTGCGCGGCTCGCTCCATCGTTCGCGGTCTGGCATCGGCGCAGGCTTGCAGATTATCCGCGGGACAGCAACGGCGCCGACGCGCCGCCTGCCGACCTACCGCTGCGGCCCGGCCTGCAGCAGCGCCAGGTTCTGCTGCGCCAGATCCCCGGTCGGGGTGTCGGCCCCGAGTTCGGCCGCGCGCTCCCAGTCGCTGCGGGCGCCAGACAGGTCGCCCTGGCGCTGGCGGATGATGCCGCGCTCCAGCAATGTGTCCGGATTGTCGGCGTCCAGCGCTGCGGCGGCGTCGATGTCGGCCCGCGCCTGGTCCAGCCGGCCGAGGTTGCGTTCCGCCGTCGCCCGCAGGGTGAGCGCGTCGGCGCGCTTGGGGTCCTGTTCGAGGGCGCGGGTCAGATCGTCGTCGGCGACGTCGAAGCGGCGCAGCGCCAGCGCGGCGATGGCGTGGCCGATGCGCAGGTCCGGGTCGTCCGGCGACAGGGCAAGCGCCTGGCTGGCGCTGACAAAGGCCTGGTCGGTGCGGCCCGACATGGTCCAGGCCTGGTCCGCCTGGCCGAACACCTCTGCCCGAGAGGCGGCGTTGGCGTGGCTGCCGGCGGCCAGCCGGTCCAGCAGGGCGGCGCCCGACTCGGTGTTGCCCAGCTCGACCTGGGCCAGCGCGTGGCAGTGCTGGGCCGCCTCGCCGCCGCCGGCTTCGGCCATGCTTGCCGCCATCGCGTCGGCGCCCGACGGGTCGGTCGCCAGCATGTCCAGGCATGCCTCGTAGTCGCGCCCCTCGGCGATGCGCGGCGGTGCGGGCGGGATCGGCAGGGCGTCGCCGCCGGCGGGCGCGTTCTCCGCATTGGCGTCGGGAACCGAGGTCGCGGGCGGGGGAGGCGGAGGCTGCGCCCGGACGGGGCGCGCAGGGCAGGACGCAGCAGCCAGGGCCGCAACGCCGGCAAGGGCCGCGCGTAAGCTCATGAGAATGTATGTAGGGCGCAGCCGGTGCCCTGAAAGCAAGAAAAGGCCAGGGGCGTCATGCGCCAGCGTGCTTCGCACGACGCCCCTGGCCTTCCTCAAGGAACCAGGATGCACCTGCTGATCTTCGGCCTAGGCTTCTGTGGCGCCGCCGCCGCACGCGACGCCGTGGCGGCCGGCTGGCAGGTCACCGCCACCAGCCGCAACCCCGGCCTTCAGGGGCCGCCCGGGGTCCGGATCGTGCCGTTCCGGGCGGCGAGCGACGAGATCGGCGCGTGCACCCACCTGCTCGCGACCGCGCCGCCGCGCGAGGACGCCGATCCGGTCCTGTCGCGATACGGCGCGGAGGTCAGGGCCGCCAGGCACCTCGCCTGGATCGGCTACCTGTCCACCACGGGGGTCTACGGCGACCGGGGCGGCGGATGGGTGGACGAGACCACCGAGCCTGCCCCCACCGCCGAACGCTCGCGCCGCCGCCTCGCCGCGGAGACGGCCTGGCGCGAGGCGGCCGCCGGACGCCCTCTCGACATCTTTCGGCTGGCCGGCATCTACGGCCCAGGACGCTCGGTGTTCGACGACCTGCGCACCGGCCGGGCGCGCCGCGTCGTCAAGCCCGGCCACGCCTTCGGCCGCATCCACGTGGACGACATCGCAGCGGGCGTGCTGGCCGCCATCGCCCACCCTCCCCAGGGCGCCCGCGTGCTGAACTTTTCCGACGACGAACCGGCAGAGAGTGCGGCCGTCACCGCCTACGCCGCCGGCCTGGCGGGCCTGCCGGTGCCGCCTGAGGTTCCGTTCGACGAGGCGGCGGCGGGCATGAGCGAGATGGCGCGCAGCTTCTGGGCCGAGCACCGCCGGGTGGACAGCCGCCGCACGCAGGCGACCATCGGCCGGAACTGGGCCTGTCCCAGCTACCGGGAGGGCCTACGGGCGATCCTGGCCCAGGAGCGGCGCCACGACGCGGCGGAGCAGCGATAAATCCTGCGCGCGGGACAGCCGGTGATCGCCGTCCTTGACCAGGACAACCTGCACGTCCTCGCTGTGCATCCGTTCGGCGAGCGCCAGCGACGTCCGCCACGGCACCGCATCGTCGCGCTGCCCATGCAGCAACCGGACCGGGCAGGCGATGCCGATCGGACCGCCCAGCAGGCGGTGCGTGCGGCCATCCTCGATCAGCGCGCGGGTGATCACCTGCTCGCCGCCATAGCCGCTCGGCCGGCGCAGCATGCCATCCCGCATCAGCGTGGTCCGCTCCGCCTCGGGCAGCTGGCTCCAGATCAGATCCTCGGTGAAGTCGGGCGCGGCGGCGATGCAGGCGACCGCCGAGATGCGGTCCGGCCGGGCCAGCGCCACGAGCAGCGCGATCCAACCCCCCATCGAGGAGCCGACCAGCACGATCTCGCCCTGGGTCAGCCGGTCGATCAGGAACAGCGCGTCCTGCGCCCAGCTTCCGATCGTGCCGGCGACGAACTGCCCTCCGCTGGCGCCGTGCCCGGAATAGTCGAGCCGCAAGGCCGAGCACCCGAGATCGGCGGCATAGGCGGCAAGCATCGTCGCCTTGTCGCCCGTCATGTCGCTCATGAAACCGGGGAGGAACACCAGAGTGGGCCCGCCCGCCCCGGACTGCGCGTAGGCGAGCGCGACGCCGTCGCCCCGATCGAGCCGTGTCACTGGGTGGGGTAGGTCTTGGGGTAGGTGATCCGGTCGGGCGGCCCGGCGGGGCTTGGCGGGCCCACCTTGCCGCAGGCCGCCAGGGCCAGGGCGGCCAGCAGCACGATACGGATCATGCGAGCGCCGCCAGCCAGCGCGCCGCCTGGGCGGCCACGCGGTCCGGCGCGGTGCCGCCGAAACTGGTGCGCGAGGCGACCGACGCATCCACGCCCAGCACGCCGAACAATTCGGCGGTGATGCCCGGTTCCTCCTCCCGCATCTCGGCCAGGCTCAGCTGCTCCAACCCCACCCCCTTCGCCTCCGCACGCGCCACCAGCCGCCCCGTCACGTGGTGCGCGGCGCGGAACGGCAGCCCCAACGCCCGCACCAGCCAGTCGGCCAGGTCGGTCGCGGTGGAGAACCCCGCACCGGCCGCCGCGCGCATGCGGGCCGTGTCCGGCTGCACGTCGCGCACCATGCCCGCGGTGGCGGCGAGCGACAGGCCGAGGGCCGCGGTGGCGTCGAACACCGGCTCCTTGTCCTCCTGCATGTCCTTGGCATAGGCCATCGGCAAGCCCTTCATCACCGTCAGCAGCGCCACCAGCGCGCCCACCACGCGCCCGGTCTTGCCGCGGGTCAGCTCGGCGGCGTCCGGGTTGCGCTTCTGCGGCATGATCGAGCTGCCGGTGGTGAACGCGTCCGACAGGCGCAGGAACCCGTAGGGCGCGCTGCACCAGATCACCACCTCCTCGGCAAAGCGCGACAGGTGCACAGCACAGATCGCCGCCGCCGACAGGTATTCGAGCGCGAAATCCCGGTCGGAGACGGCGTCCAGCGAATTCGCGGTCGGCCGGTCGAAGCCGAGCGCTGCGGCGGTCATGTCGCGGTCGATGGGAAAGCTGGTTCCCGCAAGAGCGGCGGAGCCGAGCGGGCACTCGTTCAGCCGCTGCCGGCAGTCGCCAAACCGGCCGCGGTCTCGGGCGAACATTTCCACATAGGCCAGCAAATGGTGCCCGAACGTCACCGGCTGCGCCGTCTGCAAATGCGTGAAGCCCGGCATCACGGTGCAGGCGTGCTCGGCCGCGCGCGAGGCGAGCGCCAGCATCAGGTCGGCGAGCTGCGCCTGTGCGGCATCGATCGCGTCGCGCACCCACAGCCGGAAATCGGTCGCCACCTGGTCGTTGCGGCTGCGCGCGGTGTGCAGCCGGCGGCCCGCGTCGCCCGCGCGCTCGGCCAGCCGCGCCTCGATGTTCATGTGGATGTCCTCCAGCGCCTCGGAGAACGCGAAGCTGCCGTCGGCGATCTCGGCGCCGATCCCGGCCAGCCCCGCATCGATGGCGGCCTGGTCGGCGGGCGAGATGATGCCGACATGCGCCAGCATCGCCGCATGGGCGCGCGATCCGGCGATGTCCTGCCGCCACAGCGCGCGGTCGACGCCGATGGAGGCGTTGATGGCCTGCATGATGCCGGCCGGCGCCGTCGCGAACCGGCCGCCCCATTGCGCATTGGCGGGAGCACCCGAGGATGCTGTCGATGCAGTGGAGACCATGACGATGACCCGGTTGACGCGCCGCGCCGGCTTGGCTGCGGCGGGGGCGACGCTAGTTGCGGCGCTGGCCGCACGCAAATTCCTGGGCGGTCCGGCCGCCGAAACCCCGCCCGAGCCGGCCGGCGAGCAGCCGCGGGTGGAGATGCGGCCCCTGAGCGCGATCGTGGCCGCCAGGCCGCCCGCCACGCTGCCCGCCGTCACGTTCCGCACGCTCGACGGCGCGGCCGTCACCCTGTCCAGCTACTCCGGCCGCATCGTCGTGCTGAACTTCTGGGCCACCTGGTGCGTGCCCTGTGTTGCCGAGCTGCCGGAGCTGGACCGGCTGGCGGCGCAGGGCGCGATGGCCGTGCTGGCCGTTTCGGCCGACCGCGGGGGCGGCGCCGTCGTGGCACCGTTCGCCGCGTCGCACGGCATCACCCATGCGAGCGTGCTGCTGGACCAGGGCAGCGACGCGGTCCACGCGCTCGGGGTCGCGGGCTTTCCGACCACGCTGATCATCGGCCCGGACGGCAGGCTGCGCGGCACGCTGGAGGGGCCGGCCGCCTGGAGCGGCGCCGGACCGGCCATACGGGCGTTGGCCGGTTGAACGCGCCGGCTGTGCGCGGCCGGACGCATGGCTTGCAAAGCCGATATCCGCTGCCGATATCGGATTAGGCGGGGTGCCTTACGGGCCCCGTGTCGCGTCTCGCTCATCTGGAGGAGGCTGTCCGTTGACCACCCGCCTTTTTGCGTCGCCGCTGTTCCTGGGCTTTGACCATCTCGAGCAGATGCTCGAACGTGCGTCCAAGACATCGTCCGACGGTTACCCGCCCTACAACATCGAGCAGACCGCGCCCACCGCCCTGCGGATCACGCTGGCGGTCGCGGGCTTCACCATGGACGACCTGCAGATCACGCAGGAGGACAACCAGCTGGTGATTCGCGGTCGGCAGGCCGACGACAGCCAGGGCAGGGTGTTCCTGCACCGCGGCATCGCCGCGCGCCAGTTCCAGCGCGCCTTCGTGCTGGCAGAAGGGATCGAGGTCGGAGGCGCCTGGCTGGATAACGGTCTGCTGCACATCGAACTGGCACGGCCGCAACCCGAACCGAAGGTGCGCACCATCGAGATCGCCCGTTCCGCCGCCCGGCCACAGGGCATCTCCGGCTCGCACAGGGTCGGCAAGGTGGTGGAATCGGTCGATCGCAACAGCTGACGGGACGCGTTAACGCTTTAGACAAACTTCCGGCGCAATACTTGCTTTGTGTTACGCGACCCACGTGATGCGGACCGCGTAACGCGGACCATGTGGACTCGATCACACGTTTGCCCGCTCCGTACGGCAAGCAGGCGGCCGGTCAGGAGAGCTCGACATCATGAACATCGCATCAGACGACGACAGCGCCCAGTCCGCCATCGGCGCGTTCGACATACGCCACCTCACCGTCGACCAGCTTGCAGCACTCGGCGTTTCGCAACTGGCCTACGTGAAGCCGGTTCTGGTCAACGGCACGCGGGCGTTCGCCATTCACGGCGCCGACGGCACGCCGATGGCGGTGGCCGGGGCGGAAGACCTCGCCTTTGCCGCCATCCGCCAGCACGAGATGGTTCCGTCGCTCGTTCATTGACCGTGCGTCCCGTAGGCGCGTGGTGTTTACGACTAGAGCGGGCTCATGCTGACTGTGTCAGCCTGACCCGCTCTAGGCTTTTGTTTCAGCGAGCAGCTTTATCACCCAGACTAATTCCAGTCTGGATGATGCTGCTCTAAGTCGGCGGGTCGGTGCTGCTGCGGGACTTGAGCCGTGCTCGCAGGGGGCGTCGATGATCGGGGCGCCGTAGCCCGGTCAGCAGGCCGATCTGGGTGCAG
>CALMVI010000088.1:0-2463 GCA_937873095.1 uncultured Acetobacteraceae bacterium | reverse complement strand
GGGGCGTCGATGATCGGGGCGCCGTAGCCCGGTCAGCAGGCCGATCTGGGTGCAGACCCAGGCGTCCAGCGTGGCGTTGGTCGGTGCGCCGTCTTCGCTGCGCGGCCACCACAGGGGCGCGTGCAGCAGCTGGCCGAGCAGCATGCCGGCCGCTTTTTCCAGATCGCCGAACGGCTTGCGTGGCGAGAGCGCATGCATCGCCAACTGGAAGTTGTTGGTCAGATACACGAGCTGCTGGGCCAGCGCGCGGCGCGGCGTATCCGGCCGGCGGTCGTACTCCGTCAGGAACACACGGTGCCGTTCCAGGTGATCGGCGCCGTATTTGATCAGCGCCAGCGACATGCCGCGCAGCACGTCGACCTTCGGTCCGGTCCAGTCGCCCGGCATGCACACCGCCTCGAACGCGTCGCTCAGGTGGCGCGACAAGATGAAGTCGACGAGCTTGGCCTTGCTCGGGAAGGTGTGCGACAGCTTGCTCGCCGTGTAGCCGTAGTGACGGGCCAGGTAGTCGATCCACGACCCGTCCATGCCGGTCAGCAGAATGAACCCGGGTGCGGTCTCCAGCACCTCCCGGCAGATCTGCTCGTAACGCTCCTGTTTGGTGCTGCTGGCCATCCGGCGCCGGCGTCCCTTGTGGACCGGAACGTATAACAAAATGTTGATCACCTGGGCGAGTTTGCCTGTCGCCAAGCCGGCTCGGTGTGGCGGCCGGGCTTCCGTTTGCGCCATGGCAAGCGTAATCCGCCGCCTCCTGCAGAGGCTGGCCATGTCGATGATCGTTCCGGTTCGCCGCGCCCTCCTGTCCGTGTCCGACAAGACGGGTCTCGTGGACCTCGGCCGCGCGCTGGCCGGGCTGGACGTCCACATCCTCTCCACCGGCGGGTCGGCCGCAGCCCTGCGCGAAGCGGGCGTGCCGGTGACCGAGGTGGGCGACCACACGGGATTCGCCGAAATCCTCGACGGCAGGGTCAAGACGCTGGTGCCGCACATCCATGGCGGCATCCTGGCCCGGCGCGACCTGCCCGCGCACATGGCGCAGATGGAGGCGCACGGTATCGCCCCGATCGACCTGGTCGTGGTGAACCTCTACCCGTTCGAGGACGCGCTGGCCGCCGGCGCGTCGCCAGAGACCTGCGTGGAGACGATCGACGTGGGCGGCCCTGCCCTGATCCGGGCAGCGGCGAAGAACCACAGGGACGTGGCCGTACTGACCGAGCACGCCCAATACGAGGCAGTCCTGGCGTCGCTGCACGCCCAGGGCGGCACCACCCTGGCGCAGCGCCGCAGCCTGGCCGCCGCCGCCTTCGCGCGCACCGCCGCCTACGACGCCGCCATCGCAGGATGGTTCGCCCGCGAGGAGGGCGACGCCCTGCCCGCCCGCCTCACCCTGTCCGGCACGCGGCTGCAGGCGTTGCGCTACGGCGAGAACCCGCACCAGCAGGCAGCGCTCTACGCCGTCTCCGACCGTCCGGGCGTGGCCAACGCACGGCAGGCGCAGGGTCGGGAGCTGTCCTACAACAACATCAACGACACCGATGCGGCGCTCGACTGCGTGGCCGAATTCGCCGAACCGGCCGTGGTCATCGTCAAGCATGCCAACCCGTGCGGCGTTGCGACGGCGTCAGACATCGCCGCGGCCTGGCCGCGCGCCCTGGCGTGCGACCCCGTCTCCGCCTTCGGCGGCATCGTGGCCGTCAACCGCGTGCTGGACGAGGCAGCGGCCGAGCAGATGGCCGCGATGTTCACCGAAGTGATCGCCGCCCCTGACGCGACCGAGGGCGCGCGCGCCATCCTTTCGCGCAAGAAGAACCTTCGCCTGCTGCTGACGGGGTCCCTGCCGGACCCGGCCGCCGCCGGCATCCTGGTCAAGAGCGTGTCGGGCGGTTTTCTGGCCCAGTCGCGCGACACCGGCCGCATCGCCCGCCGCGACGTGCACGTCGTCACCAGGCGGGCGCCGACCGATGCCGAGCTGCGCGACATGCTGTTCGCCTTCATTGTGTGCAAGCACGTCAAGAGCAACGCCATCGTCTATGCCAGGGACGGCGCCACCGTGGGCATCGGCGCCGGCCAGATGAGCCGCGTGGACAGCGCGCGCGTCGCCCGCTGGAAGAGCGAGGCGGCGGCGCAGCAGGCCGGCGCAGGCGCCTCGCTCGCGCAGGGCAGCGTGGCCGCGTCCGACGCCTTCTTCCCGTTCGCCGACGGGCTGCAGACGGTCGTGCAGGCGGGCGCAACGGCGGTCATACAGCCTGGCGGCAGCATGCGCGACGCAGAGGTGATCGAAGCGGCCGACGCCGCCGGGATCGCGATGGTGTTCACCGGTCTGCGGCATTTCCGCCATTAGATCGGGGTCTGGGGTTTCAAACCCCAGCCTGGTTCAGGTTCAGAGGCGAGAGAGACTGTGAAACTGCGCTTGGGGCTCCGCCCCAAACCCCGCCGGGGGCGGGCGCCCCCGGACCCGCAAAC
>CALMVI010000087.1 GCA_937873095.1 uncultured Acetobacteraceae bacterium | reverse complement strand
GGCAGCACCCCTCTCTCGCAGGAAAGGGCGGGGACATCATCAGACAAGCATGTTCGCTTCAGGTTGACTTCAACCACGATGAACATGCTCGCTAAAACAAAGAGCTAGACCCTGATCGCTTCGTCTACCAGAAGCGATCAGGGTCTAGCCGGGACGGTCGGATCAGTAGGCGCGGATGAACAGACCGAGCGTCAGCAGGATGCCGACCGCCACCACCCCCAGGCGCAGCTTCCGGTCGGACACTCGCAGCATGAGCCAGGCGCCCGCCTGGCCGCCGAT
Organism: uncultured Acetobacteraceae bacterium; assembly: GCA_937873095.1. Classification (GTDB taxonomy): domain Bacteria; phylum Pseudomonadota; class Alphaproteobacteria; order Acetobacterales; family Acetobacteraceae; genus BOG-908. The sequence goes on along the minus strand of CALMVI010000087.1, from coordinate 57,476 downwards.
CACCGACCCCGCGGCTACGGCCAGCGCCGCGTCCCAGTGCACATCCCGCGAGAACGCGAAGATGACCACGGCGGAAGCATTCATCACGGCCGCCAGCACGTTCTTGGTTGCGCTGGCCTGACGCACCGGCAGTCCGGCCAGGGTCAAGGCGGCAAGCATCAGCATGCCGATGCCGCCACCGAAATACCCGCCATAGACGGCGATGACGAATTGCGACACGGCCGCCCCGGCCGGTGACAGATGCGTGCGGCCCGCCGACGTGCGGCGAAAGCTGCCCCAGGCGAAGACGCCCGTCGCGAACAGGACCAGGAACGGCACCAGCCGCTCGAAAAAACTCTCGGGCGTCTCGAGCAGCAGAACCGCGCCGACCAGGCCGCCGAAGGCTGATGGCGGCAAGTGCACGAAAGCTGAGCCCTTCCGCGCCGGCCACATGCCGTCGGCCGGTCAGCCCCGTCGCGATCTGGCCCGGAAACAGGGCGACCGTGGAGGTCACGTTGGCGGCCCTGGCGCCCATGCCGAACAGCAGCAGCGCGGGAAAGGTGATGAAGGAGCCGCCGCCGGCCAGCGCGTTCTGGGCACCGGCGATCAGGGCTGTCACAAGCAGGAGTAGGTAGGGCATCCTCGCAGGTTAGCAGAGTGTTGGCGAAGGCCAGGGGCTCTGCCCCTGGACCCCGCTGGGGTTTGAAACCCCAGACCCCCGTTTATTAAGCATAAAGTTCAAAGGCTCCGCGCGAGTGAAAGTCGGGACGATGTCGGAAAGTTCAGCCCAGAAGGAAACGGTAGAGCAGGCGCTGGCTCGCGCCCTGAACGCGGCCAAGCTGCGCCGCACCAACGAGGCGGTCGGCATCTGCCGCGACCTGCTGGTGGCAACGCCCGGCCTGCCAGGGGCGCTCGGCCTGATGGGCGGGATCTTCGGCCAGGAAGGCCGGACGGACGAGGCGATCGAGATGCTCAAACTGGCCGTGGCAGGCCAGCCGAACGTGGGCAACTGGCACCTGAACCTCTGCTCGCTCTACCGCAGCAAGACCATGCTCGACGAGGCCCTGGCGTCCGGGCTCGAGGCCGTCAAACACAGCCCCGATACCGCCCCGCACCGTGTGGAGCTGGCGCTGGCCCACCTTGCCAGGGGCGAGAGGGAGGCAGCGTCGCTGCGCTACCGCGAAGCCCTGGGACGCGAGCCGGACAACCCCGCCGCCCATATGGGCCTGGGCGAGCTGCTCCTGTCCTACGGTGAGTATCCGCCTGGCTGGATGGAGTATGCCTGGCGCAACAAGCTGGACCAGGCGCGCGGAACGCTGCCCAGGATGGTCGCCGCGCAATGGAACGGGATGAACCTGCCGGGCGGCACCCTGCTGCTGGTGGCCGACCAGGGTTTCGGCGACATGATACAGTTCGCCCGCTACATCCCCTGGGTGAAACGGCGGGTGCCGCGCCTGTTGGTGGGCTGGGGACCGGAAGTGACCGCCCTGCTCGGCCCGCACCCCGACATCGACGCGCATTTCCCCACCTGGGCCGACGCGCCGGCGCACGACGCCTACGTGCTGCTTTCCAGCCTGCCGCAGATTTTCAACACTGAACTGGCGACCATTCCGTCCCCTGTGCCGTATCTGAGCATGGATGCCGAACGGGTGGCGTTCTGGCGCCGCCGCCTGGATGAGCTGAAGCCCGCTCGGCGGATGCGGGTCGGCCTGGCCTGGTCCGGACGCCCGACCCACCCCAACAACGCCAGGCGGTCGGTAAGGATGGAGACGGTTGCGCCGATCCTGGCCGTGCAGGGCGTGGATTTCTTCGGGTTGCAGAAGCCGTTCCCCGAGGAGGACCGGCAGTTCGCAGCGGCGCTGGCCAACTTCACCGACCTCTCGCAGGAGCTGGCGAGCTTCGCCGAGACAGGTGCCGCCATGCACAGCCTGGACCTGGTCGTTGCTGTGGACACGGCCGTGGTGCACCTGGCCGGTGCGCTCGGCGTGGCGGCCTGGGTGCTGGTGCCGGAGCCGGCGGATTGGCGATGGCTGCTGCAGCGCGAGGACTCGCCCTGGTATCCGACGTTGCGGCTGTTCCGTCAGGTTCGGCCGGCGGACTGGTCGCCTGTCGTGGGCTCGGTCGCTGACGCGCTTCGCACGCGCGTTGGCTGATGCGCCAGCACGCGGGTCGGGGCTGTCCGGGCGTCGGGCGGCGTTTGCAGGGCGGGCGGAAAACACCATCTGTCGTCCATGAGCCAGACCCTAGCCGCCCCAGCCGCCGCCCGGCCTGCGCCGGTCGCTTTCATTCCGCAGCGCCAGCCGTCCAAGCCGGTGACCAACCGGTTCCGGGTGGTGTCGGACTACGAGCCGGCAGGCGACCAGCCGGCCGCCATCGGCGAGCTGGTGGCGGGTATCACAGCCAACGAGATGGACCAGGTCCTGCTCGGCGTGACCGGGTCGGGCAAGACGTTCACCATGGCCAAAGTGATCGAGGCGGTTCAGCGGCCAGCCCTGGTGCTGGCCCCGAACAAGACGCTCGCCGCCCAGCTCTACGCGGAGATGAAGTCGTTCTTCCCGGACAACGCAGTCGAATACTTCGTCAGCTACTACGACTATTACCAGCCCGAAGCCTATGTTCCGCGCACCGACCTCTACATCGAAAAAGACAGCCAGATCAACGAGCAGATCGATCGCATGCGCCACGCGGCCACGCAATCCCTGCTGGAGCGCAACGACGTCATCATCGTGGCGTCCGTCAGCTGCATCTACGGCATCGGCTCGGTCGAGACCTATTCGCGCATGGTGGTCAAGCTGGAGGTGGGCGGCCGGATCGACCGCGACACGCTGGCGCGCGCTCTGGTGGAGCTGCAATACAAGCGCAACGACGTGGCGTTTGCGCGCGGCAGCTTCCGGCTTCGCGGCGAGACGGTGGACGTGTTCCCGGCGCAGTTCGAGGATCGGGCGTGGCGCATCGTGCTGTTCGGCGACGAGATCGAGTCGCTCGAGGAGTTCGATCCGCTGACCGGCGAGCGCACCGGGACGATCCGCGAGGTGCACATCTACGCCAACAGCCACTACGTGACGCCGCGCCCGACGCTGAACCAGGCGATCGTCGGCATCAAGGACGAACTGCGGTTGCGGCTCGACGAGCTGGTCGCCAACGGCCGCCTGCTGGAAGCCGAACGCCTGCAGCAGCGCACGACGTTCGATCTCGAAATGATGGAAACCACCGGCTCCTGCAAGGGGATCGAAAACTACTCGCGCTACCTCTCGGGCCGCAAGCAGGGCGACAATCCGCCCACGCTGTTCGAATACCTGCCGCAGAACGCGCTGCTGATCGTGGACGAAAGCCACGTGACGGTGCCGCAGATCGGCGGCATGGAACGCGGTGACTATGCGCGCAAATCCATCCTCGCCGAGTTCGGCTTCCGGCTGCCGTCCTGCATCGACAACCGGCCGCTGAAATTTACCGAGTGGGAGAGACTGCGGCCGCAAACGGTGTTCGTCAGCGCGACACCCGGGCCGTGGGAGATGGAGCGCACCGGCGGCACATTCGCCGAACAGGTGATCCGCCCCACCGGGCTGATCGACCCGGTCACCGAAATCCGTCCTGTCGAACGGCAGGTCGACGACCTGCTGGCCGAGATCAGAACCACCACGCAGCGCGGCGCGCGCGTGCTGGTCACCACCCTGACCAAGCGCATGTCGGAGGATCTGACCGAGTACCTCACGGAGAACGGCGTGAAGGTGCGCTACCTGCATTCCGACGTGGATACGCTGGAGCGCATCGAAGTCATCCGCGATCTTCGGCTGGGCGTCTACGACGTGCTGGTCGGCATCAACCTGTTGCGCGAAGGGCTCGACATTCCGGAATGCGCGCTCGTCGCGATCCTGGATGCCGACAAGGAGGGGTTCCTGCGCTCGAAAACCTCACTGATCCAGACCATCGGCCGGGCGGCGCGCAACGTGGACGGCCGCGTGGTGCTGTACGCCGACACGATGACCGAAAGCCTGCGCTACGCCATCGAGGAGACCGAGCGGCGGCGCAACAAGCAGCGCGCCTGGAACGAAGCCAACGGCATCACCCCGCAATCGGTGCGCAAGCATATCGGCGAGGCGCTGAGTTCGGTGTTCGAGCAGGATTACGTGACGGTGGCGCCGATCAAGGATTCGAGCGTCACCAACATGGTCGGCCGCGACCTCAAATCCTCGATTGCCGAGCTGGAAAAGCGCATGCGCGCGGCGGCGGCCGATTTGGAGTTCGAGGAGGCGGGACGGTTGCGCGACGAGATCAAGCGGCTGGAAGCGCTCGACCTCGGCCTGCCGCCACCGCCCCCCAGCGCCGCTTCGCAAAAACCCAGGCGGGACCGGACGCCGGAGCCGCTCGGCCCAGGCGGCGGCGGCTACGATCCGACCAAGCTGCGCCGCGGGCGCGGCAGGGCAGCGTCTGCGCAGGCTGGCCGGAAGAAATAACGTTCGCAGGGTATGACTGTCATGGTGGAACGCAGAGCTGCAAAGGCCTTGGTGGCGGCATGGTTCATCGGGTGCGCGCCGGCGCTGGCCGCGTCTGGCAACACCACCTGCATCCGTGAGCCTGAGATCGTGAGCACGACACGGCCGGACGACACCACGATCCTGTTCCAGATGCGGAATCATGTGGTCTGGAAAAACACGCTTGCCTCCCGTTGCTTCGGCCTGAAGGCCGAGCCGGACGGGTTCACCTACCAGCCGACCGATCCGGGGACGGAGGAGCTGTGCTCCAACCAGGTGACCATCAGGCTGAATTCGCTCCACTCGTTTTGCCTGCTGGGAGATTTCGTCCGGGTGAAATGAGGCCCCGCTGCAGGCGTTCACCCGAGGAGCGTCGCCCTCACGTGGTCCGGCCGGCAATGCTGTGGGGCGCCGAGCGGGGTGCGGGGGAGATGACGATGGAGACGGGCGCCGGCCGCGGCGCCTCTGGGCTGATCAGCCGCCCGAGCAGGTTGCCGACGCGCCTGGAGAATCCGTCCATCACCGTGTAGAGGGACGGCACGAACACCAGCGACAGCACCGTGCTGACGATCAGGCCGCCGATCACGCCGGTCGCCATCGGGGCGCGGAACTCCCCGCCATCGCCCAGGCTCAGCGCGCTGGGCACCATTCCCGCCACCATCGCAAGCGTGGTCATCACGATCGGGCGGGCGCGCTTGCGGCCGGCATCGATGATCGCATCCCGCCGCGAGACACCCTGGGCCTGCCGCTCGCGGGCGAAATCGACCAGCATGATCGCGTTCTTGGTCACGATGCCCATCAGCATCAGGATGCCGATGGCGACCGGCAGGCTGATCGGCTGGCCGGTCAGCAGCAGCGCCAGGATCACGCCGCCGAGGCACAGCGGCAGAGAGAGCAGCACCGTCAGCGGCTGGAACACGCTGCGGAACAGCAGCACCAGCAGCCCGAGCACGATCATCAAGCCCACGCCCATGGCCATCGCGAAGCCGGAGAACACCTCGTCCATGATCTCTGCATCGCCGCCGTTCTGGATGTGCACGCCAACCGGCAGCGTCTGCGCGTCCGGCAGGGCGTTCACCCTCTCCAGCGCCGCCCCGAGCGCCAGGCCAGGCGCCAGGTCGGCGCCCAGCACGACCTCGCGCTGGCGGTCCAGCCGCCGGATCGAGGTCGGTCCCTGGCCGAGCGTCACGTCGGCGACGGCGGCCAGCGGCACCGCCAGCCCGGTCTCGCCCACGATCGGCAGCGTCTCCATCGCATGCACGTCCCGACGCAGCGCCAGGTCGGTCTGCACGCGGATCGGAATCAGCCGGTCGCCGTCGCGGAACTTCGCCAGGTTGGCCGAGATGTCCCCGAGCGTCGCGATCCTGACCGCCTCGGAGATCATCTGGGTGGAGACGCCGTAGCGCGCCGCCTCGTCTGCGCGCGGCGTCACGAAGATCTGCGGCCCGTTCAGCCCGGTGCTGGCGGCCACGTTGAAGAAGCCGGGCAGCCGGCGCATCGCGCCCTCCAGCCTGCCGATGCCGCGCTCGAGCGCGGCCGGATCGTTGCTCAGCACCGTCAGCGACAGCTCCCGCTCGCCGCGGCCGTTGACGTAGTAGCCGCGGACGTCGGCCAGTTCGGCCAGCTTGCGCGACAACTCTCCCTCGATCTGTTTCTGGGTGCGGCGGCGCTGGGTCTTCGGCACCAGGTTCACCGTCACCTGGGCGCGCCGCACCTCCTGGTCGTCTTCCGTCGGCGTGGTTCCGCCGACGACGAACACGCTCGTCACTTCCGGGATCGTGCGGAACAGGGCTGCGGCCTCGTCGGTCTTGGCGCGCGTGTCCTCCAGACGGGATCCCGGCGGCAGTTCCAGCGCCAGGACGGCGCGCGACTGGTCTTCCGCCGGAATGAACGCCGTCGGCAGCAGGCTGGTGGACCAGATAGACAGGGCGAACAGCAGCAGCCCGGCCAGCAGGGTGATCCCCCTGTGGCGCAGCGTCATTGCCAAGAAGCGCGTGTAGGCCGCCACCACCGGCCCCTCGCGCTCGTCCACCGCCCGGTGCGGACGCAGCAGGTAGGCGGCCATCAGCGGCGTGATCAGCCGTGCGACAAGCAGCGAGCACAGCACGGCCGCGGCCACAGTCAGCCCGAACTGCTTGAAGTACTGGCCCGCGATGCCGCCCATGAAGCTGACGGGAGCGAACACCGCGCAGATGGTCAGGGTGATCGCGATGACGGCGAGCCCGATCTCGTCGGCCGCCTCGATCGCCGCGTCGTAGGGCGGCTTGCCCATGCGGATGTGGCGGACGATGTTTTCGATCTCGACGATCGCGTCGTCGACCAGGATGCCGGTCACCAGGGTGATGGCCAGCAGGCTGATGAAGTTCAGGGTGAATCCCATCGCCAGCATCACCGCGAAGGCGGGCAGCACGGAGAGCGGCAGCGCCACGGCCGACAGCAGCGTGGCCCGCCAGTCGCGCAGGAAGACCAGCACGACCAGCGTGGCCAGCACCGCACCCTCGATCAGCGCCTCCATGGCCGAGTTGTAGCCGCCCACGGAATAGCGCACGTAATCGTCGATCAGCCGGTAGGAAACGGCCGGGCGGTCGGCGGCGAGCATGCGCAGCCGGTCCGCCACCCGGCGGGCGACGTCCACCTCGCTCGCGTTCTTGCTGCGCGAGATGCGGAAGGCGACCACTGGCGTGCTGCCGTTCAGCCGGGCGAAGGTGCGGGGCTCCTCCGCCCCGTCGCTCACCGTGCCCAGATCCTGCAGACGCACCTCCCGGCCGCCCGGCAGCACGATGCGCGTGTCGGCCAGTGCCCGGATCGTCGTTGCCCCGGCCAGCGTGCGGATGATCTGCTCGCGCGCGCCGAGTTCTCCTCGTCCGCCTGCCAGGTCGACGCTGGTCTGCTGCACCTGCGCGTTCACGGCGCCGGCGGTGATGCCCAGGGCCGAGAGCCGGTCGGGATCCAGCGTCACCTGCACCTCGCGCGTGACGCCGCCGATGCGCTGCACGCGGCCGACACCCGGCAAGCCCTGCAGGTCACGCGCGACGGTGTCGTCGACGAACCACGACAATTGCTCGAGCGTCATGCCGGGTGCGCTGGCGGCATAGGTCTGGATCGGCTGCGAGGAGAAATCCAGCCGCTGGATCACCGGCTCGTCGATCGTGCGTGGCAGTTCGGCGCGTATCGTCGACACCGCGTCGCGCACCTCGTTCAGCGCCCGGTCCGAACTGATTTCGAGCCGCAGCTCGATCTCGGTCAGCGACGTGCCGTCGGTCACGGTCGAGGTGATGTGCTTGACGCCGTTGACGCTGGCGACCGCATCCTCGATCTTTTTCGTCACCTGCGACTCGAGCTCGGCCGGTGCCGCGCCGGACTCGGTGACGGTGACGTCCACGACGGGAATGTCGATGTTGGGGGAGTTGGTGATCGGCAGCGCCCGAAACGCGCCGATGCCCAGCACCAGCATGACGGTGAACAGCACCAGCGAAGGGATCGGGTTCCTGATCGAGGCGCCGGAGACGTTGAACGCCATGGCTCAGCTCCTCCTGCCGGCTGCGGCAGGGTCCACGGCCGTCACGTGATCGCCCGCCCTGACAAAGGTGCCGGACAGCGTGATCACGGCCTCGCCCGGTTCGACGCCCCGGGTGATCTCGGCGCGGCCTTCGGCGCGCAGCCCCAACGTGACGTCGCGGCTCTCGACCATTCCGTTGCGCACCACCTCCACCTGCGGTCCTTCGGACCGGAACAGCACCGATGACAGCGGGACCACGATGCCCACGTGCCTGGCGGTCTCCACCGTAGCCCGCCCGAACCCGCCGAGCACGAGTCCGCCCTTCCCCGCATCGATGGCCACCCGCACGCGTCCGAGGCGCGACAGCCGGTTCATCTCCGGCGCCACCAGGCGCACCGTGCCGGCGCGCTCCACGCCGGCGGCCATGGTCAGCCTGGCGCGCTGACCGGGCCGCAGCCTGGCCAGCGTCGATTCGGGCACGTCGGCCTCCAGCTCGATCGCGCCGTCGCTGATGATGCGGAACAGCGGGTCCGCGTTCATGCTGACCACCGATCCAAGCCGTGCGATCCGCCGGCTGATCAGCCCGCCGACCGGCGCCTTGATCTCGGTGTTGGCGAGTTTCACCGCCAGCTCCTGTCGCTGCGCCTGGGTGAAGGCGAGGTCGGCCTGCGCGGAGGCGACTCTGGCGGCCGCACTCGCCATGGCCGCCTCACGGGTCTCGAACGTCTCGCGTGAGGCGGTTCCGGTGCGGGCGAGGTCGCGGGTGCGCCCGAAGGCCGAGTCGGCCGCCTTGCGCGATGCCTGGGCTTCCGCGATCGCGGCCTCGTCGCGGGCGATCTGCGCGGTGTTCTGGGCCAGCGACGCACGCAGGGCGTCGCTGGACAGCCTGGCCAGGACCTGGCCCGCGGTCACAGTGTCGCCCTCCTCGACCAGGATCTGCGTGATCGCGACGCCGTCGAATTGCGGGCTGACCAGGATTTCCTCTCGCGGGACCAGGGTTCCGGTCAGGCTTGCGGCCTCGACGATCTCGGTTCTCTCGGCCCGCCCCACCGTGACCGCGGGCGCATCCGTCGTGGTCTGCTGGGCATGCAGGACGGCCGTCGGTGCGGCCAAAAGCGCAAACAGAAGCGCGAACAGAAGCGCCACTCGCCGTGGCGTTTCGCTCGCCGTCCCCGTCCGCCAAATCAATGTCGGCATTGCGACTCTCCGGCAGTCGGGTTGACCGCTCTGACCCTGGATCAGTTTGCATCCGCCGTGCCAGCACCGGAGTGACAGTCTTACGCGATTTCCCCCATCAGGCGTGGTTGCGAGGCCACCAAATACGGTTCGCTTCGCCAAGTTGTGGCAAAAATAGTCAACATACCATCGCGTCTGGATCGTGCTCGACTTGGGTCCCTTGAACAGGGTGGTGTAGGTGCTGACCCTGGCCGGGTCTCGATGCACGCTGGTCGGCGGTATCGCAGCGCCGTTGATGCTGGGGGGCGTCGTCAGGCGAGCGGCGGGTAGGCGACGCCGGTCAGCCGTTCGGACTCCTCCCACAGCCGCAGCCATGCCGCACGGTCCTGCGCGTGAGTCGAGATCTGCGCCAGGGCCGGGTTGCCGCGCACCTCGAGCACGCCGTCGGGCCCCCAATACTGGCCACCCTGCACGTCGGGCATGGTCGCGGCGTACAGGCCAGGCAGGGCGCCGCGCGGCGCGCTTTGGCCCAGCACCCCGATCGCGGTCGTCGCCACGCGCACCATCAGCCCCGGCATGCCGGTGGCGGCGATGAAACCGGTGTCGGACACACCGGGATGCGCCGCGACGCTTGTCAGCTTGGATTGGGCGTTGCGCGCACGGCGGTCCAGCTCCAGCGCGAACATGAGGTTGGCGAGCTTGGACTGGCCGTAAGCCTTGCGTCCGTCATACGGGCGCTCGGTCTGCAGGTCGTCGAAGTCGATGCGGCCGCGCCGGTGCGCGATGCTGGCGATCGAGACCACCCGTGGCGCCGGCGCCTGCAGCAGCGTGGGCACCAGCAGACCGGTCAACGCGAAATGCCCCAGATGGTTGGTGCCGAGCTGCCGCTCGAACCCATCCACGGTCACCGCCCGCTTGGACTGCAGGCCCAGCCCGGCGTTGTTGATCAGGATGTCGATGCGCGGCAGGGCGGCGGCCCGCTCGGCGAAGGCCTTGACGGAGGCCAGGCTGGCGAGGTCCAGCGCGCTGACCGACACCTTGGCGCGGCCATGCACCGCCCGGATCCTGGCTGCACACGCCTCGCCGCGCACCGTGTCGCGCACCGCCAGGATGGTGTCCGCCCCGTGCCCTGCCAAGGCCAGCGCTGCCTCGTAGCCGATGCCGCTGGTCGCGCCCGTCACGATGGCGGTGCGGCCCGCGAGCTCGGGCATCTGGCTTGTGGTCCAGGCAGTCATCGGGCACCTCCGGCACGCATTGGGTTCTCTCTAGAGCAGATCCCGGTCAGACGGAATCGTCTGACCGGGTGAAGATGCTCGTAAAACAACGAGCTAGAGCCTGTGGAGTGAACGCAAGTGAACGGAACATGCTCTAGCACGCGCTCTAATGGAAGGTTACCAGCCGGCCCGCGGGGGCGCCCAGCACCTCGTCGTCGCGCATCACCACGCGTCCGCGCACGATGGTGGCGGCCGGCCATCCCGTCACCCGCATGCCGGCGAACGGCGTCCAGCCTGCCGGGGTCGCGATCCAGTCGTTCTCTATGGTTCGCGTGCGCCTGAGGTCGACCAGCGAGAAATCCGCATCGAACCCCACGGCGATGCGTCCCTTGGCGACTGCGCCGTACACCCGCGCCGGCCCTGCCGCCATCAGGTCGACCATGCGGCCCAGGCTCAAACGCCCGGCGTTCACGTGGTCCAGCATGACCGGCACCGAAGTCTGCACCCCGGTCAGCCCGGCCGCGGTGTCTGGCCAGGGGCGTTCCTTGGCCGCCCGGCTGTGGGGCGCGTGGTCCGATCCTATCGTATCCACGCGGCCGTCGCGGACCGCCGCCCAGGCCGCCTCGTAGTGCCGGCGGTCGCGGATGGGCGGGTTCATCACCGCGTAGCCGCCCAGTTCGGCGTAACAGTCCGGGCCGATCTGGGTCAGGTGGTTCACCAGCATTTCGGCGGTTGCGATGTCGCGATGGCCGGCCAGGAAGTCGAGCTCCTCGGCGGTCGAGACGTGCACGATGTGCGCGGGTCGCCCGGTCCTGTGCGCCAGGGCCACGATCCGCCTGGTGCCCAGGAACGCGCATTCCTCGTCGCGCCAGTCCATGTGCCGCGCATAGGGGTCGCCGGTCCGGAACATCGGGCGGCGCGCCTGCAGCCGGTACTCGTCCTCGGCGTGGAAGGCGATCCGGCGGACGCCGTGACGCATCACCGCCTCGATCCCTTCATCGTCCTCGATCATCAGGTCGCCCGTCGAACTGCCGGCGAACAGCTTGACGCCGCACACGCCGTGCCGGCGTTCCAGCCAGGCGAGCTCCCCCGTGTTGGCGCGCGTGGCGCCGACATAGATGCCGAAATCGCAATGCGCGTTGGCGGGCACGAAGCCCTGCTTCCAGGCCAACGTCGCCGCATCCGTCACGGCGGGGCTGGTGTTGGGCATGTCGAACACGGTGGCGATGCCGCCCAGCACGGCGGCGCGCGTGCCGGTGAGGATGCTCTCCACACGCGCGTCGCCCGGGTCGCGAAGATGGACGTGCGGGTCGATCAGTCCAGGCAGCACGTGCAGCCCGGCGGCCTCGACGACCTCGTCGGCGGTGTCCGCATCGCGCGCGCCGATCGCGGCGATGCGGCCGTCCAAGACCCCGATATCCGCCTCGGCCTGGCCCCAGGGCAGTACGCAGACGCCGCCGCGGATAACCATATCGAAACGTTTAGGCATCATCCTGGTCCTTGCCGGCCCCTGGTCGAAACTTCTTCGGCCCCGGCACGCTGGCGAAGTCATGACAGCGCTGCCCAACCACGCCTCGCCCGGCCAAAAACCATCCAGGTGCAGTGAACCATCGCCAGACACACGACGGACGTCCCACCGCTGAAGGAGACAAACCGTGGTACAACTCGTTCTCGTCTACTGCCTCATGTCGGACGCGAAGTCCTGCGTCGAGAAGCGTCCGATGACGGAGTTCCCGATGACGGCGATGAGCTGCATGGCCAGCGCACAGCCGATGGCGGTGGACTATCTGCGCGAACACCCTGCCTACCAGCTCAATTCCTTCAGGTGCGAGATAGACAAGCCGGTGGAGAAGCAGGCCTGACGGGTCTGGCCGCTCAGCAGCCTCCCCCGATCAACTGTCCACGCGGTTCTCGACCAGTTCGGTCACCACGGCAGGATCGGCCAGGGTCGAGGTGTCGCCAAGGCCATCGGTTTCGTTGGCGGCGATCTTGCGCAGGATGCGTCGCATGATCTTGCCGCTTCGTGTCTTCGGCAGGCCTGGCGCCCACTGCACGGCGTCGGGCGCGGCGATCGGCCCTATCTCGCGGCGCACCCAGGCCACGAGTTCGCGTCGAAGCGCGTCGGTGGGCTCGATGCCGTCCTTGAGCGTGACGTAGGCGTAGATGCCCTGACCCTTGACGTCGTGCGGAAAGCCCACAACGGCGGCTTCGGCGACGTTGCTGTGGGCGACCAGCGCGCTTTCGACCTCGGCGGTGCCCATGCGATGGCCGCTGACGTTGATCACGTCGTCCACCCGGCCGGTGATCCACCAGTAGCCGTCGGCGTCGCGCCTGGCGCCGTCGCCGGTGAAGTATTTTCCGGGGAAGGTCGAGAAGTAGGTCTGGACGAAACGTTCATGGTCGCCGAAGACGGTGCGCATTTGCCCCGGCCAGCTGTCGGTGATGCAGAGGTTGCCCTCGACGGCGCCGTCCAGCTCGGCCCCCTCGGCATCGACCAGGACGGGCCTGACGCCGGGCAGCGGCAGGGTGGCCGACCCCGGCTTGAGCGCGACCGCGCCGGGCAGGGCCGAGATCAGGATGCCGCCGGTCTCGGTCTGCCACCAGGTGTCCACGATCGGGCAGCGCTCCTCCCCCACCACGCGATGATACCAGAGCCAGGCTTCGGGGTTGATCGGCTCGCCGACGCTGCCGAGGACGCGCAGCGACGCGCGCGACGTCCTGCGGACGGGCCCGTCGCCCTCGCGCATGAGCGCCCGGATCGCGGTGGGCGCGGTGTAGAAGATGTTGACCCGGTGCTTGTCGATCACCTCCCAGAAGCGGCTGCTTGTGGGGTAGGTCGGCACGCCCTCGAACATCAGGGTGGTGCCGCCATTGGCCAGCGGGCCGTACACGATGTAGGTGTGGCCGGTGACCCAGCCGACATCGGCGGTGCACCAGTAGATTTCGCCCTGGCGGTAGTCGAACACCAGCTCGTGGGTGAAGCTGGCCCAGACCATGTAGCCGCCGGTCGTATGCAGCACGCCCTTGGGCTTGCCGGTGCTGCCGCTGGTGTAGAGGATGAACAGCGGGTCCTCGGCGTTCATCTCCTCCGGCGGGCACTCGGCCGGGGCGGCGCCGCACACCTGACCGTAGGCGTGGTCCCGGCCGGCCTGCATCGGCACGTCCGCCCCGGTGACAGCAACCACGATGACGTGGCGGACGGTCGGGCAGGACCGCAGCGCGGCATCGGCGTTGGTTTTCAGGGCGACGGTGCGCCCCCCGCGTCGGCCCTCATCGGCGGTGATCAGCAGCGTGGACCCGCAATCCTGGATGCGGTTGGCCAGGCTGTCGGGCGAGAAGCCGCCGAATATGATGGAGTGGATGGCGCCGATCCGGGCGCAGGCCAGCATCGCGACCGCGGCTTCAGGGACCATGGGAAGGTAGATCGACACGCGGTCGCCGCGGCCGACGCCGAGCGTCCGCATCGCGTTGGCCAGCCGGCAGACACGCTCGTGCAGGTCGCGGTAGGTGATCGTCTCCGACCGGCCGGGATCGTCCCCCTCCCAGATGATGGCGACCTGGTCGCCCTTGGTGCGCAGGTGCCGGTCCAGGCAGGTGGCCGAGGCGTTCAGCGTGCCGTCCTCGAACCACCGAATCGCCACGTCGCCCTCGAAGCTGGTGTTCTTGATGGTCTGGGGAAATCGCACCCAGTCGATCCGGCGGGCTTCGTTGGCCCAGAAACTGTCCGGGTCGGTCGCGGCATGGTTGGTCATCAGCCGCAGCCGCCTGGCGTCCACGTGGGCAGAGGCGGCCAGTTCGGGTTTGACGTGAAACAGCAGGTCTTCGGACATGTTGCGCGCTCCCTGGGTCGCCGGTGCCTGCCGGTCTTGGGCGCATCACGGACCGGGCGCACGGCCCGCGTCAACCTCTCCGGGCCGGCCTCCCGGGCATCGACCTCCGCGCGTCACCCTTGCGGAGGCGGGGACGCCGATCAGGCCGCGCCGCGCCCTCCCAGCGCACAGATGTGTTTCCAGTGCGCCGGCTCGACCGGGGCTACCGACAGCCGCGAGTATTTCAGCATCGCCATGCCCTCCAGCGCCGGGTCGGCCTTCATCTCCGCCAGGGTGACCGCGCGCTTGAACGGCCGCACCGCGCGCATGTCCACACACACCCAGTCGCCACTCTCGGCGGTGGGGTCGGGATAGGCGGCGCGCACGACCTCGACGATGCCGACGATTTCCTTGCCGACGTTGGAATGATAGAAGAAGGCGAGGTCCCCCACCGTCATCGCCTGCAAATTGTGCTTGGCCTGGTGGCTGCGCACCCCGGTCCAGGGTTCGAAATCCCGGCTCGCCTGCATGTCCCAGGAAAACGAGTCCGGCTCGGTCTTCACCAGCCAGTGCTTCACGGCGCCACCTCGCCGTCCCGGAACACGGTTCGGTAAGGGCGTATGATGATCGATTCGAACAGCTGGCACCGGGCGTAGGGGTCGGCGGCGGCGAACCCTTCCGCTTCGGCGCGGTCGGCCACGTCCACGATCAGCAGGCTGCCGCTGGGCCGGCCCTCCTCGTCGAGCAGCGGACCGGCCTGGACGATGCGGGACTTGTAGGTCTCGAGATAGGCGATGTGCTGCGGCCGCGTGGCGAGGCGAAGGTCCAGGCTGCCCGGCTTGTCGGTGCAGATCAGAGCGAACAGCATTGGCAGACCCTTGCATTGATGGACGCAGGCGCGAGGGTAGATGCGCTGCGCCGGCGGTTCAAACCGGCCCGGCGCGGCCATTCCCTATGCTTCAACCCACCCCCAAGACCTGATACGGTGACAGACGTGGATGCCATCCCCGCCCTCGCGGCCCAGCAGACCGGACCAAGGCCGGTTCGCCGCACCCTGCACCGCTTCGCCAACCCTGGGCGATTCCTGCGGCTGGCTGCCCGGGTGCAGCCCTGGCTGACCGGGCCTGCGCTGCTGCTGACGCTGCTCGGGCTCGGCTGGGGCCTGCTGTTCTCGCCCGCGGACTACCAGCAGGGCGACGCGGTGCGGATCATGTACGTCCACGTGCCCTGCGCCTGGTTGTCCACCGCCGGCTATGCCGGGCTGGCCGCAGCCTCGCTGGCGGCGCTGGTCTGGCGCCACCCGCTGGCCGACATGGCGGCGGCCGAGATCGGGCCGGTGGGCGCCCTGGTCACCGCGCTGTGCCTGGCCACGGGCAGCCTGTGGGGCAAGCCGATGTGGGGCGCCTGGTGGGTGTGGGATGCGCGGCTGACCAGCGAGCTGGTGCTGTTCTTCCTGTATTGCGGCCACATGATGCTGATCCGCGCCTTCGACGACGCCGAGCGCGGGGCGCGCGCCGGCGCCATCCTGGCGCTGGTGGGTGTCGTGAACCTGCCGATCATCCATTACAGCGTGCAGTGGTGGAGCACGCTGCACCAGGGCAACAGCATAGGCCTGACGGGCTCCTCGACGATGAGCGGCAGCATGCTGTGGCCGCTGGCGGTGGCCGCACTCGGCACCACATTGGGGTTCGCGGCGATCGTCGTCGCACGCCTGCGCGCCGCGGTGATGGAACGCCGGCTGCGCGGGCTGCTGATGGCGCACGCGGAGAGCGTGGCTTGAGCGGCGCGGAGAGCGTGGCTTGAGCGGCGCGGACAGCGTGGCTTGAGCGGCGCACAGAGCGTGGCTTGGTCGGTTCGGAGGGCGTAGTGTGATCAATCCTTTGGGCTACGACCACCTGTCCTACATTGCGGCCTCCTACGGGCTGTTCGCGGCGGCCACGCTGTATCTGGTGCTCGGCTCACGGGCGCGGCTGGCCACAGTGTCGCGCCGGCTGCGGGCCGCAGACCCGCGCGCCCGCGGGAGCAGCGCCGAATGACCCGCAAGATGCGCCGGCTGAGCGTGATCCTGGCCTGCGGCGCGGGCCTGGGCAGCGCCAGCGCGCTGACGCTGAGCGCGTTCAGCGACAACCTGGTGTTCTTCATGTCGCCTGGCGACATCGCCACACACGCGCCCGCGCCGGGCCGCACCATCCGCCTGGGCGGGCTCGTGCAGGCCAAGTCGCTGCGCGTGGACAAACAGGACGGCGAGCCGGTGGCGCGCTTCGTCGTGACCGACGGGCGGACCACCATCCCGGTCAGCTACACCGGCATCCTGCCCGACCTGTTTCGCGAGGGTCAGGGTGTCGTGGCCCTTGGCACCATCCAGCCGGACCACAGTTTCAGGGCGCAGGAAGTGCTGGCCAAGCACGACGAGACGTACATGCCGAAGGACGTGGCCGACGCGCTGAAACGCTCCGGCCACTGGAACCCGGCGCAGGGCCCGGCGCCGCCGGCCAGCACGTGGAACTCGGTGACCGCGTCGCGATGACATCCAGAATGGCGCGCCGGACCGGCAGGGGCGCCGCATGACGAGGCTGACATGATCCCCGAACTCGGCCATTTCGCCCTGGCGCTGGCCTGCGCCTTCGCCTTCGCCCAGGCCATCGTCGGCCTGTGGGGCGCCCATCGGCGCGACATGCGGCTGATGGCGGCCACACCCGGCCTGGCGGTGGGCCAGTTGCTCGCACTCGCCGGCGCGTCGCTGGCCCTGGTGCTGGCGAGCGCGTGGGACGATTTTTCGGTCGTCAACGTGGCCGAGAACAGCGCGGTCGCCAAGCCGCTGCTCTACAAGATCACCGGAACCTGGGGCAACCACGAGGGGTCGATCCTGCTCTGGGGCCTGATCCTGGGCATCTGCGGCGGCCTGGTCTCGGTGTTCGGCCGCACCCTGCCGTCGGCGCTGCGGGCGCGGGTGCTGGGCGTGCTCGGCGGCACGTCGGCCGGCTTCCTGCTGTTCTGCCTGACCACGTCGAACCCGTTCTGGCGCAGCTGGCCCGCACCGGCAGACGGGCGGGGCATGAACCCGCTGCTGCAGGACCCCGGCCTCGCCTTCCACCCGCCGGTCCTCTACATGGGCTATGTCGGCTTCGCGGTGCCGTTCGCCTTCGCGGTGGCCGCCCTGCTCGAGGGCAGGATCGACGCCGCCTGGGGCCGCTGGGTGCGCCCCTGGGCGCTGGTGTCGTGGTGCTTCCTCACCTGCGGCATCGCGATGGGGTCGTGGTGGGCCTATTACGAGCTCGGCTGGGGCGGCTACTGGTTCTGGGACCCGGTCGAGAACGCATCCCTGATGCCGTGGCTGACCGGCACCGCGCTGGTCCACTCGGCCATCGTGGTGGAGAAGCGCGAAAGCCTGAAAATCTGGACTGTGCTGCTGGCGATCGGCACGTTCAGCCTGTCGCTGTCGGGCACGTTCCTGGTGCGCTCGGGCATCCTGAACTCGGTGCACGCATTCGCCAACGATCCTGCGCGCGGCATCTTCATCCTTGGCCTGCTCGGGCTGGTGATCGGCGGCTCGCTGCTGCTGTTCGCGCTGCGGGCGCCGCTGCTTCGCTCGGGCGGCGTGTTCGCGCCCGTCTCGAGAGAGGGCGGGCTCGTTTTGAACAACATCTTCCTGTGCTCGATCTGCGCCGTCGTGATCGTCGGCACGATGTACCCGCCATTCGCCGACCTGCTGCTGGGGCAGAAGATCAGCGTGGGCGCGCCGTTCTTCAACGCGACCGTGCTGCCGCTGGCGATCCCGGTGTTCCTGGCGATGGCGGTAGGGCCCCTGCTGCCCTGGAAGCGCGGCCGGCTGATGCCGCTCGTCACCCATGCCTGGTGGGCAGCGCTGGCCGCGGTGGCGGTGGGCGGCGTGTGCGCGGGCAACATGGCCGTGCTGCCGGCGCTGGCCTTCGGGGCCGCGACCTGGCTGATCCTCGGCTCCTTCTCCGAGGTGATCGAGCGGACCCTGCTGTTCCGCGCGCCGGTGGCCAACTCGGTGCGCCGCGCGCGCGGCCTGCCGGTGGCGGTGCTGGGTGCCGCCATCGCGCATGCGGGCATGGGCGTCACCATCGCCGGCATCGCGGGGATGTCGCTGTCCTCCAACAAGATCGTGGAGGCCAAGCCCGGCGACCAGTTCAAGCTCGGCGGCTACGAGTTCACGCTGCTGTCGCTGAGCAGCGAGCCCGGGCCGAATTTTGCGTCACGCGTCGCCTCCATAGAGGTCACGCAGGGCGGCACGCCGGTGGCGATCATGAGGCCGTCCAAGCGCAACTTCGCGTCGCAGAACCAGACCACGAGCGACGTCGCCATACGCACCAATTTCCTGCGCGACCTCTACGTCGTGCTGGGCGACGAGCGGGACGGGCAGGCGGTGCTGCGCCTGCATGTGAACCCTCTGGCGCCGTGGATCTGGCTGGGCGCCCTGGTGATGGCTGCGGGCGGCGCGTTGTCGCTGGCCGACCGGCGGTTGCGGGTCGGCGCGCCGTCGCGCCTGCGCGCGGGCGCCGTTCCGGCATGATACCGATGAGCTCTTCTCATCGGTTTCGTGCGCCGGGTTGGCGGGCGGCGGCGCACCAAAGAAGACTCATACCGAGTCAGCCAAAAGGCTGGCCGGTATGATCGCGCGGCGCAGGCTGCTGCTGGCGGCGCCGCTCGGCGTGGCGGCGGCGGGCGGCGTCGCGTTCTGGTCCATGCTGACCAGGATGCAGGGCGGCACGTTCGACCCGCACGACATCGGCAACCCGATGCTGGGCAAGCACCTGCCCGATTTCGACCTGCCGGGCATCGCGCCGTCGCCCGGGTTTTCCAGCCGGGACGTGCTGGCGGCGGCGCAGAGGCAGCCGGTGCTGATCAACTTCTTCATGTCCACCTGCATCCCCTGCGCCGAGGAGGCCGAGACGCTGGACGCGCTCTCCAGGCAGGGTGTGGCCATCTGGGGCATCGCCTGGGAGGACGAGCCGGCCAAGTCGGCGGCCTTTCTGGACAGGTACGGCAACCCCTTCACCCGCGTGGGCACCGACCGGCGCGGCACCGCGGCCATCGATTTCGGGCTGTACGGGGTGCCGGAAAGCTACCTGATCGACCGCACGGGACGCATCGTCTGGCACATGGCGGGCGGGTTGTCGGACGTGGTCGTGGAGCAGCAGCTGACGCCCGCGCTGGCCCGCGCACGCGTGTGACTTTGGCGGTCTAAGGCTTATATGAGCGGCGCCACGGAGGACACGGCTGACCGCGTCGAACGGGAGTTGCGGATGGATCAGATGCGCGCGGACATCAGGCTGAAAACCGCCCAGGCTTCGACTGAGTGGCCGCGCTTCTGGGTGGCCTCGCTGATCGCCGTGGCGGCGGTTGTCGGTGCGGTGTTCAGCGCCGCCGGCTTCATCATCGGTCAGAGCTTTCATCGGTGAGGCCATGCTCACCATGAAAGCTTTCCTCGTCGCTTTATGCCTGGCCCTGCTGTCCGCCCCTGCCTGGGCGATCTCCGACCCGCGCGAGATGCTGCCCGACCCTGCGCAGGAGGCACGGGCCGAGCAGGTCGGCAGCCAGCTGCGCTGCCTGGTCTGCCAGAACGAGTCGATCGAGGATAGCGGCGCACAACTGGCGCACGACCTTCGCGCCGTGGTGCGCCAGCGGGTCGCGGCGGGCCAGACGGATTCGCAGATCCTGGCCTGGATGGTGGCGCGCTACGGCAGCTTCGTCCGCCTCAGCCCGCCGCTGACGCTCACCACCCTGCTGCTCTGGGCCACGCCGGTGCTGGCCTTGCTGGTCGGCAGCGGCGCAGCGCTGGTGGGCAGGCGGTCCTTCGCGCCGGCGCCGGCGCCCTTGAACGCCGCCGAGCAGGCCCGGCTGGACGAGCTCAGCCGGCCCGCGTGAGACATCGCGTCGAATGATATGGCTGTGGCTGCTGGTGGTTGCCTGCGTCACGCTGGCGCCGGTGGCCTGGTTCGCCGGGCAGGGCGGCCGGTTGCGCGGCAGGCGCGACGCTGCCCTGGCGCTTCACCGGGCCCAGCTCACGGAGCTGGACCGCGACCTGGCGGAAGGCCGGCTGCTGCCCGCCGAGCACGCGGCGGCGCGGCTGGAGGTGCAGCGCCGCCTGCTGAGGGAAGCCGATGACGCCGAAGCCGGGCCGGCCCGTTCGGGGCCGTTCGGGGTCGTTTTGCTGACCGCCCTGGTCCCCGCCCTGGCGGTGATCCTGTACGTGGCGGCAGGCGGCGCTCCGGATTTCCGGGCGCGCGAGGCGGCGGCCCGGCAGGTGGCCCAGGGCATGGCCGCGCAGGCCAGGCAGACCGCCGAGGACGAGGCGGTCATCGCCCGGCTGCGCGAGACGCTGGCGAAGATGGACTCCCATACCGACACCGCCCGGCGCGGCTACGTCATGCTCGGCCGGGCGGAGCTTTCGCTCGGACACCTGCCGGAAGCGGCGGAGGCGTGGCGCCAGGCGCTGGCGCAGCGTTTCGAGCCTGATCTCGGGGCTGAAACCGCCGAAGTCATCTCGGAGGCGCAGGCGCATGTCACGCCGGAAGCGGCAAACCTGTTTCGCCGCGCCCTGGCCGAAGCGCCGGCCGATGCGCCATGGCGAAAGGCGGCCGAAAAGCGCGTCTCGGAGGCGGGCGGTTCCTAGAGCGTGTTCAGGCCGACCGTATCAGCCTGAACACGCTCGACGATTTTGTTTGTCGAGCGAGTTGATCATCCAGACTGATTCGGGTCTGGATGGTGCTGCTCCAGCAGCGGACTCCGACTTTGATGGGTCAAGGGGGCGCCCCTTGCCGAGCTACTTCGCCAAGCTCGGATCATCAGCGGGGTTGACGTATTGCAGGCCGAACGGCCCGGTGCCCGACACCTGGATGATGACCTGCTGGTCCGTCGTCCACAACGAATGCGGCATGCCTTGTGGCAGGTAGACGAAGCCACCCGCCGTCAGCTTGACCCCTTGCGCGCGCGCCAGTGTCGGTCCGTGCTCGTGGTAGATCGTTCCGGACAGGACCGTCACGGTTTCCGGCTTGGAATGCGTATGCGGCATGACGTCCGTATGCGGCGGGAAGATCAGGCGCAGGACGAACGGCCCCGGCTTGGACGGGTCGCCGAGCAGGTTGCTCACCTGCGTGCCTTTGGGAAGCGAGGCCGGCGCAGGACCGTAGACGAAGCCGGAATTGTCGCCCTGAACCACGAGGCTGGCGGTAGCCGACTGGGCAGTCGGCGGGTGTACCGCCAGGCAGGCCAGGAACGATCCGATCGTTAAGACTTTCATGGCGATGCCTCTCGATTGCCGGGAGTGAAGGTCGGCGGTGCGCGCTACGGTTCGGCTCCTGCGAACGGTCAGACAGCAAGCTTGCGCGGCTACTTGGCGCCCGCTCGGTTGTCGTCGGTGCCGGCGCCGAGCGGGCCGCCGCCGATCGAAGAGCCCGCGCTGGCGCCGATATACGGACCGGCGCCGCTGCCAGCCAGACCGATCCCGCCAGTGGGCTGGCTGGCCGTGTTGGAGGCCGCGCAACCTGCCATGGCCAAGGCCAGGATCGAAGCAGTCCAGCGCATCATGCAGTTCCTCCAGCACCAGCCCTGCCGACGGCCCAGGGCCGTCATGTTTGGCGGACCCGAAAGGATTCGAACCTTCGGCCTCTGCCTTCGGAGGGCAGCGCTCTATCCAGCTGAGCTACGGGTCCTGGGCGCCGAGAGGTAGCAAAGCCCGGTCAGAATGGCCAGACCCGCCGAAGGCCGGCACCGTCCAGGGCCGCGGCCGGCAGGATGCCCGCGGCATCGGCGTGCCAGGCGTGGTCGGCGGACCAGGCGGCGGCGTTGATGTCGGCGCCGGACGGCAGCCAGCCGCCCGGCGCGTCCAGCCACGCCAGGATGTCGGCCTGCACCAGCGCGCGGTCCTGGTCACGCAGCAGCAGATGGTAGCCCGACATGTACAGGCCGCGGCGCACCGCTGCAGGGAACTTGGCCCAGGCGGCCGCCGTCGCCTCCGGCGGGATGACCTGGTCGCGCCTGCCGTCCAGGACCAGGGTTTGCGCGGGAAGGTGCGCGGCGGCGGCCTGCGCGCGGTCCATCAGGTCGACCAGGCCGCGCAGCATGCCCACGGTCGCGCCGTGCAGGGTGAGCGGGTCGTGCGCCAGGCGAAGCAGCGCCTCGCGGTTGTCGCTCGCGGCTATGTCGAGCGGCACCTCCTGGCCGGTCAGCCGCCAGCCGGGGGCAACGAGGGCGGCGGCCCAGAGTACGCCGCGCAGGCGGACATCCATCTGCGCCCGTCCCCAGACCGCCGGCGAAAGCAGCACGTAGGCGTCGGCCGAGGCGGGGCTGCGCGCCGCCAGGCACATGACGACGGCGCCGCCCATGCTCTCGCCCATGACGATCAGGCGCTGGCCGGGGTTCTGCCGGCGGAGCCGCGCGGCAAGCTCGGCCGCGTCGTCGACCATCGCCTGGTCGCCTGCCCAGACGCCTCGTGTGCTGGTGCCGCCGAACCCGCGCTGGTCGGGCGCGACCACGGTGTAGCCCGCCGCCGCCAAGGCGGGTGCCGGGTATTCCCAGGCATCGCGGCTGTCGGTGAAGCCGTGCAGCGCCAGGATCACCCCGCGCGCGGGCTGCGTGCCGGCCGGCCAGATGCGGGCCGGCAGGGCGTAGCCGTCGCGCATGCGGAACACCGCATCCGGCCTGGGCAGGGCCGCCTCCGAAGGCCCGGCGGTCCGCAAAGGCAGGGCGGGCGCGTCGGCCAGGCAGTGCGGCAGCCCGGTGGCCAGGAGCAGCGCCAGGGGTGCCACGGTTGAAACGGCTACTCGCCGGGCTATCATCGCACCCATCCCAACCCGTTAGGACACAGTATGGCCTTCGGCGCCCAAACCCCAACCCCGGCGGTCGGCACCATCGAGACGATACTCGTCGACAGCCGCGTGGTGGCCTGCGATGGCGGCGACGGGCCGCTCGGGCATCCGCGCGTCTGGCTGCGCATCGAGCTGGAGCAGACCTACTGCCCGTACTGCTCGCGGGTCTTCGTCCTCAAGCCGGGCGCCTCGGACCACCCGGAACATTGAGCGGCGCGGTGCCCGACCAGGACCAGCGGCAGGAGGCGGCCGTCTCTGACGCCGGCGTCGGGAGCCTGGTCCTGATCGACGGCTCGGGCTACATCTTCCGCGCGTTCCACGCTCTGCCGCCGATGACGCGCGCCGACGGCACGCCGGTCAACGCCGTGTTCGGCTTCACCAACATGCTGGCGCGGTTCCTGGCCAACCATGTCGGCACGCATTTGGCGGTGGTGTTCGACGCCGGCAGCGCCACCTTCCGCAACCGCATCTACGACCAGTACAAGGCGCATCGGCCCGAACCGCCCTCCGAGCTCGTTCCGCAGTTCCGCCTGGTGCGGGAAGCGACCGCGGCCTTCGGCGTGGCCTGCGTGGAGCTGGAGGACTGGGAGGCCGACGACCTGATCGCCGCGTACGCCAAGGCGGGCGTGGAGGCGGGGGCGAGCGTCACCATCGTCAGCTCGGACAAGGACCTGATGCAGCTCGTCCGCCCGGGTGTCACTATGCTGGACCCGATCAAGCAGAAGACCATCGGCCCGGACGAGGTGATGGAGAAGTTCGGCGTCGCCCCCGACCGCGTCATCGACGTGCAGGCGCTGATGGGCGACAGCGTCGACAACGTGCCCGGCGTGCCGGGCATCGGGCCGAAGAACGCGGCCGAGCTGATCAACCAGTACGGCTCGCTCGAAGCGGTGCTGGACGCCGCCCACGAGATGAAGCCCAGCAAGCGGCGCGACAACCTGATCGCCCATCGCGAGGCGGCGCTGGTGTCGAAGAAGCTGGTCCGGCTCTGCGACGAGGCGCCGATGCCGCTGCCGGTGGACGCGATGCAGACCGGGCCGCTCGACCGCACCCGGTTGAGCGACTGGCTGCACGGGATGGGGTTCCGCAGCACGGCGCTGCGCCTGGGCCTGGCCGACGGTCCTGCCTCGGCACCGGCAGCCGTGCAGGCGCCGCCCCCTGCCGCCGGGTACGGACCCTACGAGACGGTGGCCACCGAGGAGGCCCTGGCCCTCTGGCTCGGCCGGGCGCGTCAGTCGGGGCGGCTCGCGCTGCACGTGCAGACCGACCTCGACCCGCGGCCCTGGCGCGCCACCCTGCTGGGCATCGCCCTGGCAACCGCGCCTGGACAGGCGTGCTACGTGCCGCTGCCGGTGGACGAGCCGACCGAGGAGCGCCTGCCACGCGACCAGGTGCTCGCGGCGTTGGGGTCGCTGCTGGCCGACCGATCGATCCTGAAGATCTCGGCCAACGCGAAATACGCGCGCCTCGTCCTGGCGGCGGCCGGCCTGCCGCCGCCGGAGCCGCAGGACGATCCGACCCTGATCAGCTTCGCCATGGCCGCCGGCGCCCACGACCACGACGTCGCGACGCTGGCGCCGCTGCATCTGAGCCACACCCCGAAATCGCTCGACGAGACCACCGGCACCGGGCGGAACCGGCTCGAC
Source organism: uncultured Acetobacteraceae bacterium (assembly GCA_937873095.1). Classification (GTDB taxonomy): domain Bacteria; phylum Pseudomonadota; class Alphaproteobacteria; order Acetobacterales; family Acetobacteraceae; genus BOG-908. The sequence goes on along the minus strand of CALMVI010000087.1, from coordinate 32,847 downwards.
TTCGCCGCCGTACCGGTCGGCCGCGCCACCGCCTACGCCGCCGAACAGGCCGACCTCGCATGGCGCCTGTGGTCGGTCCTGCGCCCGCAACTGAGGCAGCACGGGTCGCTCGGCCTCTACGAGCAGATGGAACGGCGGCTGATCCCGGTGCTGGCCGAAGCCGAGCAAGCAGGCATCAAGGTCGACCACGAGGAGCTGCGCCGGCTGTCGGCCGATTTCGCCGCCCGCATGGACGTCATCGAAGGCCGGGCGCACGAGCTGGCGGGGCACGCCTTCAGCCTGTCCAGCCCCAAGCAGCTGGGCGAGGTGCTGTTCGACGAGCAGGGGCTGCCGGGCGGACGGCGCACGCCGTCGGGCACCTGGAGCACGGACGCCAGCGTGCTGCAGACCCTGGCCGAGCTCGGGCACGAACTGCCCGGCCGCGTGCTGGAACACCGGCAGCTGTCCAAGTTGAAGAGCACCTACGCGGACGCGCTCGTCGAAGAGATCAACCCGGCCACGGGCCGCGTCCACACCAGCTATGCGATGGCCGCGACCAGCACCGGCCGGCTGTCCAGCAACGATCCGAACCTGCAGAACATCCCGATCCGGACGGAGGAGGGCGGCCGCATCAGGCGCGCCTTCGTGGCCGAGCCGGGCCACGTGCTGGTGAGCGCGGATTACAGCCAGATCGAGCTGCGGCTGCTGGCCCACGTCGCCGACATCCCGACGCTGAAGGAAGCGTTCTCCACCGGGCAGGACATCCATGCGCGCACCGCCAGCGAGGTGTTCGGCATCCCCATCGACCAGCTGGACAAGACGACGCGCAGCCGGGCCAAGGCGATCAATTTCGGCATCATCTACGGCATCAGCGCGTTCGGCCTCTCGCGCCAGCTGGGGATCGAGACGGGCGAGGCCGGCGCCTACATCGCCGCGTATTTCGAGCGGTATCCAGGCATCCGCGCCTACATGGAGCGGACCAAGGAAGAGGCGCGGATCAACGGCTACGTGACCACGCCCTTCGGCAGGCGGTGCGCGATACCCGCGATCAGGGACCGCAACATGCAGAAGCGCGCCGGCGCCGAACGGCAGGCGATCAACGCGCCGTTGCAGGGCGGGGCCGCCGACGTCATCAAGCGCGCCATGATCCGGCTGCCCGGCGCGCTGCGCGAGGCGGGGCTGCGGTCCAGGCTGCTGCTCTCGGTGCACGACGAATTGCTGTTCGAGACCGAGTGCGCCGATGGCCCCGCCCTGGCCGGCGTCGCCAAGCGGGTGATGGAGTCTGCAGCCGAGTTGAGCGTTCCGCTGACGGTGGAAACCGGCATGGGATCAAGCTGGGCAGAAGCGCATTAGCGACCCCAAAGATTGGGGGCCTGGGGTTCCCAACCCCAGCGGGGTCCAGGGGCAGAGCCCTGGCCTTCCTAAGCCGCCAGCTACCCAACGCTGGTGGCCTCCGCCGCCTTCTGCAGCAGCTCATAGATCGGCGAAGGCATGTTGGGGTCCCACGAACTGCGCGGGCCTACCGTGATGCCGCCATCGACCACGATGTGCGTGCCGGTCACGAAGGCGGAGGCGGGGGACGCCAGGTACAGGCAAGCCTGCGCCACGTGGTCCGGCGTGCCCGGAACGGCCAGCGGCTGGGCGTGCGGGGACACCGCGGCCAGGGTCGCGTTGGCGTGTGCCGCTGCGTTGGCGGTCAGGCCGAGGCTGCTGACGAAGATGTCGGTCAGGATGAAGCCCGGGCAGATCGCGTTGACCCGGATGCCGTAGCGCGACAGCTCGGCTGCGGCGACCCGGCTCAGATGCAGCACGCCCGCTTTCGCGGCCGAGTAGGCGATCGGCCCGGCGCCCGCCTCCAGCGCCGAGATCGACGACGTGTTCACGATGGCGCCGCCACGCGCCTTCATGAACGGCACCGCGTAGCGCATGCCCAGCGCCACCGAACGCAGCAGCAGCGCATGCGTGCGGTCCCACAGCTCGCCCGTCATCTCCTCGATCGTCTCGCGCGCCCCGCCGGAGCCGGCGTTGTTGAACAGGATGTCGAGCGCGCCGTATTGGTCGTGCGCCGCCTGCATCAGCGCGGCGATGTCGGCTTCGAGGGTCACGTCGCAATGCCGGTACGACGCGCGGTCGCCGAACCTCTCGGCCAGGGCCGCGCCGCGTTCGTCCTGGATGTCGGCGATCAGCACGCGCGCGCCCTCGGCCACGAACAGCTCGACCGTTGCAAGCCCGATGCCGGAGCACCCTCCGGTGATGACGGCGACCTTTCCGTGCAGCCTGCGGCCGTTCGGGGCGGGTTCGTCTTGAGCAGCCATGGGCGTTGTCTCCGGTTTTGTTTCGTAACGAGTCAAGGCCAAAGGGCTTTGCCCCTGGACCCCATCAAAGGCAAGCCTTTGAAACCCTCATTTCAGGGATTTGGAGGTCTGGGGTTGTGAACCCTCGCGATCCTCGTCCTCCCGGTCGCTGGCCAGGGGCACGGTGCGGATCAGCGCCGGCGACAGGACGTGCATGTCGAGCCTGGTATCCGGCCCGGTGCGCGGCAGGGCTGCGAGCGCCTGGCGCGCGTGGCTGCCGTCCGGCAGGCCGAGCACCTCGGAGTCGGTCAGGCCGTAGGCCAGCAGGCGCCAGTCGACATCGCCGCCGAAGCCGTCGCGCGCGACGAGCTGCAGCAGGGTGCGGGCGCCGTTGGCACTCAGCAGGTAGCCGTCCGCGCCAGGCGCGTTGCGCCAGGGCGGGAAGCGCCGCATCGCCTGGGCCAGGCCGTGCACCTGGAAGCCGGCCCCGGCGGCAGGCGGTGCCAGGCGGTCGTTGACGAAGCAGAGGTCGAACGCCGCCGGCAGCCCGAACGCGCCCCAGCGCGCCGGCAGGTCGTAGAGCGGGATCACGTCGTCCTCGACCACAAGGCAGTGGTCCAGGCCGCGGGCGAGCATCGCCTCCCAGGCGGCGGCGTGGCCGAGGAAGCAGCCGAGCGTGCCCCGCAGCGCCGGGCTGCCGCCCAGCCGGACAACTGCGGCAAGCGGCAGGCGGCTTGCCTCGATGCCGGCCACGCGGAAGCGGGGCGGTTGGCACCCGGCGAACTGCCGGTCCAGCTCGGCCAGCCGGGAGGCGTTGCGGTCCAGGTTGAGGACCGCGATGGCGGGCGACGGGCCGGAACACGGCGCCCGCGCCAGCCACGCCCGCAGCGCTTCGGCGTGCCGTGCCTCGGCCTCCGGCGCGCGTGCCTCCTGGCGCGGGTCGCGCGCATACGCCGCCGCCGCCGCGGCATAGTCGCGCGCCTGGCCCAGCATCCTGCCCAGCAGCGACCACAGGGCAGGGTCGCCGGGAGTGGCGCGCGCCAGCGCGCCGGCGCGCGCGATCAGGGAGGGCAGCTCGCCCTGCGGAAAGGCGTAGAGCGGCGCCAGGTGCGCGACCCAGGCTGCGTCCGGGAAGCGTCGGCGCGCCTGCTGGAACAGGGCGTCGCCCTCGGCGTAGCGTCCCATCGCGGCCAGGTCGGCCTTCAGCGCCAGTGCCGCCTGCCAGTCGCCAACGTCCCGCAGCAGCAGCGCGCGCCAGGCCGCGGCCGCCTGGCCGAAATCCTGGCCTGCTCGGCAGGCAAGGGCCGTCTGGCGCAGCTGGTCGGCGGTGTCGGGCGGCATGGACGGCTCCATACCAGAGCATGATCGCTTCAGGTTGCCCTTCAACCACGATGGACATGCTCGCAAAAACAAGAGCTGGAGCCTGATCGCTTCGGCACCCGGAAGCGATCAGGCTCCAGCCTTCGCGCGACGGCCGCTCCTGTCAAAACCGGCCCGTCTCCCATATACCAGCCCTGCGTGCCGGGCTGCCGCCGCGTCGCGACAACCAGCAGGGCGCCAGCAACCGGCGTGAAGGAGACGCCGGACATGCGGCCGGGCCAGCAGAAGGGGAGCCAGGAGGAGGGCCAGAACGCCGAGCTGCACGCCGTGGCGGGGGCGTTCCAGGCCAGCCTGCCGCGCGACGCCGAGCTGGTCCTGTCCCGCATCGACGCGCTGGACCGCGTCGGCGTCCCGGTGGTGCAGGCAGCGCTGGTCGGCCGCGATGGCGGCGTTCTCGCGGGTTACGGCTACGGCACGACCGAGATAGAGGCGCAGGTCGGCGCGCTCGGCGAGCTGTGCGAGGAGGTGCATTGCGGCGCCTGGCTGGCCGCCGCCCCGCGCCGGATCGCAAGCCATGCCGAGCTGGTCCGCACGGAGGGCGACGGCGCGGCACTCGATCCGCTGACGCTGTGCCTCTCTGCCGGCTCCGGCTACACGCCCGAGACGGTGCTGTCCTGGGTGACGGGCCGGCGCTGGCCGTCGGGGCAGCCTGTGCTGGTGCCTGCCGAGTGGGTGGCGGCCCACGCCTACCAGCTTGCCGAGCCGGCGCGGCTGATCACGCCCATCACCAACGGACTGGGCGCCGGTTTCGACCTGCCGCACGCGGTGGCGCATGGCGTGATGGAGCTGCTGCAGCGCGACGGCAACGTGACCGCGTATCGCGCGCTGGACCAGGGCACGGTCATCGACCTGCCGCCCGGCCTGCTGCCCGAGATCGACCGGCTGCTGGCGCGGCTGCGGCAGGCGGGCATCCACCCGCTGCTCAAGCTGGCCGCCACCGATTTCGGCCTGACCAACCTCTACGTCGTGGGCGACGATGCCGGCCCGCACGAGTTCAGCCTGCAGATCAGCGCCTGCGGCGAGGCGGCGCATCCCGACCGCGCCCGCGCGCTGCGCAAGGCCCTGCTGGAGTTCGTGGGATCCCGGTCGCGCAAGGCCGCGACGCACGGCCCGGTGGAGCGGGCCAGGCAGGTGCTGCCGCCCGCCTACGTGGCCCGCCACGCCGCCGGCGCCGCGGGCGAGGAGGAGCGCGCGCTGGACGCCATGGCGGGCTGGCTGGCGCTCGAGCCCGCGGCGCTGCGCCGGCTGCTGACGGGCGCCGCCTTCAAGCAGACCTGGCATGTGGGGTTCGAGGCGCTGCCCACCGTGCCCCAGGGTGCGGCAGCCTCCTCGTCGGACCGGCTGGAGCTGCTCTCCGCCCGCCTGGCGGCCGAGGGGCTGGGCATCGTGGTCGTCGATTGTTCGCCGCCCGAGAGCCCGGTGCGCGTGGTGCGCGCCGTCGTGCCGGGGCTGGAGAGCGAGACGATGAGCTACCACCGCATCGGCTGGCGCGGTGTGGCGCGGCTGCGGCAGCGTGGCGACCGGCTGGTGCTGGATGCGCCGCAGCCCGGCGCCCTGCGCGTGCGGCTGCGGCCGGCGGACGAGGCGCGCTGCGGCGGCCCCGCCTGGTTCGACGCCGAGCATGCGCGCCGGATGACCGACCCGGTCTATCCGCTGTACCGCGAGTGCGGACCGTTTGCCGCCCAGCGCAGGCTGCACGCGCTGGCGGCATCGAACGACCTGGGGTACGCGGCCCCTGGCCGCAGCGGCGTCGTCGGGGCCGACCCGCTGGCATTACCCTCCTAGCCTCAGTGCACTCTGCCCCCGCCGCCGCGCCGGGCGCGGAGCCTGTCCGCGCCAGGCGGGCGATCCTGCTCTGCCTCGTCCTTGCCGTGACCGCTCTGCTGATCCGGCTCGGCGTGGCGGTGCTGCACCCGGGCGGCTGGACCGCCTGCAAGCTGCTGCTGCTGGCGTGCCTGTGCCTGAACGCGCCCTGGCTTGGCCTGTCCGCCGCGACCGGGCTGATCGGGTTCTGCATACGCATGCTGGCTTCCGACCCTGCGGCCTACGTGCTGCCGCAGCTTGCGCGCGTGGGAACGCAGCGCCCCCGCCTGCGCACGGCGGCCGCGGTCTGCGTGCGCGACGAGGACGTGGCCGGCGTGTTCGACAGGCTGGGCGGAATGGCGTGCGCCATACGCAGGGCGGGCCTGGCGGACCGCTTCATGCTTTGCGTGCTGTCCGACACTGCCTCGGACGCGGTGGCACAGGCCGAACTGGCCGCCGCGGACCGGCTGCGCGCGGCGGGCGGCGTGGACGTGCTGTACCGGCGCCGCGCGCGCAACACCGGGTTCAAGGCGGGCAACGTCATGTCGTTCCTGGACCAGCATGCCGGCCGGTTCGATCTGATGCTCTGCCTCGACGCCGACAGCGACATGGCGCTGCCCACGATCCTGCGCATGGTCGCCGTGATGGAGGCCGACCCCCGGCTCGCCATCCTGCAGGCGACGTTCCACGGCCAGCATTCGCGCGCGCTGTTCACCCGGCTGTTCCAGTTCGGCCACCGCTACGGGCTGCGTATCTGGGCCGTGGGCCAGGCCTGGTGGCAGGGCGACCAGGGTCCCTACTGGGGGCACAACGCCCTGGTAAGGGTGGCGCCGTTCCGGGCGCATTGCCGGCTCCCACCCTTGCCGGACGGCGCGCTTATCCTCTCGCACGATCACGTCGAGGCGGCCAGGCTGCAGGCGGCGGGCTGGGCGGTGCGCGTGCTGGCCGACGACGAGGGTTCCACCGAAGCGCACCCGCCGACCCTGCCCGACTATCTCGCGCGCGACGTGCGCTGGGCGGCGGGCAACATGCAGTACAGGTTCCTGCTTGGCCGCCCCGAGCTCGGGCCGCTCGGCCGGCTGCAGATGCTGCAGGCCATCCTGCACTACGTGCTGACGCCGTTCTGGTTCGCGATGCTTCCGCTCGCCGCGCTGAACGGCGTGCTGGGGGGTGCGGCCCTGGTGCCGCGCGGCGCGCTGGCGGCATTGCTGCTGACGGGCTGGCTGGCACTCCACGGGCCCAAGCTGCTCGGCTACCTGGAGGGGCTGGTGCGGCCTGGCCGGGCGTTCGGCGACCCCTGGCCGGCCCTGCGGCACTCGGTGCCGGCCGAACTCGCCTACACGATGCTGCTCGACCCGATCATCGCCCTGCACAAGGCCTGGGCGGTGCTGATGCTCGCCGCCGGGCAAGGCGTCGGGTGGTCTGGGCAGACGCGCGACCAGCACCGCATCGGGTGGGGCGACGCCGCGCGCGCGTTCTGGCCCCACACCCTGGCCGGGCTGGCGATGCTGGCCGCGTTCGCCTCCGTCTCGGCGCTGGCCGGCGCGGTGGGGTTGCTGTTCACCGCGGGCCTGGTCCTGTCGATCCCGTTCGCGGCGCTGACGTCCCGGTCCGGCTGGGTTGCGCGCGCGCGGATCCGGCCTGCCCGCGCCGCGTCCCGCGTTGACGGGGTTTGAGCGCCGGCGCACTGTGGCGGCCGGCGAGAGCGGCGTGACGCCCGGGGGGTCAGCGGTGCCGGAACCAGGCAAACCCGGTGCTTGCCGGTGACGAGGTCGGAGCTGATCGCCGAGCTGGCCGCCGCCAACCCTCATCTGCGCGCGCCGGACGTGGAGCTGATCGTCGGCACCGTGTTCGACGAGATCACCGCCGCCCTGACCCGCGGCGACCGCGTCGAACTGCGCGGCTTCGGCGCGTTCACCGTCAAGCGGCGCGACGCCCGCACAGGGCGCAACCCGCGCACCGGGGAGTCGGTCCCGGTGGACGAGAAGGTCGTGCCGTTCTTCAAGGCCGGCAAGGAATTGCGCGAGAGGGTGAACGCGGGCGGGCGGAAAGCGGCCCGCTGACGTGGGGGAGCGCTCAAGCGGGTCGGGCCTGGGAACCCGCACCGGCTTCCTGTAAGGCTGGCGCATGCTGCGCGTCCTGATCCTGCTGCCGTTTCTCGTCCTGCTGATCGCCTTTGCGCTGTCCAACCCGCAGCCGGTTTCGCTGGGGTTGTGGCCCACCGATTTCAGCATAGCGGTGCCGGTCTCGCTGGCGATCCTGACGGCGTCCGGGCTGTTCTTCTTCCTGGGCGCGCTGTTCGTCTGGTTCGGCACGGTAGCCGCGCGCAGCCGTCATCGCCGTGCCGAGCGCAGGGCCGCGGCGCTGGCGGCCGAGCTGAAGACGCACGTGCCGCCCCCGCCCATCGTGCGCGGGCGGGCCCGGCCGGACCTGATCCGGCTGAAGTGAGCGCCTGATGCCCGCGCCGGGGCTATCGGCCCGTCCGGCTGCCGCTGACCGCGTGGCGCGCGTCAAGATTTGCGGCGTCGCCACTGTGCAGGCCTACGAGGCGGCGGCCGAGGCAGGGGCGGACTGGGTCGGCTTCGTCTTCTTCGACCGCTCGCCGCGCTGTGTCACGCCCGCCCAGGCGGCCAGGGCTGGCGCGCCGGGCGGCCCGGCCAAAGTCGGGCTGTTCGTCGAGCCGACCGACGACGACCTGTCCAGGGCGCTGGACGCGGTGCCGCTGGCGGCTCTGCAGCTGTACGTCTCTGCGGACCGGCTGGCCGAGATCGGCAGCCGCGTCAGCATCCCGCTGTGGCGCGCGATCGGGGTGTCGGCCGCCTGCGACCTGCCCGCCGATGCGGGCGCCGCCTCCGCCTTCGTCGTGGAGCCCAGGCCGCCGCCCGGCGCCGGCCGTCCGGGCGGCCTGGCGCTGACGCTGGATTGGCGGATCGTTTCGGGATGGAGGCCGGGCGTCCCCTGGCTGCTGGCGGGGGGGCTCACACCCGGCAACGTCGCTTGCGCCATCGCGCAGTCGGGCGCCGACGCGGTCGACGTCTCCTCCGGCGTGGAACGGGAGGCCGGGGAGAAGGACCCTGCCCTGATCGCCGCCTTCGTGGCGGCGGCACGGGGCGCCCGGCGATGAGCCGCCCGATGACCGCGCACCCTGCCGGCCCGCTATCGGGCGATGTGCGGGTTCCGGGCGACAAGTCCATCTCGCACCGCGCCATCATGCTGTCCGCCCTGGCGGTCGGGCAAACCCGCATCGCCGGCCTGCTCGAGGGCGAGGACGTGATGCGCACGGCGGCCGCGATGCGCGCGCTCGGCGCCAGGCTGACCCGCGATGCGCCGGGCCAGTGGCGGGTGGACGGCGTGGGGGTGGGCGGTCTGGCCGAACCGGACGACGTTCTCGACATGGGCAATTCCGGCACCGCTGCCCGCCTGCTGACCGGCCTGCTGGCCACCCACCCCGTCTTCGCGGTGGTCACCGGCGATGCCAGCCTGCGCCGGCGGCCGATGGCGCGGGCGACCGAGCCGCTGGCACAGACCGGGGCGAGGTTCGCGATGCGGGAGGGCGGCCGGCTGCCGCTGGCCATCGCCGGGACGGGCGAGGCGTTGCCGCTCGACCATCGCATGACGGTCGCGTCCGCCCAGGTGAAATCGGCCATCCTGCTCGCCGGCCTGAACGCGCGCGGGACGACGAGGGTGGAGGAGCCCGTGCCCACGCGCGACCACACCGAGAACATGCTGCGCCATTTCGGGGCGGAGCTGACCATCACGCGCACCGATGACGGCCGGGTGATCGCGCTGGCCGGCCAGCCGGAGCTGCGGGCGGCCGACATCGCGGTGCCTGGCGACCCGTCATCGGCCGCGTTCCCGCTCGTCGCCGCGCTGCTCGCCCCTGGCTCTCGCCTGACGGTGCGTGGCGTCGGGCTGAACCCGCTGCGCACCGGGCTGTTCGACGTGCTGCGGTCCATGGGCGCCCGCCTGTCGGTCGAGAACTCTCGCTGCGAGGGCGGCGAGCCGGTGGGCGACGTGACCGCCGAGGCCGGCACGCTGACGCCCGCCGACACCGCGGCCGGAATCGTGCCCAGCATGATCGACGAGTTCCCGATCCTGGCGGTGGCCTGTGCCGTCGCGTCTGGCACCAGCCGGCTGCGCGGCCTGGGGGAGCTGCGCGTCAAGGAAAGCGACAGGCTGGCCGGCACCGCTGCCCTGCTGACCGCCAACGGGGTGGCCTGCCAGATCGAGGGCGACGACCTGGTCGTGCATGGCGCAGGCGGCGCCCCGCCGGGCGGCGGGGAGGTCGCCTCCCACATGGACCACCGCCTGGCGATGAGCGCGCTGGTGCTCGGCTCCGTCTGCCGCGCGCCGGTCCTGGTCGACGACACCGCGTTCATCGAGACGAGCTTCCCCGGCTTCGTCCCGCTGATGGCGTCCCTGGGCTGCCGCTTCACGTGAGCGGCGCCAACCGGATCGTCGCCATAGACGGCCCTGCGGCCGCCGGAAAAGGCACCCTGGCGCGCCGCATCGCACGCGCGCTCGGGCTGCCCTACCTGGACACCGGCCTGCTCTACCGGGCGGTTGCGCGACGCGTGCTGGACCGCGACGCGGGTCCCGCCGACCCCGCCCACGCGGAAGCCGAGGCGCTGGCGCTGCGGTCCGAGGACCTGGAGCGGACCGACCTGCGCACGCCCGAGGTGGACCGGGCGGCGGCCCTGGTTGCCTCCGTGCCGGCGGTGCGTGCGGCGCTGCTGTCGTTCCAGAGGCGCTTCGGCCGGGAGGGCGGCGCCGTGCTGGATGGCCGCGACATCGGCACCATCATCTTTCCGGACGCGCGCGCCAAGCTGTTCGTGACGGCGAGCGTGGACGCCCGCGCGCGGCGGCGCTGGCTCGAATTGCGGGCCCGCGGCGTGGATGCGGCGCTGGACGCGGTGCGCGCCGACATGCAGGCGCGCGACGCCGCGGACGCCTCGCGCGCGGCGGCCCCGCTGCGCGCGGCGGACGACGCGGTGGTCCTGGACACCACCGCGCTGGACGCCGACCAGGCATTCGCGGCGGCGCTGGCGGTCCTGGCCCAAGCCGGCCTGACCGCCGGGCCGTCAGCGGAGGCCTGAGCCGAAATCCCGTAACCTCGCGTTTACGGTTTCGTGTTGCACTCCCGCAGGCGAGCGCCTATTTAAGGCCATCGCAGGTCCAGCCGTTCGGCTAGGGCCCGTTTTCGTTCAATCAGGGTCCGCCGATGGCGGGCAAGTCGTGTGCCGTTGCGGCAGGCGCATGCATAGATCGAGCCTGGCAGCCCCGGGCCGCTCACAGGAACACCCCGCCCACATGGCTTCCAGCACCGCTGTCCTAGAACGCCCTTCACGCACCGAAGAGAGTTTTGCCGATCTTCTGGACGAGACCCTTGGCCGGGATACCGGCTTTGACGGGTCCGTCGTCACCGGCCGCGTCGTCCGCCTGACCGACGAGTTCGCCATCGTCGATGTCGGGCTGAAATCCGAAGGGCGGGTCGCACTCAAGGAGTTCACGCAGCCCGGCCAGAAGCCGGAGATCAAGCCCGGCGACATGATCGAGCTGTTTGTCGAGCGTTACGAGGACCGTGACGGCTCCATCGTCCTGTCGCGCGAAAAGGCACGTCGCGAGGAGGCCTGGACCCTGCTGGAGCGGCAGTTCGAGGCCAACCAGCGGGTGAACGGCACGATCTACGGCCGGGTGAAGGGCGGCTTCACCGTCGACCTCGGCGGCGCGGTCGCCTTCCTGCCTGGCAGCCAAGTCGACATCCGCCCGGTGCGCGATGTCGGGCCGCTGATGGGCATGCTGCAGCCGTTCCAGATCCTCAAGATGGACCGGGCGCGCGGCAACATCGTGGTGTCGCGCCGCGCGGTGCTGGAGGAGACTCGCGCCGAGCAGCGCAGCGAGCTGATCCAGGGCCTGAAGGAGGGTATGATCCTCGACGGCGTGGTCAAGAACATCACCGATTACGGCGCCTTCGTCGATCTCGGCGGCGTGGACGGCCTGCTGCACGTCACCGACATCGCCTGGCGCCGCATCAACCATCCGGCCGAGGCGCTGACCATCGGTCAGCAGGTGCGGGTGCAGGTGATCCGCTTCAACGCGGACACGCAGCGCATCAGCCTGGGCATGAAGCAGCTCGAAGCCGACCCGTGGGACGGCGTCACCGAGAAGTATCCGCCGGGCGGCAAGTTCAGCGGCCGTGTCACCAACATCACCGATTACGGCGCCTTCGTGGAGCTGGAGGCGGGCGTGGAAGGCCTGGTCCATGTCAGCGAGATGAGCTGGACCAAGAAGAACGTGCATCCAGGCAAGATCGTCGCCACCAGCCAGGAGGTGGACGTGATGGTACTGGACGTGGACGCGTCCAAGCGCCGGATCTCGCTCGGCCTCAAGCAGGTGCAGCGCAACCCGTGGGAGCAGTTCGCCGACGAGCATCCGGTCGGCAGCACGGTCTCGGGCGAGGTGCGCAACATCACCGAGTTCGGGCTGTTCATCGGGCTGGCGCCCGACATCGACGGCATGGTCCACATGTCCGACATCAGCTGGGACGAGCCGGGCGAGACGGCGATCAACGCTTACGAGAAGGGCGGCACGGTCACCGCGCGCGTGCTGGACGTCGACGCCGAGAAGGAGCGGGTCAGCCTCGGCATCAAGCAGCTGCAGGAAGATCCGTTCGCCGAGAGCATGTCGCGCGTGAAGAAGGGCGAGGTCGTCACCTGCATCGTCACCGCGGTCCAGGCGAACGGCATCGAGGTCCGCGTTGACGACGTCCTGACCGGCTTCATCCGCCGCGCCGAGCTGTCGCGCGAGAAGAGCGACCAGCGCCCGGACCGCTTCGCGGTGGGCGAGAAGGTGGACGCCAAGATCACCGCAATCGACCGTGCGGCGCGCAAGCTCTCGCTCACCATCAAGGGGCGCGAGCTGGAAGACGACAAGCAGGCGATGGCCGAATTCGGCACCACCGATAGCGGCGCCTCGCTGGGCGACATCCTCGGCGCAGCCATCCGGCGCCGGAACCAGCAGAGCGAGTAGCCGCACCCGGCCGGCGAGACATCCTGGTCCTGTCCGATCGCGGCGAACCCGCGGTCGGACAGGACCAGAGCGCATCGCCTCCCGGGCGCACCCGACTGCCTGGGCTACACGCCCCCCTGACCGATCCGGCGGCTCTCGGTCTTGAGTTGCCCGCATGCGGCCAGGATATCCTGCCCGCGGGGCGTGCGGATCGGCGAGGCGAAGCCCGCGTCCATCACGATGTTGGCGAACCGGTGCAGCGCGTTGCCGCTGGAGGGCTCGTAGGCGCTGCCGGGCCACGGGTTGAACGGGATCAGGTTCACCTTGGCGGGCATGCCAGCGATCAGCCGGACCAGCTGCCGCGCATCCGCCTCGCTGTCGTTGATCCCCCGCAGCATCACGTATTCGAAGGTGATGCGCCGCGCGTTGGTGGCGCCGGGATAGCGCCGGCACGCCGCCATCAGCTCGGCGATCGGGTATTTGCGGTTCAGCGGAACCAGCTCGTCGCGCAGCTCGTCGCGCACCGCGTGCAGCGATACGGCCAGGTTGACGCCCAGCTCCTCGCCCGCGCGGTCCATCATGGGAACCACGCCGGAGGTGGACAGGGTGATGCGGCGACGCGACAGCCCGATGCCCTCGTTGTCCATCACGATGCGCATCGCGCGCGCCACGTTCTCGTAGTTGTAGAGCGGCTCGCCCATGCCCATCAGCACGATGGTGCTCAGCAGCCGCGGCGTCTCGCCGCGCGGGCTCGGCCACTCGCCGTAGCTGTCGCGCGCGGCCATGAACTGGCCGACGATCTCGGCCGGTCCGAGGTTGCGCACCAGCTTCTGCGTGCCGGTATGGCAGAACCGGCAGGACAGCGTGCAGCCGACCTGGCTGCTGATGCAGACGGCACCCCGGTCCTGCTGCGGATCGGGGATGTAGACGGTTTCCGCCTCCTGCCCGTCGCGGAAACGGAACAGGAATTTGCGCGTGTCGTCGGTGCTGGTCTGCACCGTGCTGGCCACCGGCCGGCCGATCACGAAGCGTTCGGCAAGCCTGGTCTGCAACGGCCTGGCGATTGAGCTCATCGCGGCGAAATCCGTCGCACCCCTGTGGTAGATCCAGTGCCAGACCTGCTTGACCCGGAACGGCGCCTCGCCGATCTGGGCGAACTCCTCGGCCATCTCCTCGCGGCTCAGGCCGACAAGGTCCCGCCTTCCGTCCGGCAGCACAGCCGGCGGCGGGCTGAACAGCGCCGACTTGGCCAGGATGCGGCTTCGTTCGGCGGCCGTCAGCTCGGCGTCGAGCCTTGGCGGGATCGCGTTCACGATGCCGGGCACGCCTTGGCCATCGCCGCGTAGGCGGTCGAAAACCCCTTCAGGCTGAACCGGTCGGTCGCGGTGATGCCGCGCGGCCCGGCCAGCCTGGCGGTCACGCTCACCTCGTGCCCGAAACTGGCCAGCGCCGCCGCGTTGTCGCGCGCGAACGCCGACCGGCCGGCGATATAGAACAGCATCCTGCTTCCACCCGCCTGCAACGGCGCGTCCTCGTGCCCGGACAGCACGAACCCTGCGCTCAGCGCGACCACATCGTGGCTGTGCGGCCGGCGCGTGACGCTCAGGACCACGTCGCTACGGCCGGGGATGTGCTGCGGCGACGCTTCGGCGCGGGTGAACAAAAAGCAGGTCGTGGCGTCGCCCTCGCCATGCGTGGCGGCCTGCCACTCGCCGAACTTGCCGAGCGACCGCGCCGCCGCATGGTGCGCGGTCATGTGGGCGGGCTCGGCATTCGCCGGCAGGGCGAGCAGAACAAGGGCGGACAGGGCGGCGCGCATCGGCGCCACAGATACGGTGCGGACCAGGTGCAAACAAGCGCGCCCCCCTGCCGCCCCCTCCTGCCTGGCCCACGCCGCGGGACGGGCGCGCGGCGCTCAGCCGATATCTTCCGCGGGCTCGCCGGCCAGCCAGTCGGGAACCGTGCGGCGGAACACGGGATGGCCGTGCCCCCCTGGCCGGGCGGTCGCGGCACCCCCGGCGCCCACCGGCCGGTCGGCGAACCGCCCGTGCTGGATCAGCCGGTCGTAGAGCACCAGCGCCCCGGCCACCGAGAGGTTGAGCGCGAAGCGCGTGGGTATGCGGACCACGTGCTGGCAGCGCGCCAGCAAGGCGGGCGACAATCCGGCGCGTTCCGGCCCCAGCACGTAGGCGGCCCGCATCGGGTGGCGGAAGCTCGGCAGGTCGGCCGCGTCCTCCAGCAATTCCACCCCCACCAGCGCGCAGCCGCGCGGCAGCACGAAGGCGTGCAGGTCGGGCGCGCGGTAGAACGGCACGTGGGCCGGCGTGTCGGCGGTGTCGGATTGCCGGCCGGCGCGCGCGTCCCAGCCCGCGCCGATCGAGAAGCAGAACGCCGCGCCGAAAGCGTGCCCGGTGCGCAGCAGCGCGCCCATGTTGGCCGATTTCGACACGCCCTCCGCGCCGATGCCGAAATAGCCGCGGGATGATGCGCCCTGCATAACTGCTCTATTACGCGGTCGATGACCGATCAGACAGACCAGCGTCTCGCGGCCCAGTACGAGGCGCATCCGTACCCCGCGCGCGATCCGCGGCAGGAGACCCGCCACCTCTGGGTCGGCAGCCCCAGCCACCTGCGCGAGATCGACCACTGGCTGTTCGGCCAGGCACGCCCCCTGCGCGCGCTGTTCGCCGGCGGCGGCACGGGCGACGGCGCGATCATGCTGGCCCAGCAGATGGCCTGGGCGGGCCGCGCCGGCCACGTCACCTGGCTCGACCGCAGCCTGGCCGCGCGCCGCATCGTGGAGGCCAGGGCGGAAGCCCGCGGCCTGGACATGAGCTTCGAGAGCCGGTCGCTGCTCGACCTGCCCGGCTCGGGGCTCGGCCCGTTCGACTACATCGATTGCTGCGGCGTGCTGCACCATCTGCCCGACCCGGCGGCCGGGCTCGCGGCGCTGCTGTCCGTCCTGGCCCCCGGCGGCGGGCTGGGCCTGATGGTCTATGCACCGCATGGCCGCACCGGCGTCTACATGGTCCAGGACGCGCTCGCCCGGCTGGCCCCGGCGTCCGAGCCGGCCGAAGCGCGGCTGAACCTGGCACGGCGCGTGCTGCGGCATCTGCCCGCCACCAACTGGCTGCGCGCCAACCCCAACTTCACCGACATCACCCAGGGCGGCGATGCCGGGCTCTACGACCTGCTGCTGAACCCGCGCGACCGTGCCTTCACCGTCGACGCGTTCACCACCTTGCTGGCCGGCGCCGGTCTGCGCGTCGCCTGCCTGGTCGAGCCGATGCGCTACGACCCGGCCGTGCTGCTGCCGGATGCCCGCCTGCGCGGCAGGATCGCCGAGCTGGACGAGGGCGACCGCGCCGCCCTGGCCGAAGCGCTCGCCGGCAACATGCCGACCCACATCGCCTACTGCCTGCGCCAGGAGACTGCCGCGCCGTCCCGCGACCATCGCGACCCGCGCGCCGTCCCGATCGCGCGCGAGACGCCGATGGCCGAGTTCGCGTCGCGCATCCGACAGGGCGTTCTGACGGCCCAGTTCGACGCGCTGACGGTGCCGATGCCCATGCCCGCCCTGGCGCAGGCGATCCTGCGCCGCATCGACGGCGAACGCAGCGTGGCCGAGATCGCCGAGCCGTTCGCCTCCCGCGCCTTCGACCAGGCCTGGGACGTGGTGTTCCAGGCGCTGAACGGGATGAACCGCCTGCTGCTTCGCGGGTGAGGTCGCTCAGCGCTCGCTGTCGTCGCCTTCCGGCTCCACTTCGAGCTCCTCGCCGATCGCGTCGGCGTCGTCGTCGAGGTCGTCGGCTCCTTCCAGCACGCCCTCCTCTGCCTCCTCTTCGGGCAGTTCGGCCTCGGCGTCGCCATCGGCCTCCTCGACGACCGCGGCCTTCTTCGGCAGCCGGCGCTCGACCACGTTGCCGCCGCGCTTCATCCTGGGCTGCTCCACCGGCTGCTCGGTCGCGCATTTCGGGCAGGTCGCGGGCGCCTTGCCCAGGTCGTAGAACCGCGCGCCGCACGACACGCAGATGCGTTTCAACCCGAGTTCTGGCTTCGGCATGGGCAACCCTTGTGGCGTCGGGACCGGTAAAGGGCGCGGCCCATGCCATGCGGGATGGGGCGAGTCAAACGCCTCAGCCGGCCACGGCGGCAATGGCGCGCAGGATGATGTCGTGCGCCTCGTCTAAGGTGCCGAACCGCTCGACCTTCACCCACTTGCCCGGCTCGAGATCCTTGTAGGTCTCGAAGAAATGCTTGATCGTCTGCCTGACGATGTCCGGCAGCTGGCTGGTCGAGGTGATCTCGCGGTAGAGCGGGTGCACCTTGTCGTTGGGCACGCAGATGATCTTTTCGTCCTGCCCGGCCTCGTCCTGCATGTGCAGCACGCCGATCGGGCGGCACCGTATGACCGCGCCGGGCACGATCGGCGCCGGCACCAGCACCAGCGCGTCGCAGGGGTCGCCATCCTCCGCCAGGGTGCGGGGGATGAAGCCGTAGGCGGCGGGGTAGGACATCGGCGTGAACAGGAAGCGGTCGACCACCAGGGCGCCGGTCTTCTTGTCGACCTCGTATTTCACGTTCGACCCCTGCGGGATCTCGACCACCACGTTGATGTCGTGCGGCGGGGCGCGGCCCGTTTCGGTGTCGGTGACGTTCATGGCAGCTTGCTCCCGCAGGATGGTAGCCGCCGGTTATCGCAGGCGTGCGTGGTTGTCCACGCAACGTCTGCATTGCCGGAGCAGAGGGTGGCACGGGAGAGTTGGACAGGATCGCGGCGCAAAGCTGGGTTTTGCCGCCTCGTATGGCTTCCAGCAATGCCGTCGCCGGCATCATTTCTTCAATAGGTCGCGCCCCGTAGGCTGGGGCGTCTTGGAAAAACCTCTATGAAGCCGGGATAGATCCCTATCCGGGATCGAGGAACCATTATGAGCCTGCGCAGCATTGTCCTAACTGGCTTGGGTTTGGCGTCCGCCACAGTCGAAACCGCCCAAGCCGGGCGTTTCGAGTCGATCATCGTGACGGGCGTGATCACCCAATCTCCAGGCTCCGGACATTCGACCACGGTGGATACGCAGGGCGTTTTCTCTCCGGCGAGCACGGACCTGGCAGGCGCGAAAGTCGAAATCCTGGAGCAGTACGAACCCGAGCATTTCCAGGCGGGAGAGCCCGACGGTAACAGCGCGGTCATCTATCAGGTGAAGGCGCCGGCTCCTCACCTGCCGGGCGTTACCCTGATATCGATCAGCATTCGCGGCGTTCAGCGCGTATTCACGTCGGCAGCCCATAGCAATGTCATAACGGGCAGCGTTTACCCGTATTCCATTTCGCAGATCACGACCGCGGACGCAGCGGGCAATCAAACCACCGTCCACCTGGCGTTCACGGCGCCGGTCATCTTTTCGTCGCCGTTGCCGGCGCAGTCGATTGTTAAGGGGAGTGTCGTCCAAGACATCACGTTCATTCCCGCGGATAACTCGTCTGAAGAGTATCTGTCGTTTGTAGCGGCCAGCGCATCCCGCTGACTGCGGGTGCACGGCTCCGGTCTTGCTGAGGCTGCATTCCGGATTGACTGTGGCTGGCACCCTGGTGCGCCCGGCAGGACTTGAACCCGCAACCTAGCCGTTATGAGCGGCCCGCTCTAACCAGTTGAGCTACAGGCGCACAGGGCATCGCCAGAAACACCAAGACGCCAACGGGCGCAACCGCGCTCGATTGGTCGAGGGCGTGTTCCTTGCTCCGCCAAAGGGGGCCATTTAGACAGGCGCACCGCGAAAAGTTTGGAGCCTGAGCATGGCCAGCTACCAGTATGTCTATGTGATGAAGGACGTCACCAAAGCCTATCCGGGCGGGCGTGAGGTGTTCAAGGGCATCACCCTCTCGTTTCTGCCTGGCGTGAAGATCGGCGTGCTGGGGGTGAACGGCGCCGGAAAATCCACGCTGATGAAGATCATCGCGGGCATCGAGACGGAGTATGGCGGAGAGGCGTTCGCGGCGGAGGGCGCGCGCGTCGGGTATCTGAGCCAGGAACCTTATCTGGATCCGACGAAAAACGTGGCGGAGAACGTGGCCGAGGCCTTCGGCCCGCTGAAGGCGGCCCTGACGCGCTTCAACGCCATCTCCGACCGGTTCGCCGAGCCGATGGAGGACGACGAGATGGAGCGCCTGCTCGCCGAGCAGTCCACGCTGCAGGAGAAGATCGATGCCGAGGACGGCTGGGATCTCGACCGCCGCATCGAGATTGCGCTCGACGCCCTGCGCTGCCCACCGCCCGAGGCGGATGTGACCAAATTGTCGGGCGGCGAGCGCCGGCGGGTGGCGCTGTGCCGCCTGCTGCTGGAGAAGCCCGACCTGCTGCTGCTCGACGAGCCCACCAACCATCTGGACGCCGAGAGCGTCTCCTGGCTGGAAAAGACGCTTCGCGACTACGAAGGCACCGTCATGGTGGTGACCCACGACCGCTATTTTCTCGACAACGTCACCAACTGGATCCTCGAGATAGAGCGCGGCCGCGGCTACCCGTTTGAGGGCAATTATTCCTCGTGGCTGGAACAGAAGCGCAAGCGGCTCTCCCAGGAGGAGAAGGAGGAGAGCGCCCGCCAACGCGCGCTCACCCAGGAACTCGACTGGATACGCTCCAGCCCCAAGGCGCGGCAGACCAAGAGCAAGTCGCGCATCGCCCGCTACGAAGAGATGCAGGCCAAATCCGCCGAACTCGCCGGCAGCACGGCCGAAATCCTCATCGCCCCGCCGCCGCGCCTGGGCGGCACGGTGATCACCGCCGAAAAGCTGCGCAAGGCGTACGGCAACCGCCTGCTGATCGACGATCTGGACTTCAAGCTGCCGCCCGGCGGCATTGTCGGCGTGATCGGCCCGAACGGCGCCGGCAAGACCACGCTGTTCCGTATGATTACGGGCCAGGAGCATCCCGATACAGGCGATTTGAAGATCGGTGAGACGGTGAAGCTCGGTTATGTGGACCAGAGCCGCGACGATCTGGATGGCGAGAAAACCGTCTGGGAGGAGATTTCTGGCGGCACCGACGTCTTCTACATCGGCAAGAAGGCCGTGCCGTCGCGCGCCTATGTCGGCGCGTTCAACTTCAAGGGTTCGGACCAGCAAAAGCGGGTCGGAATACTATCCGGCGGCGAGCGCAACCGGGTGCACCTCGCAAAAATGCTGAAGAAGGAAAGCAACGTCATCCTGCTCGACGAGCCGACCAACGACCTGGACGTGGACACGCTGCGCGCGCTGGAGGAGGCCATCTCCGAGTTCGCCGGCTGCTGCGTCATCATCAGCCACGACCGCTGGTTCCTCGACCGGCTGGCGACCCACATCCTGGCCTTCGAGGGCGACAGCCACGTCGAATGGTTCGAGGGCAACTTCCAGGCCTACGAGGAGGACAAGCGCCGGCGCCTGGGGGCCGACGCCACCGAGCCGCACCGGATCAAGTATCGGCCGCTCGCCCGGTAGCGCCGCCTGCTCCGCACGCCCCGACTGACGCTGGAGCCGGTGGGGGCGGCCGACCTGACGGATTTGATGGCGCTGAAGGCGGACCCGCTGGTCTACGGCCAGATGCTGGGCGGCGTGCGGTCCGGGTGGCAGGTGGTGGACGAGCTGACGAACGACCGCATCTACTGGGCTGCCCAGGGGGTGGGCATGTTCGCGATCCGCGAGGGCCGCGTCTTCCAGGGCACGACCGGCATCCACGACCGGCCGGACGGGCGCGGGCGGGCGCTGCGCTTCGCCGTCTGGCCAGAGGCGCGCGGCCGCGGCCTGGCGCGCGAGGCGGCATCGGCCGCGCTGCGCTTCGCCCACGACCGCGCCGGCCTCGCCCGCATCGTGGCCGTGGCGCGCGGCGACAATTTCGGCTCGCGCATGGTGCTGGGCTCCATCGGCATGCGGGAATGCGACGCGTTCCTGCGCGACGGGCACCTGATGCTGGTCTATGAGAGCGTCGCCTGAGGCACGCGCCTGCACCCTCGACCATGCTGCGACGAGGTGACGCAAGGCGTCTCCGCTGCTAACGCCTGCCTGTGCGACGACGCCGGACGGCGCGGCCACAGACGAGGACCATACCATGCCAATACAGACGCAGAGCGTTGACTACCAGGCCGACGGCCTCGCCATGAAGGGGCATCTCGCAACCGACACGGCCGGGGCGGGCCGCCGTCCCGGCGTGCTGGTCTTCCCCGAGGCGTTCGGCCTGGGCGCTCATGCCAAGCAGCGGGCGGAGCGGCTGGCCGCCCTGGGCTACGTCGCACTGGCCGGCGACCTGCACGGCGGACAATACCTGACCAGCGGGCCGGAGGAGGCGATGGGCCTGCTCGCCCCGCTGCGAGAGGCGCCCGCGCGCATCAGGGCGCGCGCCGACGCTGCGCTGACCGCCCTGCTGGCGCACCCCGACGTGGACCCCGGCCGCGTCGCCGCGATCGGCTTCTGCTTCGGCGGCACCATGGCGCTGGAGCTGGCCCGCGCCGGCGCGGCCCTCGGCGCTGTCGTGGGCTTCCACAGCGGTCTGGGCACCAAGGCGCCCCAGGATGCCAGGAACATCCGCGGCAAGGTGCTGGTCTGCATAGGCGCCGACGACCCCGCCGTCGACGGCGCCTCCCGAGTTGCCTTCGAGGCGGAAATGCGCGAGGCCCGGGTGAACTGGCAGATGTCGCTCTACGGCGGCACGGTGCACGCCTTCACCAACCCCGATGCCGACAAGTTGGGCCGGCCGGAGATGGCGGCCTACAACGCGCAGGCCGATGCGCGGTCCTGGGCGGAGATGCGCGGCCTGTTCGACGAAGTTTTCGCCGCCTGAACCCAGGCATCCTTCAACACGCGACCGGGAATACGAATGAAACGACATAGCCTGCGCGCCACCCTGCTCGGCGCGAGCCTGCTGCTGGCCCCCGCGCTTTACGCGGCCGACGCCCCCCGGCCCGACAAGGCGCCAGCCGACAAGCCGGACGCGCCGCACGCCCGCTTCAAGCCGGAATCGCGCGTGACGGACGGCACGGTGACGGTCGGCGGCCGGCCGGTCGCCTACCAGGCCATCGCCGGCACGCTGGTGGTGCATCCGAAAGGCTGGGACGACGTGCCCAAGCCCGACAAGGAGGACGGCGCCAAGGACGACGACGAGGATCGCGGGCCCACCGCGGAAGCGTCGATGTTCTACGTCGCCTATCTTGCGAAGGGCGCGCCCGCCGAAGGCCGGCCGGTGACGTTCCTGTTCAACGGCGGCCCAGGATCGTCCAGCGTGTGGCTGCACATGGGCGCGTTCGGGCCGCGGCGCGTGGTGACCCTGGACGACAGCCACACGCCCGCCGCACCGTACCAGCTGGTCAACAACGACCAGAGCCTGCTCGATGCGTCAGACCTCGTCTTCGTCGACGCGCCTGGCACCGGTTTCAGCAGGATCGCAGGACGCGACAAGGAAAAATCGTTCTACGGCATCGACGCGGACGCGCACGCCTTCTGCGAGTTCATCACCGGCTTCCTGTCGAAATACGGCCGCTGGAACTCGCCCAAATACCTGTTCGGCGAAAGCTACGGCACCACGCGCTCGGCCGTGCTGTCGAACATGCTGCAGGCCGATTACGACGTGGACCTGAACGGCGTGATCCTGCTCAGCCAGATATTCAGTTTCGACACCAGCGTGGACGGGCCGGAGACCAACCCGGGGATCGACGTCGCCTACCCGCTGGCGCTGCCCACCTACGCCGCAACGGCGCGCTACCATCACAAGCTGCCCGGCACCCAGAGCATCCCTGCCCTGATGGGCGAGGTCGAGCATTTCGCGATGACCGACTACACGCTGGCGCTCGCCGCCGGCGCGTCGCTGCCGCCTGACCGGCGCGAGGCGATCGCCGCCAAGCTGCACGACTACACCGGGCTGCCCGTCGCCTACATCAAGAAAGCCAACCTGCGCATCGACGGCGGCGAGTTCGAGAAGACCCTGCAGGACGACACCGACACCACCACCGGCCGGCTGGACACGCGGTTCTCCGGACCGACGATGGACCCGCTGAGCAAGGAAGCCGACTACGACCCGCAATCGGCATCGATCAGCTCGGCCTACGTCTCGACCTTCAACGACTACGTGCGCCGCGTGCTGCATTACGGCGAGGGCCAGGCGTACAAGCCGGAGATCGACGTGTTCCGCTGGTGGGACATGCAGCACCAGCCGCCCGGGGCGCCGGAGAAACTGCCGCAATCGGCCAACGTGATGCCCGACATCGCGGCCGCGCTGAAGATGAACCCGAACCTGAAGATACAGCTCAACGGCGGCTATTACGATCTGGCGACGCCGTTCTACGAGGGCATCTACGAGATGCAGCATTTGCAGATACCGCCCAGGCTGCAGGGCAACATAGAGTTCAGGCAGTACGAGTCCGGCCACATGGTCTATGCCCATCAGGCGTCGCTGCAGCAGCTGCACGACAACGTGGCGGGCTTCATCGGCCGCACGCACGGCAAGTAGCCGCACGGCGCGTCATGGCCGGGCCAGCCCCGGCCATGACGCCGTGCGGGTCAGGCCGCGGTGAAGGTCCCGCCGCTCTCGGCGAGCTTGACCAGCATCGGCGCCGGCCGGAAATCGGCCTCCGACATGCGCTGGAACTCCTGCATCCTGCCCAGCACGGTCTTCAGCCCGACCGTGTCGCCGTAGAACATCGGGCCGCCGCGATAGGCGGGCCAGCCGTAGCCGGTGAGCCAGACCATGTCGATGTCGCTGGCGCGGTAAGCGCGGCCCTCTTCCAGGATCAGCGCGCCCTCGTTGATCATCGGGTAGATGCAGCGTTCGAGGATTTCCTGGTCGTCGATCTTGCGCCGCCTGATCTGGCGTTCGGCCGATTGCTTCAGCACCAGCTCCTCGACGATCGGGCTCGGCGTGTGCTCGCGCTTCTCGTTGTAGTCGTAGAAGCCCGAGCGCGTCTTCTGGCCGCGTCGGTCGCGTTCGCAGAGCTGGTCGCGCAACGTCTCGCCGCGGCTGGTCTCGGCCGACCAGCCGATGTCCAGCCCCGCAAGGTCGGCCATCTGGAACGGCCCCATCGGAAAGCCGAAATCGTAGATCACCCGGTCCACGTCCCAGGGCATCGCACCTTCCAGGATCAGCTTGTTCGCCTCGCGCTGGCGCAGGTTCAGCATGCGGTTGCCGATGAAGCCGTGGCAGACGCCGGCCACCACGGCCGCCTTGCCGATCTTCTTGGCCAGCTGCATCACCGTCTCGAGCACGTCAGGCGCCGTGCGCTCCCCCCTCACCACCTCGAGCAGGCGCATGACGTTCGCCGGCGAGAAGAAATGCATGCCGCACACGTCCTGCGGCCGCTGGGTCGCGCCGGCGATGCGGTCGATGTCGAGGTAGCTGGTGTTGCTGGCCAGGATCGCGCCCTGCTTCACGATACGGTCGAGCTTGCCGAAGATGTCGAGCTTGATGTCCATGTTCTCGAACACCGCCTCGATCACCAGGTCGCACTCGGCCAGGTCGTCGAACGACATGCTGGGCGACAGCAGCCCCATGTTGCGTTCCACCTGCTCGGTCGTCAGCCGCCCCTTCTTGGCGGTGTTTTCATAGTTGCCGCGCATGATCCCGACGCCGCGTTCCAGCGCGCGCTCGTTGGCCTCCACGATCGTCACCGCGTAGCCGGCGGACAGAAAATTCATGCTGATGCCGCCGCCCATCGTGCCGGCGCCGATCACGCCCACCTTCTTGATCGGGCGGACGGGGGTGCCCTTCGGCAGGCCGGGGATCTTCTGCGCCTCGCGCTCGGCGAAGAACAAATAACGCTGCGCCTTCGACTGCGTGCCGTTCATCAGTTCCATGAACAGCCGGCGCTCGGTCTGCTCGCCCTCGTCGAAGGGCTGCGTCGCGGCCGCCTCGATGCAGCGAATGTTGTATTCCGGCGCGTCGAAACCGCGAAACTTGCGGGCGTTGGCGCGGCGGAACGCGTCGAACACGCCTGGCTCGGCCTGCACCGGCAGGTCGCGCACCCGGTGCAGCGGCTTGTTGTCGGCCAGCAGCCTGCGGGCGTAGTCGACCGCGAAGGCGCGCAGGCCGTCTTCCGGCGCCAGCGCGTCCACCAGCCCGCGGTCCAGCGCCTGCTTGGCGCCGATGGGCGTGCCGGACGTCACCATTTCCAGCGCCTGGCTCACGCCCACCACGCGCGGCAGGCGCTGCGTGCCGCCCGCCCCCGGCAGCAGCCCCAGCTTGACCTCCGGCAGGCCGAGCCTGGCGCTCGGCACCGCCACGCGGTAGTGGCAGCCGAGCGCCGTCTCCAGCCCGCCGCCGAGGGCCGTGCCGTGGATCGCGGCGACCACCGGCTTGGGCGAGGCCTCTATGTCGCGGATCACCGCGTGCAGCGAAGGCTCCTGCGGCGGACGGCCGAACTCGGTGATGTCGGCGCCGGCGATGAAGGTGCGGCCGGCGCAGGCCAGGACGATGCCGCGCACCGAGGGGTCGGCCACCGCGCGCGCGATGCCGTCCACGATGCCCTGCCGCACGGCGACCGACAGGGCGTTGACCGGCGGCGAGTCCACCGTCAGCACGGCCACCTCGCCCTCGGTGGTCAGGTCGGTCACTGCGTTGATTTCGGCCATGGAGGCTGCATTCCTCTGTTTCGCGGCGTTCTGCCACACGCCGCAGGGGGGAGGCCAGCCATGGCGGCGCCCTGCCTGTCGGCCGGGCCGCTTGTCTGTTAGACGGTGCGGGCCTGAGAACGGCCGAGGAGGAGATAACGATGTACAGCCACATGATGATCGGCAGCAACGACCTGGCCCGGTCCAAGACATTCTACGACGCGATCTTCACCGCCATCGGCGGCAAACCCGGCATCACCGACGAGAAGGGCCGCCTGGTGTACATGCACGGCGGATCGGTGCTGCTGATCACCAAGCCGATCAACAGCGAGCCGGCCACCCACGGCAACGGCGCCACCATCGGCCTGGCCATGGACGGCCCGGAACAGGCCGATGCCTGGCACAAGGCCGGCGTGGCCGCAGGCGGCACCGCCATCGAAGACCCGCCGGGGGTGCGCGAGAGCGGCATGGGCAAGCTCTACCTCGCCTACCTGCGCGACCCCGATGGCAACAAGCTGTGCGCCCTGCACCGGATGGCCAAGGCGGCCTGACCCGGACCGGTCGGCCGGGGCGCACGACGAGCCGGCCGCGACGCCGCCCCGGCGGCTGAACGTCATGGTGAAACCGGAGGATGGCGATGGCGCAGTCGACGGTGTATTTCGCAACCAACCGGCCGCCTGACGGCCCGGCGGACGAGGTGGCGAGCTACACCACCGGCATACAGCCGCCATCGGACTCCTCCGGCATGATCTACGGCACGGCCTTCGTCGGCGGCATCGACGTCGCGGGCAACGTGCAGGGAACCGTCGGCGCGATCACCGACATCAGCGTCGGTCGTTTCTCGCCGGACGCCGCGGGCGACCTGGCCGATGCGGGGCGCAACCTGCTCGTGTTCATCCACGGGTTCGACAACAGCTTTTCCGACGCGCTGACCCGCGCCGCCTTCAACCGCGAGTGGCTGTCCGCGTCGAAGGCCGAGGCGGCGGACATGAGCGTGGTCGCGTTCAGCTGGCCTTCGCTGGGCGAGGTGTTGGACGGCCCGGTCCTGCCGGACGCCTACAAGCGCGACCAGACGATGGCGCGGCTTTCGGGCCAGCACCTGATGACGTTCTTCGCCAACCTCGAACCCATCCTGACCGCCGCGCGTGCCCAGGGCCGGAAGACCTACCTGCTGGCGCACAGCATGGCCATCTTGCGCTGCAGAGCGCGGTGGAAAACTGGTTCCTGCATGGCAACGGCCCGGCCGACCTGTTCGACGTGGCGTTCCTGGCCGCCGGCGATTGCGGCGCCGACGCGTTCGACCAGCCGCAGCCGGCGCGCCTCAGCGGGCTGTCCAGGCTGTCGAGAAAGGTCGTGATCTACTTCAGCGCCGTGGACCAGGTGCTGCAGCTCAGCTTCTGGGTCAATCTCGGGGCCGCGCGGCTGGGCCAGAAAGGTCCCGACGAAAAGGCCGACACGGCCCTGTTCCCCGCCGAAATCTACAGCATCGTCGACGCGACCGGGTTCGACGACTACCGCCGCACCTTTCTCACCTCGCACCAGTATTACCGGCAATCGCCGAACTGCCGCGCGGACATCGCCTCGCGGCTGTAGCCAGTCGCCAGAGCCTTACTTCCCCTGCCGCCGCCGCCTATGTTGAGGCACAGCATGCAGGAGGAACAAGCCATGGACGTGGTCATCGTATCGGCCGCCCGCACGCCGGTCGGCAGCTTCAACGGCGCCTTCGCGACCGTGCCCGCCCATGAGCTCGGCACGGTGGCGATCCGCGCCGCGGTGGAGCGCGCGGGCCTCGAGAGCTCCGAGGTGGACGAGGTGATCCTCGGCCACGTGCTGAGCGCGGCGCAGGGCCAGAACCCCGCCCGACAGGCCGCCCGCAAGGCCGGGCTGCCGGACGACAAGACCGCGTTCGGCATCAACCAGGTCTGCGGCTCCGGCCTGCGCGCAGTGGCGCTGGCCGCGCAGCAGATACGCACCGGCGAGAGCCGGGTGGTGGCCGCCGGCGGCATGGAGAGCATGAGCCTGGCCAACCACGCCGCCTACCTGCGCGGCGGCACCAAGATGGGCGCGCTGGAGCTGACCGACACCATGCTCAAGGACGGCTTGTGGGACGCGTTCCACGGCTATCACATGGGCAACACCGCCGAGAACGTGGCCGAAAAATACCAGATCACCCGCCAGATGCAGGACGAGTTCGCCGTCGCCTCGCAGACCAAGGCCTCGGCCGCCAGCAAGTCCGGCCGGTTCCGCGACGAGATCGCGCCCGTCACCGTGCGCGGCCGCAAGGGCGAGACGGTGGTCGACACCGACGAGTACATCCGCCACGAGAGCGACATGGCGACGATGTCCAAGCTGAAGCCGGCCTTCAGCAAGGAAGGCACGGTCACGGCGGGCAACGCCAGCGGCATCAACGACGGTGCCGCCGTGCTGATGCTGATGAGCGGGGAGGAGGCGCAGCGCCGCGGTCTCGCGCCGCTGGCCCGCATCGCCAGCTTCGCCACCGCCGGCGTGGATCCGGCCGTGATGGGAACGGGGCCGATCCCCGCCAGCCGCCGCGCGCTGGAGCGGGCGGGGTGGTCGGTGGGCGAGCTCGACCTGATCGAGGCGAACGAGGCCTTCGCAGCCCAGGCCTGCGCCGTCAACAAGGACCTCGGCTGGGATACGGAGCGGGTCAACGTGAACGGCGGCGCCATCGCGCTCGGCCACCCGATCGGCGCCTCCGGCGCGCGCGTGCTGGTGACGCTGCTGCACGAGATGGGCAAGCGCGACGCGAAAAAGGGGCTGGCCACGCTGTGCATCGGCGGCGGCATGGGCGTCGCCATGTGCGTCGAGCGGTAGAGCAGATCCCGATCAGACGGAATCGTCTGATCGGGTGAAGATGCTCGTTAAAAACAGGCTCTAGCCCTCCCCTGACCGGTCGGGGGAGGCGGTCAGAACGGCTTGAGCAGCCGGCCGATGTAGTCCAGCTCGCCCTTCGGCCTGCCGCGATCGGCACCGCGGCGGCGCAGCTCCTCCTGGATGGCGCGGCTTCTGGCCTCCTCCATCCGGTCGGGCACGCGCAGGCCTGGGTCGTCGGCCATGGTGCCCGACCCGTCCACCGGGCGGCCGAACGGGTCGCGCCGCTGCCCGCCATGGCCGTCGCCAGGCTCTTCCTGCCCGTCTTCGCCCTGCCCGTCCTCGCCCTGCCCATCGCCGCGCCGGCCGCCGGGTGAAAGGCTCAGCTGCATCCCTGTGCCGGAACCCTGGCCCTGCTGGCGCGACATCTCCTGCCCACCCTGCTGCAGGGCGGCGATGGCGCGCGCGATGGCGTCGCGCGCTTCGGCCTCGTGCGCCGCCGACAGCGCGCCCGCGGCGTCCTGCATGGCCTGGCTCGCATCGTCCAGGCTGTGCGGCTTCTGCCGGCCGGACTGCGCCAGGCCGTCCTTGAGCGCGTCCAGCGCCCGGTGCAGCGCGCGCTGGGTGCGCGCATCCTGCGCCGGATCAGGCGCCCGCCGTGCCGGCGGGGCGGATGGCGGCATCGCCAGCGGCGGCTCGGGCGACGCCTCGTCCGGGCCCGGCGGCTGGCCGAACTGGTCCAGCGGCGAGGCGCCCTGCGGGATCGCGGGCGAATCCGCCCCTCTGGCCTGGGCGTGGTCCAGCAACCCGCTCTCGCGCTGCACCATGTCCTGCACGGCGCCCATCTGCTGGCGCCCGGTGCGGGCCTGCTTCTGCTGCTCCCGCATCTCCTCCTGCGTCATGATGTGCGCGTTCTTCAGCTGGTCCATCATGCGCTCCAGCTCGGCCATCTGCTGACGCGCCTCGGCCATCTTGCCGTCCTGCAGCGAGCGCTCCAGCCGGTCGATCATCCGGTCGATCGAGGGCGCGGACAGATGCTGGCTCTTCGGGTCGAATTTCTGCAGCGCGCCCTGCTCGGCGGCGCGCTTGCCCAGATCGGCCAGCCGCTTGTCCAGCGCCTGGCGCAGCGCGTCCAGCTTCTGGTTCAGCTCCCGGTCGGACAGCTTGCCGCGCGCATGGTCCTCGATGCCGTGGCGCAGATCCTCGCGCGCCTGGGCCAGCGCGCGCGCCGACGCGTCCGGCAGCGCGCCGTCGAGCGCCAGGGCCAGCGTCCACAGCCGCGCCTGCACGGCGGCGATGTCGGCGGCGTGCGCGCGGGGAGATGCGAGCAGCGCGGCGCCGGCGGACAGGTTCAGCGCGATGCCGGCCCCGGTCAGGCCGGGGGTGGGCTGGGCGAGCGGCGCTTCGGCCAGCGACGACACCTCGTCGGCCAGCTCCAGGCGCTGGTCCGGGTGCAGCGCCAGCCGGCGGCGCAGCTCGGCGATGGCGCGCGCCAGCGGGTGGCGGAACTCGCGCGCCGGCAGCACGAAATCGGCCGGCGCGCCCTGCCCGCGCTGGCCAGACACGTCCTCGGCGGTCAGTCGGCCGGTCAGCATCAGCCCGGCATAGGGCTCGGCGGACAGGTCCGGCGCGGCACTGCCCTTCGCGTCGCGCGGGGTGCCCGGCAGCGGCAGGGGAACGACCAGGGCCGGAAGGTCGGGCCGGCCGCGCGGGCGCAGCTCTGCCTGCAGGCGGGCCACGCCCCAGCGCTGACGCACCTGCCACGGCAGCCGGGTGGAGAGCGACGTTCCCGCCCGGCCGGGCGGTGCGGTCCAGGCGATGGCAGGCGGTTCGTTCGGCAGCACCGCGAGCGACCAGCCCGCCAGGGTCGAGAACGCCCGGCCGATGGTCAGCCGCCCGCCCTCGGTCACCGAGGCCGTCGCCTGGAAACTGTCATGTCCCAGCGCCTCGACGCCGAGCCTGCGGCCGGCAAGGGTCAGGCTGGGCGCCGACGACAGCCCGGTGATGCTGAGCGTCAGGCGCGACCCCGCCGGCACGGTGATCGGCGCGTCCGCGGCACTGCCGCCCTGCGGCAGGAACACCGGCGGGAGGCCGGTATAGGCGGGCGGCTGTATCCACGCCTGCACCATCGCCGGCTCTCCCCCCTGCAGACCGGGCAGCCCGGGCAGCAACGCCGCCTGCAGCCGAGCGCCCGCGCGCGGTCCGGCCACGACCAGGCCGGCCGCGAGCAGCACCGAGGCTGCGCCCCGCAGCGCGTAGGGGTCGCGCCGCGGCAGATGCGGGCGCGGCGGCGCCAGGCGAAGCGAGGCGAGCGCCGCCCGCGCCCGCGCCTGGTGCAGCAGCCAGAACGCCGGCGGGGCGCCGTCCGGCACGGCAGGCCGGTCGCGCAGCGTGGCGAAGGGCCGGTGCGGCAGGCCCGAATCCCGCTCCAGCCGGCGCTCGGCATCGGCCGCGGCGGGCAGGCGCGTCCTGGCGGCCGTGCGGACGAGCATGCAGGCCAGCGCCACGGCGGCCGACAGCAGCAGCACCAGGTGCACGCCCCAGGGCAGGAGGGAAGGCAGCCCGAACAGGGCCAGCGCCGCCACCGCCGCGCAGAGCGAGGCGGCAGGCCAGAGTTCGGCGGCCAGCGTCTCGGCGAGCAGCACCGACCGCCCCGCCGCGACGTAGAGCCGAAGCCGCGACGCGGCGGTCACGCGCGCGCCGGCAGGATTTCGGCGGCCCACAGCTCGGCGGCCGTGCCGGGCGCGCGGATCAGCGCCTGGCCGCCAGGCAGATGGCTGTCGATCAGCACCTGGGCCGCGGGTGGCCGGGCGTTGTAGCTGGAGCTCATCACCGCACCATACGCACCGGCGTCGAGGATCGCCACAAGCGCGTCGTCCGGCAACGGCGCCAGCATGCGGCGGCGGGCGAGCACGTCGCTGCTCTCGCAGACCGGTCCGGCGATGTCGACCAGCTCGGGCGTCCTGGCCAGGCAGGCGGCCGACACCGGCACCACCCCGTGCCAGGCATCGTACAGCGCCGGGCGCGCCAGGTCGTTCATCGCCGCGTCCAGGATCACGATGGGTCGCGCCATCCCGGCCCGGCGCGTGCGGATGACGCTGGCGAGCAGCAGCCCGGCCGGGCCCACCAGCCAGCGTCCTGGTTCGACGGCAAGGTGCAAGTCCAGCCCGCCGAGCGCCGCCTGGATCGAGGCGGCCCAGGCGTGCGGCAGGATCGCCGGCTCGCCTGCGTAGGGAATGCCCAGGCCGCCGCCGCAATCCACCGTCTCCACCCCCAGGCCTTGCCCGCGCAGCCCCACGACCAGGTCGGCCACGGCGCGGTAGGCCGCCCCGAAGGGGGCCACGGCACGGATCTGGCTGCCGATATGCACCGCCAGGCCGATTGCTCTGATGCCGGGCATGCGGGACGCCCGGGCGTAGAGTGCCGCCGCGTCCTGCAGGGGGATGCCGAACTTGTCGCCTGCGCGCCCGGTGCTGATCTTGCCGTGGGTGCCGGCATCGACGTCGGGGTTGACGCGCAGCGCCACCTGCGCCGTCCCGCCACGTTCCTGCGCCACGGCAGAGAGGGCCAGCAGCTCCTCCTCGCTCTCCACGTTGATCTGGGCCACGCCGCTGGCCAGCGCCAGCGCCAGCTCGCCGCGGGTCTTGCCCACCCCCGAGAACACGATGCTGCCGCCGGGCACGCCCGACCGCACCGCCCGCAGCAGTTCGCCGCCGCTGACCACGTCGGCGCCCGCGCCCTCGGCCGCCATCACGGCCAGCAGCGCCAGGTGGTCGTTCGCCTTGACCGCGTAGTGGATGGTCACGCCTGGCATCGCCGCCCTCAGCGTGCGGAACCTGCGCCGCAGCGTGTCCGCGCTGGTGACCCAGCACGGGGTGCCGTGCCGCGCCGCGATGCCGGCCAGCGGCACGCCGTCGAACAGCAGGCCGTCCATCGGGTGGGCGCGCAGCCCGGCCCGTCCGGCGATCAGCTCGGCAGCCGAGGGCTCGTCGGGAACGGCAACATCCATGCGGCAGCCATGTGGCGGCTGCCGGCTAAAACACCAGCTTGCCGCCGACCACGAACAGCACAGACGCCAGGACGGGGCGCAGACCGCCCTCCGGCATCCTGGGCGCGAGATAGCTGCCGATCAGGATGCCGGGGATGGAACCCACAAGCAGCTGGCCCAGCAGGACGGTGTTGACGTCGCCCATCTGCCAGTGCCCCAGCCCGGCGATGAGCGTCAGGGGGACCGCATGTGCGATGTCGGAGCCGACGATGCTCGCCAGCTTGCTGCGCGGGTACAGCAATATGAGCACGGTGACGCCGAGCGCCCCCGCGCCGACCGAGGAGATGGACACCAGCACGCCCAGCACGACGCCGCTGAGTGTGGTCAGGACGGAGGCGGTGCGCGGCGACGGCTCGCCGAACCGTCGGCCGATGGTGTCCACGATCCAGTTGCGGAACAGGATGCACACCGCCGTCAGCAGCAGCGCCACACCCAGGCTGAACGTGATGGCGTCCGCAACCCGCTTGCTCTCCGGACCAAAGAGGTAGAGGGCGACGAGGGTCAGCGCGGTCGCCGGGATGGAGCCGTAGGCCAGCCGTCGCACGATCCGCCAATCCACCGTCGAGCTGGCGTTGTGCACGGCGGTGCCGACCGTCTTGGTGATCGCGGCATACAGAAGGTCGGTGCCGACGGCCTTTGTCGGCTGGATGTGGAACAGCAGGACCAGCAGGGGCGTCATCAGCGAGCCGCCGCCGACCCCCGTCAGCCCGACGATCAGGCCCACGGTCAGCCCCAGTACGGGATAGGCCATCTCTTCGGTGAACATGACAAAGCCTCCCGTCCGCTCTAGACCTCTCGGCCCATACTACCGCATCCAAACCTGCCTGCGAACCATTAACTACCGGGGGCCTGGGGTTTCAAACCCCAGCGGGGTCCAGGGGCAGCGCCCCTGGCCGTTCCCAGCCGTCTGCTAGACTACACGCCATGAACGTCATGCAA
>CALMVI010000086.1 GCA_937873095.1 uncultured Acetobacteraceae bacterium | reverse complement strand
CATGAATCACATCACATCGAGCCGGGGAAAGACCTTCGATTCGCGCTTATGGGGCAGAGCCCCTGGACCCCGCTGGGGTTTGAAACCCCAGACCCCCAATTTCAGTAAGGCCCAGGGCGAGGCGGGGTGTGAGTGCGGTTTACTGTTCGAAGCCTGGAACACTGTTTGTCGGACCAGGCTTCGGTAGGGGTGCGGACGCGGATCGATCACGTCTTCTCCGAACCGCCTCACACGGTCGTGTTGCCGGAGCTGCGCATCGGGCGGAGCTTCCTCGAACGAATGCGGGTGCGCGAACTTCCCGGCGGCGTTTCCTGGATGAACCCCCGATACGACTCCTTCGCCAGCCCTCTGTTCAGGGTGAGGGATGCCGTCCTGCACACGGGGGCGGGCATACTGGCCATAGACGACGTGGTGGTCGAGGAGACGCTGGCACACACCTCCGCCGACCAGAATCGCTACGATGTCGATGGACGGTCCATCGCGCTGCATGAACACGCGCGCAAGCGGTTGTCAGGAGCGAACGCATCCCTGCTGACGGGGAGTTGCGGCAACACTTTTCATTCGATGATCGACTCGGTCCCCCGGCTGGCCATCACGCGGGATGCCGGGGTGGCGTCGTTCGGCAGCCTTCTGGTCCCGCAGCATGCTCCGCAGGCACTGAGCCTTCTGGCGTTGACGGATCCTGACTGGCGCGACGTGATTGAGGTCGGCGCGTCCGACACGATCGAGGTCGAGGAACTTATACTTCCTTGGACGGTGCATGGACAATCCACGTATTATCCGTGCCTGAAAACGTTGTTCTGGGGAATGCGCGACAGGGCGGGTGCAGCGTCCTGCCGTCTGCCCAGACGCATCTACGTGTCGCGCCAATACGCCCGCAACAGGCGGCTTTCGAACGAGGCGGACCTCACCGACGCGCTGGCGAAGATCGGGTTCGTGCCCGTGCATCTCGAGACGCTGAGTTTGACGACGCAGATCCAGCTTTTCCGTGAGGCAGAGATCATCGTGGCGCCGCACGGCGCAGGGCTGACGAACATCGTCTTTGCCAATCCCGCAGCTGTCGTTCTTGAGCTGCTGATGGACTCCTACGTGAACTGGTGTTTTCGCCACCTCGCGGCCATGTTGGAGATCCGCTACGACTGCGTGATCGGCCGCGCGCAGGGCGCATGGAGCGAACTGTCCCCCGCCGTCCACGGCGACACGTGGATCGTCTCCGTTCCCCACGTCCTCGCCGCCGTCCACACGCTGAGCGCCGACCGACGAGCGTAGCCAAGCGTGGCCGGATTGCGCCTTGCCTTGATTGAGGAACACGAATGCAGCGCCATCACCGCAAATTTCGCCTCTGGCCGAGAAAGATATTGGCGCTCAAGGCTTGTAGATTGACTTCTTCAGGTATCCAAATAGTTGTTGCGGCTTGTGATGATCTTTGTCGTTTGTGGTGCATGCCAAAAAGGAGTACTCTACGGGATACGACACAACAAAATCATACATGGCACTTGCTTCTTCTTGCATGAATTCGTCAAAGATGAAGTGATATTCACGAAGATGATGCCAAAGCGTCGTCATTAAAAATAGGGTAGAGGAATAAAGGTCGGCATCAAAGTGCACGAGGACTCGCGAACTTAATGGATTGTTTATTAGAAAATTCGGCAACGTGTTTTGAAAATATCCCTTGACGTAGCTGACGCGAGAGTCCGTGTTCACCGGCAGCTTACCGTTGGTCGAAAAAGCACCTTTCTCCTTCCGAGCCCAAGCTTCAGGCAGTCCCTCGAAGCTGTCGAAACCTATAAACCGGCTTTCTGGATGAGTGAAAATTTGTGCCATTCGGTCCAGACTGGCACCTTCAAACACGCCGAACTCTATGTAGGTCAGTGGTTGGTCGGCGAATAGCGTTCTGCCGACGAACGGATACAGTTCCGACATTTTTGTCCCGAGGGGGAAAATGGTAGATGCCGGATGAGGCACGTAGAGTTTCCGCATGGCGCGCCGTCGCGTGGCAACCTTGAGGTCCAGCTTCTTACCCTCGACTTTACCATTCGATACCGCTTCGGCGCCGTCTTGTGCGTTCATATAACAATTGTCTCCCTTTGATCGGAGCTTCCGCGTCCCGGCGCCGAGCTATACCATAAGACGGAATGCGCTAGTTCATTGCGATCAGCTCGACGGCGCAGATCAACCACGATCAGACGTTTCGGCACGATTGCGAGTTACTCGCTCAAAGCACGAGAGGAGCTTTGTAGCGTAACTTTCTTCGAAATCTAGGCCTGCCGGCGAATCTGCTGTCGACAGATTGAACCACTTGTAGTCCTCAGTAGGGGTAGGACAGTGAAAACGGATCACATTGTCGTCCACCAAAACCGGCTCAGATGCTTGCACATCATAATCGTGGTTTGACAAAATCAACAGGTAATCGTTGTGGCCTACAGCTTTGGAAAGAGCGGACTTAAGCTTTGCAAGCTCGTTGGCGTTTGGGAAAAGCCCCTCCATCAGAAAAGCAACCGGCCCTCGATGTACGCAGCTTCGTCGGTAATTCTCAATTTTCAGACGAAGATTCCTTTGCAACCGTTCAAAACCATACTGTGTCCAGTAAGGTCCAAGATTATGCCGCCATTGCGCGGAGCCATTCTTCCTGGCAAACATCGCGGCAACATTTTCTTCTCTTCGGACCACTACGCTAGCCGGATCAAGGTAAATCTCAAAGTTGTTGTCGAGCGTGCGTAAAACTTCCGACAAGTAGTGAAGCGCCAGACAGAACGGATTGAAGTCGTCAACAAACTGTCGCGCACTTCGAAAGCCCCACCGGTTAGGAACCGTCCAGGGCATGCATCCCCCGCCAATGGAAATCAAGCGCACTCCCAGAGCCTGCGGGGCCATGCGCTTTTGAAAAGCCTGTCGTCGTCGCACGGCGTTGTAGACAAATGCCAATTCGCCGCTGTCTGTATCCTTCGTAGCGGCAAGGGCCAAAACCTTTGCCGTCATATCGATCGGAAGACAGGCACGCTCACTCTGACGCATGAGCATGGTCAGAAAGGTGTCGGAGCGACTATCTGACAGACTGTCGATAAGTCTGATGACTGCTGTCTGCTTGGCAGCCTGATCGTCCAGCTCGTCTAGCACCTTCAAGTAGTAGAGGGCGAGTATGTCGTCCTCACTTATGCACATACCCTCCAACAGGTCGCGAGCGGCTAAAAGATCACCAACAGCCCGAAATTTTCGAAGGCTTTTAAGACGGCCGGTCGAAGCATTCATCTCAAATATAACCGAACTCTCGATTTGCTCGTCAATACAGCAAGCGTTGGATGGCGTGAAGTTGCGCCCGTCATTCACGAGGTCCAGTGCGAACGGACGCTCGGCCGGGCGCCGGAATGCCATCCGGAGCAGCCCGATATTGCCGGTCAGCGCGTGCGCTGAGCGGTCGGCCAGCACCACGGTAAACAAATATGTGCCGCCGGCCAGGCGGTGGCGCCGATAGCGGACCATGCGGCACCATGGGTCTCGCATTGCCCGAGAGCAATGCGGCTCCGGCTACCAGGTGGGCCACAGCCCTGGGGTGGCTACTTCGACGGAGTGGTCGTCGGGGTCGCGGAAGTAGAGGCTGGTGCCGCCGGCGGGCCAGGTGATGCGGCTTTCGATGGGCACGCGCTCGGCGGCTAGGTGTGTGGCCCAGGCATCGAGTTCGTTGCGCGGGATGGAAAAGGCCAGGTGCAGCGTGCCGCGCCCGTCATGGGCGGGGATGGTGCCTTGCGGGGTGTGGCTGGGGCTGGCCGAGCCGCCGCTGCGGAACAGCAGCAGCACGCCGCCGCCGGGCACGCCCATGGCGCACATGCGGTCGTCGCGCAGGAACTGCTCGAAGCCCAGCACGCGGGCGTAGAAATCGTGCGAGACGTCCAGATCGGCGACGTAGAGTGCCGTCTCCAGGATTGCGCCGAGCCGCGGCACCGCCATCCTAGCGGCCGACCAGGGTGTAGGTGACCGAGCCCGTCGGTTCAGCACCGTCGCTGCAGCAGCCGCGGTGGAAGCTCACCACCTCCAGCCGGCTGCCGTGCTGGGCCACGCCGATCAGGGCGCCGGTGCCGAACACCTCGCCGCTGCCGGAGTCCGAGGTGCCGTAGGCGTAGTCCTCGCCGGTCAGGCCGGCGCGCGCGAGGCGGCCCGAGCGGGGGTTCAGCCGGGGCGGCCCGGCATAGAACACGGCGCTGCCGATCGGGCCGCCATCGGCGGTCAGCGACCACATCGGCACGCCGTGGATCAGGTCGCGGCCGCGGTCCTGCAACTGGGCGAGCGAGCCGTCCGGCGCGGTGTAGGTGCCCGGCGTGAAGTGCTGGAACACGGTGGGCGGCGAGGGCCGCTGCGGCAGCTCGATGGATTGCACAGGGGCGGGCGTGCCGCTCGGCACCGCCTGCAACGCCACCGGGCGGGCAGGGGCGCCCGGCGCGCTGCCGGCCAGGGCGCGGCCGGCGCCGTCTGTCGCCAGGGTCACCCGGCCGTCGGCGTCCACGTGCAGCTCGATGGTCACGTCGCGGTAGATCACGCCGGACGGCGTGCGGATCGGCAGCCGGGTGATGCTGATGGTGCTGTTCTTGGCCACCACGGTCGCGTCCTGCAGGCGCGGCACGGCGGTCTGGGCGGAGGCGGCGGCGCAGGAGGCGAACAGGACGGCCGTGCTGAACAGAGGGAGTCGCATGCGCCGACGGTGCCATAGGCGGGCGGGCGGCGCCACCGCCGGGCAGAACATGGAAACTTCCCGGCGCGTCCGGCTCTTTGGGCGGAAGGAGCCAAGGAGCACCAGCCATGACCAAGATTGCCGACGCCGAGACGCTGAAGAAGCTTTCGGCCATGATCAAGGACATCAAGTTCGCCATGCTGACCAGCGAGGACGGGCCGCATCTGCGCTCCCGCCCGATGGTCGCAGCCCAGAAGGACTTCGAGGGCACGCTGTATTTCTACACCCGCGCCTCGGCCCACAAGGTGACCGAGGTCGGCGCGCATGAGCGCGTGGGCGTCAGCTACGCCGACCCGGACCATCAGAACTACGTGTCGCTGTCGGGCACGGCCCAGGTGGTGCGCGACCAGGCGGAGATAAAGGCGCATTGGGGCGAGGCGATGCGCACGTGGTTTCCCAAGGGTACCGACGACCCCGACATCGCCATCCTGAAGGTGGACGTGGAGCAGGCCGAGTACTGGGACGCGCCGAACTCCACTATGGTGCATTTGTACGGCTATCTCAAAGCGGTCGCCACCGGCTCGCCGCCGCATCCAGGAGGCAACGAGAAGGTGGCGATCGCTTAGCTCTGCTCCACTTGTAGGGTGGGGTGCGCTTTGGCACCCCACCCTACGATGCCGGGCTATCGGCTCAATGCCGCCCAGCCAGCGCCAGCAATATCTCCACGATGATCAGCACAACCACCGCCCCCTCCATCAGCCCGGCCCGGCTGCTGGCGGCTTCGTCGTAGAGGGCGGCGTAGGTGTCACGGATGATGGCAAGCTTGCGCTCCACCGCCGCGCTCACCGCCTTGACGCGGAACAGGTCGAGCGAGGCGGCGTAGACGCGGGCGAGGTAGACGTCCTCGGTCACCTGCAGGGCGTTGTCGACCTTTTCGGTCAGTTCGGTCACTTCGGCCACCAGTGTGTAGAGGCGTCGGGCAAGGCCCGCGAAGCGGCGCGGGCCGCGGCTGAAGCGGCGCTTGGCGCGCTCGACCAGGTCGTACATGCGCGGCAGCTCGGCATCGAGCAGCTCGTCGTAGTAGCGCATTTCCAGGAACTGCGCGTTGGCGACCTCGATCACGTCGGCGACGTCGGTGTCGCCCTGCGGCTCGTAGATGAAGGCGCGGTCCCAGGTCAGGATCACCAGGTCGTCGGTGTAGTAGCTGAAGCGGCGGCTGAGTAGGTCGGCGCGCGCGCCGTCGGCCAGGCGCCGGGTCTCGCCGCTGAGCAGCGGCACCAGGTCGATCTCGCGGCCGAGTGCTGCGGCCGGCACGGCTGAGGCGAACCGGTGCACGGTGGCGATCAGGTAGTCCTCTTCGAGGTCGGACAGGTTGGGCCGGGTGAGGGCGCCGGCGATCGGCTCGCGCAGCAGGTCGAGCACGCCGTGCCAGAACGGGGTCGGCGTGTTGGGCCCGATGGCGCCGTCCACCGCGTTGACGCGAGCCGAGAAGGCGTCCCAGCCGAGGCCGCCCGCCGGCACCTGCACGGCCAGCGCGACCACGCCGAAGGCGTAGAGGCGGGCAACGACCGCCACCTCCACCTCCGCGGGGCCGGACGGTTCGTGCAGGGTGAGCGGCATGGTCGGCAGCACCAGCCCAAGCGGCGGGTCGCCGAACGAGACCGCCTTGGGCGGCGTGCCGGTCAGGCGCGAGCGGGCGCCCTGCCGCGCCTGGCCGGCCCAGAGGCGCTCGGCCTGGCCGAGGTCGATGGCGTAGGCCAGGTCGAACAGGCGCAGCGCGGTGACGTGGCCCGACAGCACAAGCGGGCGGGCGGCGTCACCGGCGCCGCTCACCCTGGCAGACGCCGGGTCAGGGCAGGAAATGGCCCTGGGTCCACGCGCAGCCTCCTCCGTTGGGGGTCCAGAAGCCATCGAGCCAGATCGCCTGGCCGCCATGCGGCGGCAGCACCCAGGCCGAACCCTCCCACACGTAGGTGCCGTCCACCCAGTCCCAATGGCCGGGCTGCAGCACCAGGGTCTTGTCGCTGACCGGCGGCAGCGGCGGCGGGTGCGGGGCCGCGGACTTGGCGGGCAGCGTGGGGCAGGCCATCTGCGGGATGCGCGGCGCGGAGTCCGCGCAGGCGGCCAGCAGCAGCGGCAGCAGGGCGGCCAGGCGCCGGAGCGGCGCTGCCCCGGGGATCACGCCAGCACCTTGTCGATGCCGCCGAAGATCACGTGCGGACGCGGCAGCACGGCCAGCAGGGCCGGCACGAACAGCAGCGTGGTCGCCACCGTGCAGCCCAGGCTGATCAGCAGCAACGTGCCCATGCTGGCGGTGCCGGGATGCGCCGACAGGGCCAGCGAGCCGAACGCGGTTCCGGTGGTCAGCGCGGAGAAGATGACCGCGCGCGCGGTGGCCGAGCCGAGGAAGCGCGTGATGCCGGCCCGCCAGTTCATCACGAAGTAGATGTTGAACGACACGCCGACGCCGAGGAGCAGCGGCAGGGCGATGATGTTGGCGAAGTTCAGGCTGATGCCCGCGCAGCGGATCACCAGCACCGTCAGCAGGGCCGACATCAGCAGCGGCGTCATCACCAGGACCACGTCCAGCACGCGGCGCAGGGCGACCGCCAGGATCACCGCGATGGCCAGGATGGCGCTGGCCGCGGCGATGCGGAAGGCGCCCACGATGGTGCGCGCGCTCTGCACGAT
Organism: uncultured Acetobacteraceae bacterium; assembly: GCA_937873095.1. Taxonomy (GTDB): domain Bacteria; phylum Pseudomonadota; class Alphaproteobacteria; order Acetobacterales; family Acetobacteraceae; genus BOG-908. The sequence continues at coordinate 7,757 of CALMVI010000086.1, read as the reverse complement.
GCCGACGGCGGCACCGCTCGCCTGGGGCAGCACCGGCGTCACCTCGGCCACGAAGCGGTGCAGCGAGGCGCTGTCGTTCACGCCGGCATGCGGCAGCACCTGCAGGCGGGCGCGCCCGTCCGGCAGCAGCCACGCCCGGCGCAGCTCGGCCGGAACCTGGTCCAGCGTCACCGGCCGTGCGGCAAGCGCGGTGCGCAGCCGGTCGATCTGCATCGGCAGGAACCGCACCAGCGCGTCGCCTGCGGCCAGCAGCGTGGCGTCCGGCGCCCTGGCGAGCCGGTCCAGGTCGGCGGCGATGGGCCGCAGCGGGCTGCCCTGCGGCAGTTTCGGCAGGTCGGCGTGCAGCCGGTCGTCGAGTGCCATGGTGGCGCGGCGCAGGTCGGCCGCACTGGCCGGCGGCGGGGCGGCCGGCGGCGTCAGCGTGGGCCCCAGCACGCCTGCGGCGTCGGCGATGGCGGCGAGCTTGGCCGCCTGGTCCTGCGGCACGAAGCTGTTCAGCGAGAGCACCGTCTGCACGCTGGGCAGTTTCTCCAGCGCCGGGGTCGCCAGGGCGGCGGCGTCCAGCGAGGGCAGCAGGGCGTCGATGGTGTAGGGGTTGGTGATCGGGTCGGCCATCAGGTCGTCCAGCGTCGTCACCGCTTCGGTGTGCTGGTTCTTGGTGTGCAGCGGGTCGCCGTCGAACGGCAAAGACGGGGTCAGTGCGGCGCCCGCCAGCGCGGCCGTGGCGAACCCGGCCAGAATCGGCCAGTGCAGCGGGCGCACCAGCGGCTCCAGCCGGCGCAGCATCATCACGCCCACCTCCTTTTTCTCGCGCCGCGGCCGGAACTGCACCAGCAGCGCCGGCAGCACGGTCAGCGTGCACAGAAAGGCGATCAGCATGCCGCCGCCGGCGATGATCCCAAGCTGCCCCACGCCCACGAAGGCGGTGGGGGTGAACGCCAGGAAGCCGCTGGCCGTCGCCAGCGCCGCCACCAGGATCTGCGCGCCGGATCCCCGCCCCGTCTCGGCCAGCGCGTCGATGACCTCCGGATGGCTGTGCCGGCGTTCCCGGAAGCGCACGGTGAACTGGATGGCGAAATCGACCGCGATGCCGACGAACAGGATGGCGAAGGCGACCGAGATCAGGTTCAGCGTGCCGACCGCCAGGGCGGCAAAGCCGGTGGTCAGCAACAGGCCCAGCAGCAGGGTGATGGCGATCGGCACGGTCAGCCGCCACGACCGCACGGCCGCGAACAGCCAGACGCAGACCAGCACGAAGCTGCCGCCGAGCCCGATCGCCGCACCCTGCGCCACCGACGAGAACTCCTCGTCGTCGAGCGCCACCGACCCGGTGATGCGCACCCGGGCCTGGCCCGACCGCACATGGGGCAGGCTGGCCGCCAGCCGGCGCATCTCGGCGCTGGCCGCGCCGCCCGGCTGCAGCGAGCTGTAGTCGAGCGCTGGCTTGAGGGTGACGAAGCGGAACCGTCCCGCCTGCTGGGCAAGCTTGCCGGCCAGCAGGTTCTCCCAGGACAGCGGGACCGGGTGGCCGTCCGCCGCGGCCGACAGGCCGGCATGGAACTGCGCCATCGCCGCTTCCAGCCCGGCCGCCGCCTGGCCGCGCTCGGCCCCCTCGGCCACGAGCGTCAGCGCCGAGAACAGCCCGCGCAGGCTGGGATCGGCCACCAGCTGGCCCAGGAAAGGCTGCGCGTCCACCGTCCGGTCCAGCAGGTCGGTCAGGTCGGCGGTGCCGATCAGCAGGAAGGCGTTGCGCTGCAGGTAGTCCGAACTGTCCGGCTGCCGCACGTCGTGGAACAATGCCTGGTTGCGGCGCAGGCCGGCGGCCAGGGCGGACGCTGTCGCCTCGGCCTCCTCGGGGATCTGCCCGTCGACGACGGCGACCAGCAGCCCGTCATCCTGCGGGAAGGCGGCCGCCAGGGCTGCGATGTCGCGCTTCCACAGCAGCGAGCTTGCGAACATCTTTCCGGTGTCGGTGGTGACGCCCAGGCGGGTGGCAGCCGCATACAGGCTTCCGCCCGCCAGCAGCGCTGCGGCCGCCATGACGGCGAAGCGGTGGCAGCTGCAGACCTGCACCATCCGCGGCAGGACCGCCCTGACCAGGCCGGCGAGCGTGGAGATGTGCTGCCGGGTGACGCGTATCTTGGGCATGAAGGCGAGGGATCCCGTGCGGTTCGTGGCGGCACAGGCGTGGACGGCCTGGCCGCGTCCGGGGCCACGGCTTGGCTGCCGGCCATTGCCGCCTGCATACAAGGTTTGCCGCGCCTGAACACCCCGGCCTCGACGCGGCCTATGGCGCGGCGGGGTGGGCCTGCACGAAGGCCTCCACGTCGGCCAGCACCGGCGCCTTGCCGCGAAACAGGGGTGCGATCGCGATGACCAGGCCGATATGGCCCAGCCTGGGGTAGATCTTCGCGTCCACCTCGCCCTTGCTGGCGCGTATCCGCGCGGCCAGGGACAGCGTGTTGCGCGGCAGCACCGTGGTGTCTGCGGCCCCGGCCAGCAGGAGCATCGGCGGCGCGTGCCCGTCCACGTGGTTCACCGGCTGGGTCTGTGGCCCGTCATCGGCGGGCGCGAACACCGCGCGCACCACAGGGCCGGTCATCGGCAGGAAGTCGTAGGGACCGGCCAGGCCGATCACCCCTGCGAGACGGCCGCGGTCGAACCCTGCATCGGCCAGCAGCCGGCGGTCCAGGCCGAGCATCACCGCGTTGTAGGCGCCTGCGGAGTGGCCCATCAGGAAAATCCGCTTGGGATCGCCGCCGATCTGCGCCAGATGCGCGCCGGTCCAGGCCACCGCGCGCGCGCAATCCTGCAGGAATGCCGGGTAGCGCACTTCTGGATACAGCCGGTAGTCGGGCACCACGACCACGTTGCCGCGCCGCGCGAGGGTGGCGGCCACGAACGGGTAATCCGCCTTGCTGCCGCTGTTCCAGCTGCCGCCGTAGAAGAACACGACCACCGGTGCGGCGTCGCCCGCGGCCGGCCGATAGACGTCCAGCCGCTCGCGGGCGCCAGGGCCATAGGCCAGGTCGCGGGTGATGCGCAGCCCGCCTTCGGGGATGGTGGCGTTCAGCAGGTCGGCCGGCGCGCAGCCGGCCAGCGGCCAGGCGGCGGCGAAGAACCCGCCGAGCCGCAACATGCGGCGCATCAGCGACGCAGCCTGGCGCGAATGCGGCGCAGAGGCGCCGTGATGCGCCACGAGGCCGATTGCCGCAGCCGCGCCAGTTCGGCCAAGGCTGCGTCGCGCGCCGCCACCGCCCGTTCCAGCGACGGGGCTGACGCAGCGGCCGAGCCGGGGAGCGGATCGTGCAGCGTGTCCTGGACCCGACGCCAGCTTTCCGCCGCGGTCCCGGGATCGTCGCACGGGGTCATGAAGACGTAGTATTCGAACAAAGGCGGCGCGGTGTCGCGCATCGACGCGCAGGCCAGCGGCAGCAGGCCGTGTCGGGCGAGCTGTTCCATCAGCCCGGCGAAGCCGCGCGCCTGGGCGACCAGGCAGTGCACGTCGAAATACCGGTCGGGAAGGTCACGCGCCCAGCGGGCCGTCTCGACCGCGAGGTCGAAGGCCACGTCCGGGACCGCGTCCCGTGGCGTAGCGGTGCCGGCGAATATGGCGGGCCCGTCGATGGCGGTGGACGAGAGCAGCCGGAAATCGAGCACGTCGCGCACCTGCGGGCGGCGCGCCCGCAGCAGCCAAGCGGCGAGAAGGTCGGTCAGCCGCGTTTCCGCGCGCAGCGCGTCGTGCGAGAACCGGCTGTCGGGCAGCACCAGGCGCAACTGCCCGCCGGGCTTGAGCACGGAGCGGCATTCGCCGAGCCAGGTGACGAGGTCCGGCACGTGCTCGGCCACGTGGCTGGCCATGATGTAGTCCACGCGGGCGCCGCCCAGGCAGTCCAGCAGGTCCTGCTCGCCCCACACCGCATCGACCGTCACGATGTCGTCCGCCCTGATCGTGGGGTTGTCGGCGTAGGTCCGGCGCAGCGCCTCTGTGGTCGTGTGGTCGACATAGGTGATGGGGCCGTCCGAACGATGCACCATCGGGAAGCACAGTGCGCCGATCTCCATGCCGTCCAGCCGTGCCAGGTCGAGGCCGTCGCGCATGATCGCCGCGCGCGCGGCGATGGTGTCTGCCCAGCCGCCCACCCGCCTCAGGCCACCAGGATCACGTCGAGCGTCCGCGGTCCGTGCACGCCTTCCACCCGGTCGAGCTCGATGTCGGCGGTGGCGGACGGGCCGGAGCAGAAGGTGATCGGCGCGCCGCGGGCCACATGCGGCTGCAGCAACGCCACCGCCTCCGGCATGATGCCGACGACCGCACTCTCGCGCACCACGCACAAATGGTAGTCCGGCAGCAGGGTCAGCGCGCGCCGCCCCTGGCCCAGGCCGGCGTCGAGCACCACGGTCCCGGTCTCGGCGATGCCCAGCAGGCAGCCGGTCATCGCCCCCTGGGCCGCGTCCAGCTCGGCGTGCGACAGGCCGGAATCCTCCACGGGCGCGGGGGCGAGCGGACGCCAGGACATCGGCAGGTCGGCCGGAATGACCAGCGAGGCGATGCCGCGCCGGCCGAGCTGGGCGGCCGCCGCCTCGCGCACCTCCACGTCGGACCGGACGCGCAGCACGGTGACATGGTAGTCGGCCAGGCGCTCGGCGAAGCGCGACACGATGCAGGACCGCTCGGCGTCCCAGCGCTGGCGATAGGCCGGAACGTGCGGGGCCGGCGCCGGCCCCCTGGCGGCCCGGATGCGGGCGATGATCTCGTCGCGCCCGCTCACGCGCGCTGCTTCCACCAGTCCCGGAAGCTCTCGGCCGGCAAAGCCGGGAAGTCGCGCGCGTCGGTCCAGCCGGAGAGCGGGCCCGGCATGCGCGACACGACCCCGTCCCGCGCCACCAGGCGCTGCGCCAGCCGTCCGAGGCGCTGCGCCAGGCGCAGGCGGGCCTGTCCGCCGAACATCCACAGCACCGCCTGCATGGCGAGCGCTTCCGCGTCCAGCGCGTGCGCGGCCCGCCTTGCGTCCACCGCACCCGCGCGCAGGTGGACGAGGATGCGCGGGATGTCGATCTTGACCGGGCACACCTCGTAGCAGGCGCCGCACAGTGTGGAGGCGAAGGGCAGGGACCCTGCCGCGTCGAACCCGCGCAGCTGCGGCGTCAGTATGGCGCCGATCGGGCCCTGGTACATCGAATCGTAGGCGTGGCCGCCGGTGCGCTCGTAGACCGGGCAGACGTTCAGGCAGCGCGAGCAGCGTATGCAGTGCAGCGTCTCGCGCGCCGCCTGGTCGGCCATGATGCGGGTGCGGCCGTTATCCAGCAGCACCAGGTGGAACTCCTGCGGCCCGTCGCCATGCGCGGCGGCGCGCGTGCCGGTCCACAGCGAGGTGTAGGGGTTCATCCGCTCGCCGGTGGAGGCGCGCGGCAGCAGCTGCAGGAAGACCTCGAGATCCTGCAGGCGCGGCAGCACCTTCTCGATGCCCATCAGCGAGATCAGCACGCGCGGCAAGGTCAGGCACATGCGGCCGTTGCCCTCGCTCTCCACCACGCAGACCGAGCCGGTTTCGGCGATCGCGAAGTTGGCGCCCGACACCGCAACGTCGGTGTGCAGGAAACGCTCGCGCAGGTGGCGGCGCGCGGCGGCCGTGAGCTCGGTCGGCGCGTCGCTCAGCGCGCCCTGGCCGAATTCCTGTTCGAACAGCGAGCGTATTTCGGCGCGGTTGCGGTGGATTGCCGGCACCAGGATGTGGCTTGGCGTGTCGTGGGCGAGCTGCACGATCATGTCGGCCAGATCGGTCTCGACCGGGTCGATGCCGGCCGATTGCATCGCCGGGTTCAGGTCGATCTCGTCGGTCGTCATCGACTTGATCTTGATCACGCGGCGGGCGGCGTTGCGGCGCGCGATGCCGACGATGATCTCGCGCGCCTCCTCCGCGTCGCGCGCCCAGTGCACCGTGCCGCCCGCGGCGGTGACGCGTTCCTCCAGCGTCAGCAGGTGCGTGTCGAGATCGTGCAGGGCGGCCGCCTTGATCGCCTGGCCGGCGTCTCGCAGCGCCTCCCAGTCAGGCAGTTCGCCGGTGACGCGCGCGGTGCGTGCGCGGATGGTGGTGGTTGCACGGCGAATGTTGCGCCGAAGCTGCGTATCCCGAAGCTCCAAATGCGCCCGCTCAGCAAAGGAACTCATGATAAATAATGGTTTCCAAAGGCCGACTGGCCTTTGGTGGGGGCCCGGGGGCAAAGCCCCCGATCTCGCCTCACGTACACGCCAATATCTCCGCGATATGCACAGCCTTGACCCCCGCCCGCAGCCGAGACAGCCCGCCGGCGATGTGCATCAGGCAGGAATTGTCCCCCGCCGTCACCACCTCCGCGCCGGTCGCCAGCACGGCCCGCATCTTGTCGGTCAGCATCGCTGTCGACACCTCGGCATTCTTGATCGCGAACGTGCCGCCGAAGCCGCAGCACTCCTCGACCGACGGCAACTCCACGAAGTCCAGCCCGTGGACCGCACGCAGCAGCGCCACCGGTCCCGCGCCCAGCTTAAGGCCGCGCAGGGCGTTGCATGAGGCGTGATAGGTGACGCGATGCGGGTAGTAGGCGCCCACGTCCTGCAGTCCCAACTCCCCTGTCAGGAACTCGGTGAATTCGAACACGCGGGGAGCGATCTCGGTCACCTCCCGCAGCAGCTTTGCGTCGCCTGCGGCCAAACGCGGGTACTGCGTGCGGATGGTGGTGGCGCAGGAGGTGGACGGAACGACGATGCGTTCGGCGTCGCGGAACACGTCGACGAAGCGCCGCACCAGGGTCAGGGCTTCCCGAGGATAGCCGGAGTTGCTGTGCATCTGCCCGCAGCAGGTCTGCAACGGATCGAACGCCACCTGGTGCCCGAGCCGCTCCAGCACCGCCACCGCGGCCCGCCCGGTTTGCGGAAACAGGGTGTCGTTGAAGCAGGTGATGAACAGGCAGACGCGCATCAGGCCATGCCGAAGGCAAGCTCCGCCAAATCGAGGTCGGTGCTGGAGGGGGCGACCAGCGGCTCGCGCGTCACCATCTCGGCCGCAACCAGCGCCGTTCGGTCGCCCTTCTGCACCATGCGCCACTCGGCGGCCTCGGCCAGGCAGGCGGCCTGGGTGACGCGCGCCATGCCGCCGGCCAGCCGCCTGCCGTCGCGCTCGTCGGGCGCCAGCACCAGCGGCCGAAGCACGTCCAGCCCGGCCGCGATGCGCGGCAGCACCGCGGCCAGGGCAGGATGGCTGAGCTGGCGCAGCCGACGCTCCACATCCTGTGTCCATTCCAGCGCCAGGTCGCGCGAGCGCAGGGCGCGCAACACGTCGTGCGCCAGGACCGAGGTCGTGCCCTCCCAGATCGCGTGCACGTGGGCGTTGCGGAACACGCGCGCGATGCCGGTGTCTTCGACGTAGCCCGCGCCGCCGAAACTCTCGACCAGTTCGCTCGCACCCCAGATGCCCTGGCGTGCGCAGGCGAGCTTGGTGAGCGGCGCCAGAAGCCTGGCCAGCTGCGCGTTGCTGCCATGCTCGGCGCGTCCGACCGCGGAGGCGGTTTCGAAGCACAGCGCCAGCATGGCTTCGTATTCGGCGGCGATGCGCGCCATCCAGGCCCGGTGCATGGGCTGCTCGGCCAGGGGCGCGCCGAACACGCGCCGCAGGCGGGCGTAGTCGCGCGCCAGGCCGAGCAGGTGGCCCACCCCGGCGGGCCCTGCATAGGCGGCCCAGACGCGCGCGATGTTGAGCAGGGACGCCACCTTGGCC
>CALMVI010000085.1 GCA_937873095.1 uncultured Acetobacteraceae bacterium | reverse complement strand
ACCGAATCACACCCAACCGCGCCGGGAAAAGACCTTCGATTCGCGCTTATGGGGCGTTGCCCCTGGACCCCATCAAAGGCTAGCCTTTGAAATCCTTGTCGAGGGTGCTTGCCGGTTGAGGGCGCCGGCATCACGGGTCGGAAATGGGGTATCCATGACTAGGAGACTCGGCTTGGCGGCGGGCCTGTGGCTCTGGTTGGCCCAGGCTTCCGCGCAATCGGTGCCGGCCGCCATCGGCGCCGACCCGGTGCCGGACGCGCGGTTTCCGGCCCGTTCGGCCGTTATGCACATTCCGGACGCCCGGGTGAGCATCAACGGATTGGCCTATCTCGCATCAGGCCCGGGGCCGCATCCCACCCTGGTCCTCTGCCACGGCCTTCCGGGCAACGAGAAAAACCTCGACCTGGCGCAGGCGGTGCGGCGCGCCGGCTGGAACGCGGTCACGTTCAACTATCGCGGCTCCTGGGGCAGCCCCGGCAGTTTCGGCTTCGACCATGCCCTGCAGGACGCAGCATCCGTGCTCGCCTACATACGCACACCTGCCAACGCCCATGCGCTCGGCATCGATACGACACGAATCGTGCTGGCGGGCCACAGCATGGGCGGCTGGGTGACCGCCCAGACGGCAGCACGGGACCCCGCACTGGCCGGCGCCATCCTGATCTCGGCGTGGGACGCCGGTAACGCCGCAAGCGCCGGCCGCGTCAAGCTCGCCTCCATGATGGCGGAGAACAGCGAGACCCTGGCCGGAACCTCTCCCGGCGCGATGGCGGACGAACTGGTCGCGCACGCCGCCGCGTGGTCGTTTCCGCCGCTTGCCGCAGGGCTCGCCGGCACGCCCCTGCTGGTCCTCACGTCGGACGATGGCAACGGCCCCAACGGCGCCGCACTCGCCGCTTCGGTGGCCAGGCTGGGCGGCCGCGGCGTCAGCCAGGTCCACGCCGCCACCGACCACAACTGGTCGGACCACCGCATCGCGCTCGAAACCCTGGTGGTGAACTGGCTGGCAGCCCTGCCTGCCCGGTCCGCCGGCTGAGAGTTGCCGCCAGCTACTTCAAGGCTTTCATTATGCCGAGCGACAGCGTGTCGCAGGCGGGCGTGGTGCCGCCGCCCAGCGGCGCCACGCAAAGCTGCAGCTCGGCGCCGTCGCTCGCGATGGGGTTGTTGCTGGGCGACAGTTCGGCGCCGAAGACCGTGGGCGACGTGTAGGAGAGATACACCGCCGCCGACGACGTGTAGTTCCCGTTGGTCATGTCGATCAGGACCTGTATGCCGCCCTGAGCGCCATTCTGCCGGAACGCCACGTTGCCGAGCACGAAGGGCGCAAAGGCGCGGTCGATGCCGTTGATCTCGACCGAAATCAGGACAGATGCCGGGTTGCTGGGGTTGACCAGGGACACCGTCCCCCGTGTCGAACCCTTCGACAGCGCGCCGCAATCCGAAGCAGTCGACCCGCAACTCGTGGTGAAGCGGTCCGTCTCGTACTGGAAATGCAGCTGGTACGGCGTGCCGCTCAGATCCGTTCCCGCGGGCGAGAACAGCCCGCCGCTATCCACCGTATGCGGCCCGGAAATCTTCCCGGAGATGTACTGCGAAACCGTGGTTGCGCCGGCACTCGCACCGAAGCTGGTGAAGGCAACAGCGCAGGCCAGAGACGTTGCGTTCATCCATCCCTCCATGGAACCGCTGCACCAAACGCCGGCCATGCTAATCAGCCCGGGAGCACAACCGCAATAAACTTCCGTGAACGCCGGCAGCCTGTCACACCCGCACCGCCTCCTTGGGGAACCGGCGATGCAGCCACAGCCAGCTTTCCGGACGCTCCCTGATCCAGCGCTCCAGGCAGTCGTTCATCGCCTGCGTCAGCTGCTGGATGTCGGCCGCACGGTCGCCGCTGTCGGGCAGCGCCAACGGCTCCTCGACCACCAGCCGGAACCGCGCCGGGCCCAGCCGCTGCACGTGGCCGGGGATCACCGGGCAGCGGTATTTCAGGGCCATCGCCGCCATCGCAGGCGCCGTCATCGCCGGCAATCCAAACAGCCTGGCCTCGATGCCGTCGTTCATCTTCTGGTCGACCAGCATGCCCAGCCGCCCGCCACGGCGCAGATGCGACAGCGCGTCCCTGGCGCCGGCCGCACCCTTGGCGAACATCGGCACCGCCTGGCCCATCGCGCGCCGACGCAGCCCGACGATGATGTCGTCCACCGCGCGGTTGCCCGCCGGCCGGTACACGCTCGAGAACGCCAGGCCGTAGGCCGCCACCGCCGGCGGCAGCACCTCCCAATTGCCGATATGGCCGGAGGCGAAGACGACCGGGCCGCCGCGCGCCGCCTGTTCCACCAGCACCCTCTCGTTGACCACCTCCCACCCGGGCCCCGACGCGCTGCCTTTGGGCAGCCCCGCCAGGTGCGGGAACTCGCCCGCAACGCGCCCCAGATTCTCCCACATGTCGCGCACCACCCGGGCGCGCCAGGCCGCGTCGCGGTCCGGAAACGCGGCGCGCAGATTGGCCAGCGCCGTGCGCGTGACGGGCAGCAGCGGCCCCAGCCTGCGGAACAGCCCGCCCATGGCGTCGGACGCGCGAACCGGCCCTAACTGCGCCAGCAGCGGCACCGCCGCGCGCACGCCCGCCAGCTCGGCCCGGTGCGACGCGCGCCCCAGCAGCGTCCTGTCGGTCCCGCGCCGCGCCGCATAGCTCGCCTGCACGCTGCCGGTCCGGGCTTCGTCCAGCGCCGAACGGGAGAACCCCTGGTCGGTCAACGACCGTCTTCCATCGCGTCCACCTCCTGCCGGCCGCAACACGTGCCCGACGGTCAGGACCGCCTCCACTCAAAGCGCTGTGATTCACGTGATCGCTATCGCGTGGCCTGTGAGCAGGTCGGTGCCGGCCATGTCCGCCCGGTTCGGAGTTGCGGCCCTATGGCGGATGGAGTACCGCCACCCTGCATGGACGCGATCGCCGACCACACGCTGCCGCGGCTGCAACGGGCCACCCTGGACATCGGCGGCGGCATCGCCCGCACCCAGCGCAACAGCATGGCATGGGCCGACCTGGTCGCCGGCCTGCGCCTGTGGCGCCTGGCCCTCACGCTCGGCTGGCTCGACATCAAGCTGAAATACCGCGGCTCGCTGCTCGGGCCGTTCTGGCTGACCATCTCGACCGGCATCATGGTCGCCGCGATGGGCGGGCTTTACAGCATCCTGTTCCACATGGACCTCAGCACCTACCTTCCGTTCCTGGCGCTGTCTCTGGTGCTGTGGAACGCCATGGGCGGCCTGGTGGGCGAGGCCTGCGCCGCCTTCACCCAGGCCGAGGGCACGATACGCTCGGTCCGCATGCCGTTCTTCGTCCATGCCGTCCGGGTGGTGGTCCGCAGCGTCATCTCGCTGCTGCACAACCTGCCGGTCATCGTGGTGGTGTTCGCGATCTTCGGAGTCTGGCCGGGCCTGGTCGCCGCCGAAAGCCTGGTCGGGCTGGCGCTGTGGACGGTGGACGCGTTCGCCGCCTGCCTGCTGCTCGGCGCCTTCTGCGCCCGCTTCCGCGACGTGCCGCCGATCGTCGCCAGCGTCATGCAGATCGCCTTCTTCGTCACCCCGATCGTCTGGCGGCCGGAGCAGCTGGGCGCGCGCGGCTGGTGGCTGCCCTACAACCCGTTCGACGCGCTGCTCGAGATGGTGCGGCAGCCGCTGCTGGGCCACGCGGCGTCCTGGCAGGTCTGGGGCCTGGCGCTCGGCTACAGCGCCGCATTCTGCGCGCTGGCCTGGACCGGGTTTGCCGGCGTGCGGAACCGCCTCGCCTACTGGATGTAGCCGCACCCGCATGGCCCGCATCCGCATCGAGAACGTCTCGCTCGACTTCCCGCTCTATCACGGCAGCGCGCGCAGCCTGAAGAAGACGGTGTTCGCCGCCGCCTCCGGCCGTCTGGGCGAGGACAAGCGGCAGCGCGTGGTGGTCCAGGCGCTGCGCAACATCGACATCGAGCTGGCCAGCGGCGACCGGCTGGGCCTGGTCGGCACCAACGGCGCGGGCAAGACCACGCTGCTGCGCACCATCGCCGGCATCTACGAGCCGGTGGTCGGCCGCATCCGCGTGGAGGGCAGCCTGAACGCGCTGCTGGACCCCGCACTCGGCATGAACCTGGACCTGACCGGCCGCGAGAACATCATGCTGCGCGGCCTCTATAACGGCTTCAACCAGGCGCAGATCAGGCTGCTGGAAGACGACGTGGCCGAGTTCGCCGAGCTTGGCGAGTTCCTCGAGCTGCCGGTCCGCTTCTACAGCTCGGGCATGATGGTCCGCCTCAGCTTCGCCATGGCCACCGCGATCCGTCCGCAGGTGCTGCTGATGGACGAGTGGTTCCTGGCGGGCGACGCGAATTTCATCGCCAAGGCCCGCGCCAGGCTGGAAAGCGTGGTGCGCGGCGCGGAGATCCTGGTGCTGTCCTCCCATATTTCCAGCGCCATACTGGAATGGTGCACGCGCGCGATCTGGATGGACCACGGCCGCGTGCGCATGGACGGGCCGGCCGCGCACGTGCTGGCCTGCTACGAGTCCGGCACCGAACCGACCCCGCAAGCCCTGGCCGAAGCGGCGGCAGACCCCGTGCTGGAAGCGGCCGAGGCGGAACCGGGGGCATAGGGCAGAGGCGGAGCCGGGCGCATAGGGCAGAGGCGGAGCCGGGCGCGTAGGGCAGAGGCGGAGCCGGGCGCCTAGATGACTATGTTCCCCACCCTGCGGCGCCTCGCGCATCCAAACCGGCCGCCCGCCGTTGCTGTGCAGGACACGCAAGGGAGCATCCGGATGGTCGATACCAGTCAGATACGCGAGCACATGGAGGTCATCGGCGCCGACGGCGGCCATATCGGCACCGTCGACAAGATCGATGGCGGGCGCATCAAGATGACCAAGTCCGACCGGGGCGCAGCAGGGCAGCACCACTACCTGCCGCTCGGCCTGGTCGAGGAGGTCGACACGGACGCGGTGCGCATGTCGTTCACGTCCGAACTGGCCGGGCAGTTCTGGGAAGCCTGACCGCTTGACCGGCAGCGCGGCTGTGCCCATACAGCGCGCTCTGAACGCGGCCTCCTGCCGCCGTCACCGTATGTCGAGGGCTGAACATGTCTCGCCGCTGCCAGATGACGGGCAAGGGCGTGCTGAGCGGTAACAACGTCAGCCACGCCAACAACAAGACCCGCCGGCGCTATCTGCCCAACCTGCAGGAGACCTCGCTGCTGTCCGACACTCTCGGCGCCCAGGTGCGCGTGCGGGTCAGCACGCGCGCCCTGCGCACGATCGAGCATAATGGCGGGCTGGACAGCTTCCTGCTGGGCACGCCCAACCGCGACCTGCCCGAAGAGGCGCAGGCCATCAAGCGCCGCATCGTCCGCGCCGCGGCCAAGCGCCAGGCCACGCCCGCCGGCGCCCAACAGTAAGGGGCATTCCCCTGAATTGGGGGCCTGGGGTTCCCAACCCCAGCGGGGTCCAGGGGCAGAGCCCCTGGCCTTAAACAACCTGGTCAAAGCAGACCGTCCTGCCCGGTAGCGGCCAACACGCGCGTTTACCGGACGCTCACCAATACCTGGCATCCTGCCCACATGGATCGGGCCTGCTGGATCATCGCCTTCGTAAGCTGCGCGGCACTCGCCTCCCTTTGGGCCTGGCACGCACGGCAACTCGCGTCTGCCCGGCGTGAGGCTGCGGCGGCCCGCGCCAGCAGCGAGGCGACTTTGCGCCTGCTTCGCCTGTCCGCCACCGACCAGCGCAACGTGGCGCTCAGCCTGTTCGGGCACGAGGCGTCAGGCGTGCCGGACGGCTCGCTGTCGGCCCTGGCCCGCCGGCTGTTCGACATGGCCGACACCCTCACCCAGCAGACCGAAACCTCCGTTGCCCGCTTCGTCGCTGACGAGGACATGCCGCTGCTGCCGGTCATCCAGTTCGCCGTCGAACAGGTGGCGGCCCAGCTCGGCCCCAGCCGCCGCGCCTGGCGTCTGGACCCTGCCTTCGGCCGCATCAGGCTGCGCGCGGACCGCCGTGCCCTGAACCAGGTCCTGGTCAACGTTCTGTCAGGCGCTGCCGCCTGCACGCGCGACGGCGACTGGATCGATTTGTCCGCCGAGCGTGGCCGCGGCCATTTCGCCATCCTCGTCCAGGACGAAGGGGTCGGGCTGCCGGTGGCGGGCGACCGGCACCCCACGGAAAGCCGCGGCATCGGTTTGCGCCTCACCTTGGCTCGCAGCCTGGTGCAGGCCCATGGCGGCAGCCTGATCGTCGACTCCGTCGAACGTGTCGGCACTCGCGTGCGGATCGAACTGCCCATCGCCCGCCTGGTCGAATGGGTGCCGGCCGAGCCGCGGGAGCTTGCGGTTGCTGGAGCGTAATCCTTGGGGCCCGGGGTTTCCGGGGGGGTGAGCCCAGGGGCGGCGCGGGCCCAACCCCCCCAACCGCGGGGCCCCCCCCCCCACCCCGCCAAACGCCGGGCGTTTGGATCCCAGTAATTGGGGGTTTGGGGTTTCAAACCCCAGCGGGGTCCAGGGGCAGCGCCCTGGCCTTTCTATACCCTAAGCAATGATTGCCGACCGCTCGATGCTGGCACGCACCCAAGCTTCCGCCGCATCCTCGTCGAACAGCTCGGACAGTTTCTTCATCATCGTGCCACCCAGCTCTTCGGCATCTACGATGGTGACGGCGCGCCGATAATAGCGCGTCACGTCGTGGCCGATGCCGATGGCGATCAGCTCCACCGTGTCGCGGCCCTCGATCTCGCGGATGACCTCGCGCAGATGGCGCTCCAGGAAGTTGCCCGGGTTGATCGACAGCGTGCTGTCGTCGACCGGCGCGCCGTCGCTGATCACCATCAGGATGCGGCGATGTTCCGGGCGCGCGATCAGCCGACGATAGGCCCAGAGCAGCGCCTCGCCGTCCACGTTCTCCTTCAGCAGGCCCTCGCGCAGCATCAGGCCCAGGTTCTTGCGCGCCCGCCGCCACGGCGAGTCGGCCGATTTGTAGATGATGTGGCGCAGATCGTTCAGGCGCCCGGGATTGCGCGGCTTGCCGTCCTGCACCCACCGGTCCCGGCTCATGCCGCCCTTCCACGCGCGGGTTGTAAAGCCCAGGATCTCGGTTTTCACCGCGCACCGCTCCAGCGTGCGCGCCAGGATGTCGCCGCACATCGCGGCCACCGTGATCGGCCGCCCGCGCATGCTGCCCGAATTGTCGATCAGCAGGGTCACCACCGTGTCGCGGAAGGCGGTGTCGCGCTCGTGCTTGTAGCTCAGCGACTGCATCGGGTTGACGATCACGCGGGCGAGCCGGCCGGCATCGAGCATGCCCTCCTCCAGGTCGAACTCCCACGCGCGGGTCTGCTGCGCCATCAGCCGCCGCTGCAGCCGGTTGGCCAGGCGCGACACCACGCCCTGCAAATGCTGCAACTGCTGGTCAAGCTGCTGGCGCAGCCGCGTCAGCTCCTCTGCGTCGCACAGATCCTCGGCCGATATCTCCTCGTCGAAGGCGCGGGTATAGGCGCGATAGTGGCTCTCGGTGTCGTCGTCGGGCCGCTCGCGGCGCGGCTGCGGCCCGGCCGGACGGTCCTCGCCCTCCGCGCCGGACGCCTCCTCCTCCTCGCCGTCGCCAGATTGTTCGTCGGCCTGCTCCCCCTGCATTTCCTCCGGCGAGGCCGAGAGCATGCTGTCCTCGGCTTGCTGCTGGCCCTGCTCCTCGGTGCTGTTGTCCTGCGCCCCGCTCTGCTCGCCGGCTTCCTCCTGCTGCTCGCCTTCCTCCTGCTCGTCGGCCTCGCTCTCCGCCTCGGCAAGGTCGAGCGCGGCCAGCAGCTTCCTCGCCGCCCGGGCGAACGCGTTCTGGTCGTGCTGCGCGGCGGCCAGCTCGGCAAACGCCGACTGCGCCGACTGGCCCAGCGTGTTGCGCCAGAGATCGAGGATGCTCGCGGCGGCCGAGGGCGACGCCTGGCCGGACATCCGCTCCCTGGCCAGCAGCGCCAGCGCGGACGCTGCCGGAAGCTGGTCCCGCCGCGTCATCCGGTCCAGCCCGTCCGCCTCCACCGCCTCGGTCAGCCGCGCGCGCAAATTGGCTGCCACACCCTCCATGTGGCGGCCGCCCACGATCTCCACCCGCGCCTGCTCCAGCGCGTCATAGATCGACCGCGCGTCCCGCTCGGCCGGGCTGCGCTGCGCATGCACCGCATCGTCGTGATGCCGCAGTCGCAAGGCGGCGCTGTCGGCCGCCCCGCGCAGCCGCGTCATCTCGGCCGCCGGCAGCGCGCGCGACGGCACCGGCAGCCGCGCCCGCTTGCCCGTCAGCCCGGTCGGCCCGGGCTGGAACGCCACCTGCACCTCGGACGACTGCGCCATCGCCCGCAACGCCCCGGCAGTCGCGCGCTTAAAATCCTCGCTACGGGTGTCTTTCGAGGCGGTCATGGCCCGATGTCAGACAAACATTTCCCCTTGGCCGGGCTTGTCCCGGCCACCCACGCGGTGGTGCACGGCGCACTCCCAGCCATCACTACGACGCTATCGTATCGTAAAGGTCGGCCCAGAATGGATTGAGATCCAAGATAAGCCGTACCTTCCAGGCCCGCGACCAATGCTTCATGGTCAACTCACGCTGCCGCGCCGAAGACAGCGTCTCGTGCCGCTCGAAATACACCAGCCGCTTCAGCCCGTATTTACACGTGAAGCCTGCAACCACGCCCTCGCGATGTTGCCAAGCGCGACGCGGCAGGTCGGTTGTAGAGCCAGTGTAGAGAATACCATGCGGGCGATTGGTCATCACGTAAATCCAAGCACCTGCCATCCGGCACCGGCCTCCGCGTGGATGGCCGGAACAAGTCCGGCCAAGGAGAAGTCAGGGTGATCTGGGCTACACCGCCCGCCTCACCAGCCCTCCCGTCGGGAGTTCCACGTTGAAACACCGCTGGTAGTACTCCGCCACCGTGCTCCTCTCCGCCTCGTCGCACTTGTTCAGGAACGTCATCCGGAACGCGAACGCCACGTCGCCGAAGATCTTGCAGTTCTCCGCCCAGGTGATCACCGTGCGCGGCGACATCACCGTCGAGATGTCGCCGTTGATGAACCCCGCCCGCGTCAGGTCGGCCAGCGCCACCATGCTCTCCACCTGGCGGCGCGCCGGCGCGTCCTTCGGGTCGGTGCCCATCTTGGCCAGCACGATCGCCGTCTCCTGCGCATGCGGCAGGTAGTTCAGCGTCGCCACGATGTTCCAGCGGTCCATCTGGCCCTGGTTGATCTGCTGCGTGCCATGATACAGCCCGGTGGTGTCGCCCAGACCGACCGTGTTGGCGGTTGCGAACAGCCGGAAGCTCGGATGCGGCCGCAGCACCCGGTTCTGGTCCAGCAGGGTCAGCCGACCCTCCACCTCCAGCACGCGCTGGATCACGAACATCACGTCCGGCCGGCCGGCGTCGTACTCGTCGAACACCAGCGCGCACGGGTGCTGCAGCGCCCAGGGCAGGATGCCCTCGCGGAACTCGGTGATCTGCTTGCCATCCTTCAGCACGATGGCGTCCTTGCCGATCAGGTCGATCCGGCTGATGTGGCTGTCCAGGTTGATCCGGATGCAGGGCCAGTTCAGCCGGGCGGCCACCTGCTCGATATGCGTGCTCTTGCCGGTGCCGTGATAGCCTTGGATCATCACCCGCCGGTTGAACGCGAAGCCCGCCAGGATCGCCAGCGTCGTCTCACGGTCGAAGCGGTAGGTGGGATCGATGTCGGGCACGTGTTCGCCGGGCTGGCTGAACGCAGGCACCACCATGTCGGTGTCAATGCCGAACACCCCGCGCGCCACCACGCTGGAATCGGGGATATCGGGCCCGGGCGCCTGCACGGCAGCGATCTTGTTCATCGGGCGGCGTATCCTCTGTCGTCTCTCTTGCCGGGCCGGCCGCCCGCTTCGCGCCCGCGCCGACCGCGCGCCAGTGTAACGCAGCCAGCACGCCCGGCAAAACCGGCGCCCGGGCCCGCGTCACCGTGCAACAGCCTGCTCCGGCAACAGATGCGACCGCACCTGGGCATAGGCTAGGTTGATGATCTTGAAGCGCTCCTCGGCCGCCCGGTCGCCGCCATTGGCGTCCGGGTGGTTCCGCTTGGCCAACTCCTTGTAGCGCGACTTCACCTGGTCCAGCGAAACCGGCCAGCCCAGGCCCAGCGCATCGAGCGGCTGCCGCAGATCGGCCGGCGCGCCCGCCGCTTGCTTCGCACCCTGGCGGCCCTGCCGCATGCCCGCCGCCCCAAGGATGTCGAGCCGGTCGTGCACCAGATCCTCCTCCGGCATGCCGCCGCCGAGGCGCCCCAGCGGCCAGGTCGGCCGCTGCCAGCCCGTGTCGTCGCGCATGTGCGCCTCGATCTGCCCGGGCGACATGCCGCGATAGAAATCCCACGACGCGTTGTAGGCGCGCACGTGATCCAGGCAGAACCAGAAATAGTCGCGCAGGCTGTCGCGGGACTTCGGCGCCCTGTACTGCCCCTCATGCAGGCAGCCGGGAATGTCGCAGCCGCGCCCAGGCGCGGCAGGGTCGGGATCGTAGGCGCGGGCCCGTCCAGAGCCGTGGTTTGTGCGGTCAGCCATCGTCCGGTTATGTGCGCTGCCGACTGCGCCCGGCAAGCCCGGCCGGCACCCGCCCCAGGAGCGCCCCAAGCATGTCCAGCCAAACCGATACCCAGTCGTCGCGCGCCGCGCGCATCGAGGCCGCCCTTGCCGCGGCGCTCGCACCGGTCGCGCTGTCGGTGGAGGACGAAAGCGCGCGCCACGCCGGCCACGCCGGCGCGCGCGAGGGGGGCCAGACCCACTACCGCGTCCGCGCCGTCTCCGAACGGTTCAGGGGACTGACCCGGCTCGAACGGTCCCGCCTCGTCCACAGCCTGCTCGCCGACGAGTTCGCCTGCGGCCTGCACGCGCTATCGTTAACTCTCGACGTTCCCGAGTAGGAAAGTCCACAAAATCACACATTCGTGCGCTAAAAACCGTTTCAATCCACGCTGGGACAAGAGTAGATCGTTACCTTTCGAAACGGAGGGGAGGCAGGCGATGGGTGCAAGCCGACTGGTCAACCGCAACATTACCGCCGCCGCTGGCCGCACCAGCATGCGCCTGGAGCCGGAAATCTGGGACGCCTTGCGGGAAATCTGCCTGCGGGAAAACAAGGAATTGCGGGAGGTCATCCGCACGCTCGAGGGTACGGCCAGCGGCGGCGGCCGCACCAGCGCCGTCCGCGTGCACGTGGTCCAGTATTTCCGCGCAGCCGCCACCGAGGAGGGGCACAGGGAGGCGGGCCACGGCCTGTCCGTCGGCGCCGTCGGGGTGCCCGCGCTGGAAAACGCGGCCGATCCGATCGTCGTCCCGCCTCATGAGCTCTTCCGCCCGGTGCCGATCGACGAGCCGCGCGCCGCCCTGGAGGCCTGAACGCCTCCGCTCACCGCGTAGCGACCGGCCTGTCCGGCGCCGCGGCCGCAGGCAGGTCGCGGCATCGCTCCAGCTGGGCAGGCGTATCGACGCGGTGCCGGCGCGCCTCACAGCGCGTGGAATTGCGCCGTGCTCATTGCCGCCAGCTGGGCGTTGGTGAAGCAGGGGATCTGGGCGGAGGTGAACGCCGCCATCTGTGCCGTCGAGAACACCTGGATCTGCGCCGTCGTGATCGCAGGGATGTCGGCGTTCGTCAGGGCAGGTATCTGCGACGTCGTCAGCGCGCCGATATCGGCCGTGGTCAGGGCCGGTATCTCGGTCGGCCGCAACGCAGCGATGTCGGTCGTCGACAGGCTGGCCACCTGCGTGGTGGTGAACCCCGCGATCGCTCCCGTCCCGAGCGCCGCGATCTGCGCCGTGGTCATCGCCCCGATCGCCGCGGTGCTCAGGCTGGCGGCCAGCGCCGACCCCAGCCCCGGCAGTGCCGCGAGGGCGATGCCCGGAACTTCGGCGGTGGTCAGTGCGGCTGCCTGTGCGGTGGACAGCGCGGCGAGCTGGGTGCTGGACAGCGCGCCGAGCTGGGCGGAGGTGAGTGCGGCGATCTGTGCGGTGGTCAGGGTGGGAACCTGCGCGGTGGTCAGCGCGCGCAGCTGCGCGGTGGTGAGCGCGGTGATGTATCCTGTGGTGATGGCGTCGAGCTGGGCCGAGGAGAGGGCTGCGACCTGTGCTGTGGTGAGCGCCTGCAGCTGTCCGTTGGTGACGGCGGTGAGGCCTGCGACCTCGGCGGTGCTCATGCCGGCCAGCGCCGCGGTGGTCAGCGCCGCGATCTGGGCGTTGGAGAGGGCGGCGACGTCTGCGCTGGGCAGGGCTGCGAGCTGTGCCGAGGACAGTCCGGCCAGGGCGGCGGGGGCGAGCGCTCCGGCCTGGGCCAGCGAGAGCGCGCCGATGGCGGCGGTGGAGAGCGCCGCGACCTCTGTGCTGGACAGGGCGGCGGCCTGCTGGGTGGAGAGGGCCGCGACCTGCGCGGTGGAGAGGCTGGCGACCTGCGCGGTGGTCAGCGCGCGGATTTGCGCCGTGGTGAGCGAGAGTTCCTGCCCGGTGGTCAGCGCGGCGAGCTGGGCGGTGGACAGGGAAGCGACCTGTGCGGTGGTGAGGTAGGGGATCTGGTTGGCGGTCCAGCTGGCCAGCTCGGCGGTGGTCAGGGCGGCCAGGGTCGCGGTGGTCAGGCCCGGCACCTGGATCTCGGTCAGTGCCGCGACCTGCGCCGTGGTCATGGCGGCGAGCTGCGCGGCGGACAGGCCGGCGAGCGCCGTGCTGGTCAGGGCCACGACCTGTGCGGTGGAGAGTGCGGCGGCCTGTGTGGTGGAGAGGGCAGCAATCTGCGCGCTGGACAGGCCCAGCATCTGGAACGGGGTGAGCGCGCCGAGCTGGGCGGTGCTGAGCGCGGCGAGATCCGCGGTGGACAGCGCGTGCAGCTGCGCGGTGGTCAGCCCGGGCAGCTCGGCCGTGGTCAGTGCCGCGGCCTGCGCGGTGGACAGCGCGGCCACCTGCGCGGTGGTCAGTGCCGCCAGCTGCGCCGTCGACAGCGCGCCCAGCTCCGCCCCCGTCAGCCCGGCAAACGCCGCCAGCGACAGCGCAGGCAACTGCGCCGTGGTCAGTGCCGCCAGCGTGGACGACGCCATCGCCCCGAGTGCGGCCGACCCCAGCCCTGGCAGCGCGGTGATGGCGATGCCCGGGACCTCGGCGGTGGTGAGTGTGGCTGCCTGTGCGGTGGACAGCGCGGCGAGCTGGGTGCTGGACAGCGCGCCGAGCTGGGCGGAGGTGAGTGCGGCGATCTGTGCGGTGGTCAGGGTGGGAACCTGCGCGGTGGTCAGCGCGCGCAGCTGCGCGGTGGTGAGCGCGGTGATGTATCCTGTGGTGATGGCGTCGAGCTGGGCCGAGGAGAGGGCTGCGACCTGTGCTGTGGTGAGCGCCTGCAGCTGTCCGTTGGTGACGGCGGTGAGGCCTGCGACCTCGGCGGTGCTCATGCCGGCCAGCGCCGCGGTGGTCAGTGCAGCGATCTGGGCGTTGGAGAGGGCGGCGACGTCGGCGCTGGGCAGGGCCGCGAGCTGTGCCGAGGTCAGGCCGGCCAGGGCGGCGGGGGCGAGCGCGCCGGCCTGGGCCAAAGAGAGGGCGCCGATGGCGGCGGTGGAGAGCGCTGCGACCTCGGTGCTGGACAGGGCGGCGGTCTGCTGGGTGGAGAGGGCTGCTACCTGCGCGGTGGAGAGGCTGGCGGCCTGCGCGGTAGTCAGCGCGCGGATTTGCGCGGTGGTGAGCGAGACCTCCTGTCCGGTGGTCAGCGCGGCGAGCTGCGCGGTGGACAGGGAAGCGACCTGTGCGGTGGTGAGGTAGGGGATCTGGTTTGCGGTCCAGCTGGCCAGCTCGGCGGTGGTCAGGGCGGCCAGCGTCGCGGTGGTCAGGCCCGGCACCTGGATTTCGGTCAGTGCCGCGACCTGCGCCGTGGTCATCGCGGCGAGCTGTGCGGCGGACAGGCCGGCGAGCGCCGTGCTGGTCAGTGCCGCGACCTGTGCGGTGGAGAGTGCCGCGGCCTGTGCGGTGGAGAGTGCGGCGAGCTGGGTGCTGGACAGGCCCAGCATCTGGAACGGGGTGAGCGCGCCAAGCTGAGCGGTGCTCAGGGCGGCCAGATCCGCGGTGGACAGCGCGTGCAGCTGCGCGGTGGTCAGCCCCGGCAGCTCGGCCGTGGTGAGTGCGGCCGCCTGCGCGGTGGACAATGCGGCGACCTGCGCGGTGGTCAGCGCGGCCAGCTGCGCCGTCGACAGCGCCCCCAGCTCCGCCCCGGTCAGCCCGGCAAACGCCGCCAGCGACAGCGCCGGCAACTGCGCCGTGGTCAGCGCGGCCACGTCGGCCGTGACCATGGCGGCGAGTTGCGAAGAGGTAAGGCCGGCGAGCGAGGACACGGCCAGCGCGCTTGCCTGCGCGGTGGACAGCGCGGCGATCTCCGCCGTGCCGAGTGCCGGCATTTGGATGGCTGTGAAAGCGGCGACCTGTGCCGTGCTGAGGCTGGCAATGTCGTCGGTGGAGAGGCTGGCGATGATGCTGGTCGGCAAACCCGCGATCTGTGCAGGCGTGAGATCAGAAATTGCCATCGAACCGTCTCCGAAACATGTGCGCGCAATGATTGCGCGGCGCGGGTCACGTTTTGCAGGACAAGTCCTAAGCCGCGGTAAACGAAGACAATCTTTTCGGGTCACGAGCATGCGAGCGTTGCCGGATGGCTTTACGCGGCGTTCATCGTTCGATGCCATATTGCTGATGCAACGTTTCTGGGTGGATCGGTATTGGGCTTCGACCCGAGGGCGGCGCGGCTTGCTCTCCCCATGGAGCAGAGCCGGCTGGAGGATGCGGCGTATTCAGGCTTCGGCTTCGCCGAGCTTGTGGCGGAGGCCGAAAGGGCTGCTGCGATTGGCGGGCCGCGCGCCGCCGCTGCTTTGTACCAGGCGTGGATTGCGGAGCGGAGCGGTGGGGAGCCGCAGCTGCATCTGGCCTGGTTCAACCTGGCATCCGCGCTGAACGGGTCGGGCGACGTGCAGGGTGCGATCGTGGGATACCGCATCGCCCTGGCCCAGCGCCCGGAGTTCCACCAGGCGGCGATAAACCTTGGCCTGCTGCTGGAGCAGGCCGGCGATGCCGGCGGGGCGTTGGACACCTGGCGCAAGGCCAGGCAGCGCGACGACGCACGGACTGCCCTGATCAATCATGAAGGGCGCCTGCTGGAACAGGCCGGACGGCTGGTAGAAGCCGAGCGCGCCCTGTTCCGCAGCCTGCTCACGACGCCGCTGCAGCCTGACGTGATCCAGCATTGGGTTCACCTGCGGCAGCGCATGTGTCTATGGCCGGCGCTGGGCGAGGTGCCTGGGCTGACCGCCGAGCAGGTCGGCGATCATTGCGGGCCGCTGGCGGCACTGGCGCTGTTCGACCGGGTTGCCACCCAGACGCGGGTCGGGGCTGGCTGGATCGAGCGTAAGACCGCGCCGGCCGGCAGCCGGCTCAGCCCCGATGAGGGCTACGGGCACGGCCGGCTGCGCATCGGCTACCTGTCATCGGATTTCTGCCGCCACGCGATGAGCTTCCTGGTGGCCGAGTTGTTCGAGCGGCACGACCGGAGCCGGTTCGAGATCTACGGCTACTGCGCGACGCATGAGGATGGGAGCGACATACGGCAGCGCGTGCTGGCCGCCTTCGACCACGTCCGCCCGGTCCGTCACCTGTCGGACGAAGCGGCGGCCAAGCTGATCCGCAGCGACGAGATCGACGTCCTGGTCGACCTCAACGGCCTCACGCGAGGGGCGCGGCTGCAGGTGCTGCGCTGGCGCCCGGCTCCTGTTCAGGCGACCTATCTCGGCTTCGTGGGACCGGTTCCCCTGCCGGAACTCGACTACCTGTTCTGTGACGATTTCGTGGTGCCGGACGCAGTCGCGGCAGAGTACCGGCCCGCGCCCCTGGCTATCGCACCGATGTATCAGGCCAACGACAGCAGGCGGGCGGTTGGCCCTGTGCCGACCCGCCCGCAAGCCGGGCTGCCCGACACCGGCTTTGTGTTCTGCTGTTTCTCCAACCACTACAAGATTACCGAAACGGTGTTCGCCGACTGGCTGGCGATCCTGGGGCGGGTTGACGGGTCGGTGCTGTGGCTGGTGTCCGACAACGAGTGGTCCTGCGCGAACCTTCGTTGCGCGGCCGAACGGAGCGGTGTCGATCCGGAACGGATCGTGTTCGGCCGGCGCGTGCCGCCTGCGGAATACATGGCCCGGCTTGGCGTCGCCGACCTGTTCCTCGACACCTATCCCTACAACGCCGGCACGGTTGCGAGCGACGCCACACGGATGGGGCTGCCGCTGCTGACGCTGGCGGGCGAGGCGTTTGCCTCCCGCATGGCAGCCAGGCTGCTGCTGGCGTTGGATGCCGGGGAGGGCATCGCGGAGAGTCGCGAGGCCTACGTGGAGGCGGCGGTGCGGCTTGCGACCGACGCCGAAGCCTACGCAGAATACAAGCAAAAATTCTCGTTCGACACCTGGACGCGCACCGTGGGCGACATCGGCGCGCTGACCCGTCAGCTGGAAGCGACGCTCGTCCGCATTGCACGCAGAGGATGACCGGCCGGCGGCCAAGGCGGACCGGCATGCCGGGCGTAGGCCGCTGGACGGAAACGCCGCCGCTTGTGGCGGGATATGAGAGCGGGAGGGCTGTGTGACGCTGCCGAGTGATACGCGACAGGTTCTGCATGTGGGGTGCGGCGCGGCGTCGCCCGAAAAGCTGCATCCCGTGTTTCGCGACCCGCGCTGGCGCGAGGTCCGGCTCGACATCGACCGCGATGCAGCGCCGGACATCGTGGCCAGCATCACCGACATGGCGGCGGTACCGGCCGGGTCGATGGACGCGGTGTTTTCCTCGCACAACCTCGAACATCTTTACGCGCATGAGGTGCCGTTGGCGCTGCGCGAGTTCCGGCGCGTGCTGATGCCCTGGGGGTTCGCGCTCATCACGCTGCCCGATTTGCAGGGCGTCGCGCAGCTGATGGCCGACGGCGACCTGACCGATCCAGCCTACATGTCGCCTATGGGTCCTGTGGCGCCGCTTGACATACTTTACGGCTTCAGGCCGGCGCTGGCGCAGAACCTGTTCATGGCGCACCACACCGGGTTCACCGCGAAGACCCTACTCGCGGTGCTGGATGAAGCAGGGTTTGCGTGCTCGACGGTGCAGCGCGTGCCCCGCTCCCTCTGCCTGTGGGCGATCGCGTTCGTCGAAGCGCCAAGCCCTTCGGTGCTGGAAGAGGCGCAGCAGCAAATGCTGCCCCTGCACATGGCGCTGTGCGCCGCCGCACCTCCCGCTCCGGCGCCGTGGTGACGTCGGGCTACTCCTTAAAACGGCTCGGCGCGGCGTGATTCTTAGGCGGTCGGAGGTGCTGCATGTCCGATCTGGTGGTCCTGAGCCTAGTTCAGTCAGTAGATGCGAATGGCGCTGTCCTCATCTTGGACAAGGTTGGGTGCAAGGATATGGATGCGGTGTCGAAGTGGCAAACTGGGCGTCCTTATATCCATTATTCTAGAGAGTCGAAACGTACTCGGGTAAACTTCAATCTCGCTCATGAGTTAGGACACTTACTGCTTCATGGTGGTATTGAGGTGTCGAGCGCCAAAAAGAGGGACCTGCGACGGGTCCGAA
Source organism: uncultured Acetobacteraceae bacterium (assembly GCA_937873095.1). Lineage (GTDB taxonomy): Bacteria > Pseudomonadota > Alphaproteobacteria > Acetobacterales > Acetobacteraceae > BOG-908. Next base: position 2,329 of record CALMVI010000085.1, on the reverse strand, counting down.
CTCAACGGATCGAGGCAGGCCCGGAACAAAGCGCCATTTGATCACCGACCGACGCGGTAGCCGCTCGCCTTCCGATTGACCGGGGCCAAAGTTCACGACAGCGTACCGTTCGACGATCTGCTCGATGTCGTGCCGCGCATCGCAGGCAAACGCGGCCGACCACGACGCAGGCCCGACAAGCTGCATGCCGAGAAAGCTTACGATGACGCCGTTGCCGACGCGCCTGTCATCGCCGTCGCATTAAGCCGCGCGTCGCCAGGCGCGGCATCGAACCCAAGCAGAAGCTCGGCCAGCACCGATGGGTCATCAAGCGCAGCTTCGCGTGGCTCAACCGCTTCGGCAGGCTTGCCATCCAATACGAACGCCGGCTCGACATCCATCACGCCCTACCTCGCTCGCGTGCTCACTCATTTGGCTGCGCACACTGAAAAACGGGTTTTAAAGGCACTCTTAAGCCTGCGTCCAAACAGGATAATGCTTGAGGAGCAGGCATGGACGTTGATCACAAGGGGGTATGGCTACCAAGCTTCTCCTCGTGACCCGCGTCCAAATCCTAAGTATACTGGTGGAAGGCTCGTCCATGCGCTCCATCAGCCGCGTGGTCGAAGTGTCCATCAACACGATCGCCAAGCTGCTGGCCGAGGCTGGCGAAGCCTGCACCGCCCACCACGACGAAGCGGTGTGCGATGTGCAGTCCAAGCGGGTGCAGTGCGACGAGATTTGTTCGTTCGTCTATGCCAAGAAGCGGAACGCCGAAACGGTCAAAGCCGCCCCGGAAGGCGCTGGCGATTGCTGGACGTGGACCGCGCTTGATGCCGATAGCAAGCTGATCGTGTCCTACCTTGTGGCCAAGCGCGATGCCCCGTCGGCTCACGTCTTCATGCAGGACGTGGCGCACCGCTTCACCAGCAGCATGCAGCTGACGGCGGACGCCCACACGGCTTACCTAGACACGGTGGAGGAGGCATTCGGCGGCGACATCGACTACGCCAGGCTGGTCAAGCTCTACGGCCCCGGCCCGGAGTCAGCGGGCCGCTACAGCCCTGCCGAGTGCATCGGCACCCGCAAGGAGCGGATGATGGGCCAGCCCGATCCGGCGCACATCAGCACGTCTACGTTAAGCGGCAGAGCCCGACCATGCGTATGTCCATGCGCCGGTTCACCCGCTTGACTGACGCTTTCAGCAACAAGGCCGAGAGCCACGAACGAGCCATCGCGCTCTACTTCACGTCTTACAGCTTCGTCCGGATGCAAAAAGCGCTGAAGTGCAGCCCGGCTAAGGCGGCTGGCTTGTCCAAGACGCTCTGGAGCATGGAAGACAGCGTGGCGCTGATCGACGCGGGGACGGAGAAGTCGAAGGCGCGCCCACTACAAGCCGCGCCAACTAAAAGCGGCACAGCCGCTCACGATACGGTGGTATGAAGATCGCATATGATGTAGCGCTGCCTCACACGGAGGTTACGTCATGGATGATCTAGAATTGCCCTAACTCTTCGAGACCGTTTGAAAACGCTTGAGGTTGGCGCTTCGGCATGATTCAAGCTCGGGATGTGGACTAGGGCGACGCGTGGCCGGATGGCCAAGATCGAACGAAAGACGAAGCGGTACCCGACGGACCTGACCGACGAGGAATGGTCTTGGATCAAACCGTTATTGCCGCCGTGCGGCGCGACCGGGCGCAAGCGATCGGTCGATTTGCGCGAGATCCTGAACGCCATCCGCTACATGGCTCGCTCCGGCGGTGGCTGGCGCATGCTGCCGAAGGACTTCCCGCCCTGGCAGACGGTCTATTGGTGGTTCCGCTGCTTCGTGCGGCGACTGCTGTTCCGGACCATTCACGACGTGGCGTTGCTGATCGATCGTGAACGAGCTGGCCGTGAGGCAAGCCCATCGGCCGGCATCGTCGACAGCCAGTCGATCAAGGCGCCGGCGGCCAAGGTGCGCGACTACGATGCAGGCAAGAAGATCGTCGGCCGCAAGCGTCACATCGCCGTCGATACCGACGGTCGGTTACTCATGGTCAATCTGACAACAGCCGATATATCGCCGCTGGGTGGTCGAGCGGACCTTCGGTTGGATGACCCGCTGGCGTCGCCTGGTGCGTGACTACGAGACCCGCCTCGACGTCTCCGAGGCCATGATCCACGTCGCCATGGGCAGTCTCCAGCTCAGGCGCATCGCTCACTGAGCGCACAAGCGGATACACGCTACGACAATGCGGTATGGTAGGCTATGCGAAGCGATGTGATGTCAAGGAGCTAACGTTGGCGGACCGTATGCGTCCGGTGACTAACGGGGTTAGGGGTTTTTAGCGGTTCCGCACTCTGCG
>CALMVI010000084.1 GCA_937873095.1 uncultured Acetobacteraceae bacterium | reverse complement strand
GCGTCACACTTCATCAAGCCGAGTAAATCAGAGCTTGATCAACACGGATACTCTATGGCGGGACGAGCGTCGGCGCCTTCAGGGCACCAGCACGGTACTGCCGGTGGTCTGCCTAGCCTCGAGCGCCGTGTGTGCGGCGGCTGCGTCGCGCAGCGGAAAACTCTGGTGCAGCCCGGCCTGCACCGCCCCGCTGGCGATGACGCTGAAGAGGTCGCCCGCGCTCGTTTCCAGATCGCTCCTTTTGGCCGTGTAGGTGGCCAGGCTGGGACGGGTCAGGAACAGGCTGCCCTTGGCGCTCAGCATGGAGGGGTCGACCGGCGGAACCGGGCCGGACGCCGAGCCGTAGGTGACCATCAGGCCGAGCGGGGCCAGGCATTCCAGGCTGGTCTTGAACGTATCGCGGCCGACGCTGTCATAGACCACTGGCACCATCGCGCCGGCGGTGATGCGCTTGACGTCGCTCGCCAGCGACTGGGTTCCGACGACGACGTGGGTGGCGCCGTTGTCACGGGCCAATGCGGCTTTTTCCTCGGTGGAGACGACGCCGATGACGGTGACGCCGAGGTGGCGCGCCCACTGGCACATGAGCAGCCCGACGCCGCCCGCGGCCGCATGCACCAGGATGGTCTGGCCTGCCCTGACCTTGTAGGTCGTATGCAAAAGGTACTGCGCCGTCATGCCCTTCAGCATGATGCAGGCGGCGGTCTCGAAGGAGATGGCGTCCGGCAGCCTGACCAGACGATCAGCCTGGATGACCCGGCTGCCCGCATAGGCGCCGAGCGGCCCGGCATAGGCCACGCGGTCGCCCACCGCCACGCTGTGCACGTCCTGGCCGGTTGCGACGACCAGGCCGGCACCCTCCTGTCCGATGACCGCGGGAAAGCCCGACACCTTGTACAACCCGGTGCGGAAATACACGTCGATGTAGTTGAGTCCGATCGCTTTCTGCTCGATCAGCGCCTCGCCTGGCCCAGGTTCCGGGAGCGGAACGTCCTCCCAACGCAGCACATCGGGGCCCCCATAGCCATGGATGCGGACCGCCTTGCTCATCGAGCCTCCTGGAACACGTCCGACGAGTCCTGCTCGTGGCTCAGTAGCCATCGCTTCGTCGGCAACCCGTCATTGCCGGAATAGCCTCCCAGGCCGTTGCTGGCGACCACGCGGTGGCACGGAACGATGATCGGCAGCGGGTTGGCCGCGTTTGCACCGCCGATCGCGCGCGCGCTGCCGCCCACGCGCTCGGCCAGCGCGCCATAGGACGCGGTCTGGCCGTAGGGGATGTTGATCAAGGCGTCCCAGACACGACGGCGATACGGGGTGCCTGCAGGCGACAACGGCAGGTCGAACCGGCAGAGCGCGCCGTCGAAATACGCATGCATCTGCTCCCGGGCACGGCGGAGTAGCGCAGTCTCGTCCTGGTCACGGCCGAAACCCCAGTCGAGGGCCACGATGGCGCCGCTCTCCTCAGACAAGGTCAACGCGCCCAGCGGCGAGTGGAACGAGAGCTGCGGCATGCCGCATCTCTACGCGCCGCGCCCGGCGATGGCCAGACCCGCCGCGTCTTGGCGTGGACGGAGCCCGCCCGCACATACGTGCAGCGCAGAACGAAAGATTGCCGCTTGACCCTGGCCGCCGACGATCCTGATTTGTTCTTCACCCTCCATCTGTTCGTCTGCACCAATCGGCGGCCGGACGGACACGCCCGCGGTAGTTGTGCGGCGCGCGGTTCCGAACGCCTGCGAGACTACATGAAGGCTCGTGCGAAGGAGCTCGGCGCCACACGGATCCGCGTCAACAGCGCCGGCTGCCTGGACCGATGCGAGGAGGGGCCGTGTCTGGTCGTCTACCCCAAGGGGATCTGGTACCGCATCACCTCGCCAGACGATGTCGAGCGGGTGCTGAAGGAGTACCTGCTCGGGGAAAGCCGGCCCATAGACCTGATGATGGCCGGTCGCCTCGCGGACGCGGAGTGATGCGGCCTGGCCGATGAGCGCCGATGACACGATATTCGCGCTCGCCAGCGGCGCCGGCCGGAGTGCGGTGGCCGTCGTGCGGCTATCGGGCGCCGCGTGCGGGCGCATCGTGGGCGCGCTGTGCACGCTGCCCCCACCACGGCAGGCGCAGTTGCGCGCATTGCGGGCGCAAGGCGAGACGCTGGACCGCGCCTTGGTTCTCTGGTTTCCGGCGCCTGGCAGCTACACGGGCGAAGACTCGGCGGAGCTTCATCTGCACGGCGGGGATGCCGTACTCGAGGCGGTGACGGAGGCGCTGGTGGAACGCGGCGCACGGCCCGCCGAACCGGGAGAGTTTACCCGGCGGGCTTTCCTGGGCGGCAAGATGGATCTTCTGGAGGCAGAAGCCGTGGCCGACCTGGTCGACGCCGAAACGCCGCAGCAGCGTGCGCAGGCGTTGCGCCAGCTGGGCGGCGAGCAGGGTCGTTTGCTGGCCGACTGGACGTCGCGCGTGTTGCACAGCTTGGCGATGCAGGAAGCGATGATCGACTTCGCCGAGGAGGACGTGCCCGACGTCGAAGCCGAGCTGGTTGACGGGCTACGGCGGCTCCAGCGTGAACTCCAGCAGCACCTGTCGTCGAGCCGGGCCGGCGAGCGGCTGCGGCGAGGGTTGGTGTTCGTGATTACCGGTCCGCCGAATGTGGGGAAGTCCTCCCTGCTCAACGCCCTTGCCGGGCGCGATGCCGCCATCGTCTCGTCTTTGCCGGGAACAACCCGCGACGTGGTGCCCGTCGAGTTGGTCCTCGCTGGCATCCCGGTGACCCTGGTCGATACGGCCGGGCTACGCGAGACCTGCGACGAGGCGGAGGCGGAGGGGGTGCGGCGGGCGCGCGAGCAGGCCGCCCGCGCCGACCTGATCATCGAGGTTTCGGACGCGTCCGCGCCTGGCGATCCGCCGAGCGGCCCCGACCACGTGCATGTGGCCAACAAGACCGATTTGGCGCCGCCGGCCCCAGGGCTGCTCGGCGTCAGCGTTCGCACAGGGGACGGCATCGAAGACCTGCGCCGCGCTCTCACGGCCACGGCGCGCCGCCTTGCGGGCGTCGGCGGCTCACCGGTGTTCAACCGCGCGCGTCATGTGACTGCACTGCACGAGGCGGACGGCAGCATCTCGGCGGCTCTGGCGTCCGCGCACAGCGAAATACGGGCCGAGGAGCTTCGGCTGGCCCTGCAATCGCTCGGCAGGCTGAACGGCCGCGTCGACGCGGAGGCCGTCTTGGACGTAGTGTTCAGCAGCTTCTGCATTGGCAAGTGACGATCTTGAACATGAGTTACGACGTCATCGTCATCGGTGGCGGACATGCCGGGACCGAGGCCGCCGCAGCCGCCGGGCGCATGGGCGCGCGAACCGTGCTTGTGTCGCAACGGCTGGACCGTATTGGCGAGCTGTCCTGCAACCCGTCGATCGGCGGCATCGGCAAAAGCCACCTGGTGCGCGAGGTGGACGCGCTGGACGGGCTGATCGCGGTCGCGGCTGACGCAGCCTGCATCCACAACAAGGTGCTGAACAGAAGCAAGGGACCCGCCGTGCAGGGGCCTCGCTGCCAGGTTGACCGGCGACAATACCGCAACTTCATCCAGCGCATGCTGCGCGAGACGGCAAACGTGACGCTGCTCGAGGACGAGGCGGACGGGGTGTTGACGCATCGATCAGGTGATGTCGCGGGTGTTCGGACTCGTGCGGGTCGAATGCTGTGTGCTCCTGCCGTCGTTGTCGCCTCCGGAACTTTCCTGCGGGGGGTCATTCACGTCGGACGGGAACAGACGCCGGCAGGCCGCCTGAACGAAGCGCCATCCGTCAGCTTTGCCGAAGATTTGCGTCGGCGTGGCATTCCGCTTGGCCGCCTGAAAACAGGAACACCGCCGCGATTGGCAAGGTTCAGCATCGATTGGGACGGGTTGCAGCCGGACCCGGGCGACACGCCGCCAAGGCCGCTCAGCTTCCTGTCCGACGGCATCCTCGGCGAGCAGACCGAATGCAGGGTCACCGCCACCACGGAAGCCACCCACGCCCTGATCCGCGCCAACCTGGACCAGACGGCCGTTTACAGCGGCAACATCAGCGGGCGCGGACCGCGATATTGCCCCTCCATCGAGGACAAGGTCACTCGTTTTGCCGACCGTGCACGCCATCAGGTGTTCTTGGAGCCTGAAGGTTTGCCAGGCACGCTGGGCGGGGAAATCGTCTATCCCAATGGCATCTCGACGAGCCTTCCGGTTCAGCTTCAGGAGCAGATGATCCGGACGATTCCGGGACTGCAACGTGCAGCGATCACCCAGCCCGGCTACGCCGTCGAGTACGACTTCGTCCAACCAACGGCCTTGCGGCGGACGCTCGAGATACGCGAGTTGCCCGGCGTTTTCCTGGCAGGTCAGATCAACGGCACGACCGGCTACGAGGAAGCGGCGGCGCAGGGCGTGCTCGCCGGCATCAATGCCGCCTCGCGCGCAGCAGGCCGCGACTCCTTGGTGTTGGATCGAACGTCCAGCTACATAGGCGTGATGGTCGACGATCTCGTTGGAAAAGGCGTGTCGGAACCTTACCGGATGTTTACGTCCCGGGCCGAGTTTCGCCTTCGGTTGCGGTGCGACAACGCCGACCTTCGGCTGACCCCGATCGGCGTTGCGGCGGGCTGCGTTACAAACGGCCGCAAAGCCAAATTTGACGAGTTTCAGCGGCAGGTGGAGGCGGCGCTTGCGGGAGACGTCGAGCACGCGCCCGCTGCTGTTCGGGAACAGGTTGCTATCAAACAGTTCTACCATGGCTATCTCAGGCGTCAGGACGCCGAGGTTCGCACGATGACGGCCATCGAGGGACAATCGATCCCGCGCAGCATCAGATATATGGATATCGCCGGCCTGACGACGGAAGCGCGCACTCGGCTGGAACTTCAGCGGCCGGAGAAGCTTGGCGAGTTGCGGCTTATGGAAGGCCTTACGCCGGCGACCATGGCCATCGTCGCCAGCTATGTCAGGCGTATGCAGGCTTGAGTGTTTCACGTGAAACGGATGATTTAGATGTTTCACGTGAAACACAGTGTCGTTTGCAGGCGTTTGTTGACCTCCTGGAGAGGTGGACAGCCGACATCAACCTGATCGGGCCAGCGAGCCGACAGGAAATCTGGTCCAGACACGTCGCCGACTCTCTTCGCCTCGTCCCCTTGCTGCCCGCGAACGTTACACATGCCATTGACCTCGGCAGCGGCGCCGGGCTTCCGGGTCTGGTGCTGGCCATAGCGACCGGGCTGCATGTTGACTTGATCGAGGCTGACCGGCGAAAGGCCAGCTTCCTGGCGGAAGCGGCGCGGACCACCAATGCCACCGTCGCCGTTCACGCCGTTCGGATTGAAGACTGCACCTGCAAACCGGCAAGGCTTGTCGTCAGCAGGGCGCTCGCACCGCTGCCTCGCCTGCTGCAGCTTGCTTCGCCGCTGCTGGCGCCTGACGGCCTATGCCTCTTCCACAAAGGCCGAAATGTGGAGACGGAGATCGCCAGCGCGCGTAAACACTGGCGCATGACGACCGAAATCTTTCCAGGCGATACCGACCCGGGCAGCGTCATCCTGCGAGTGAGCCAGATCGCACATGTCTGATCGGTCGAGCACGCAGGCGAAAACCCTGGCCATTGCCAACCAGAAAGGCGGCGTCGGCAAGACCACGACGGCCATCAACCTCGCCACTGCGCTCGCCCTGCAAGGCCGACGCGTGCTGCTGGTCGACCTTGACCCACAAGGAAACGCGTCCACCGGCCTGGGTCTGGACCGCAGGCGCCGTGGCGTCGGCACCTATACGATGCTGCTCGACGGGATCGCGCCAGCTACCCTCGCGCAATCGACTGGCATCACAGGCTTGGACGTCATATCCGCCGAGCCAGACCTGGCCGGCGCCGAAGTCGAACTCGTTTCGATGGACCGGCGTGAGTATCGGCTGAGAGACAGCCTGGAAGCGGCCGACGGCTACGATCACATCCTGATCGACTGCCCCCCAAGCCTTACGCTCCTGACCTTGAACGGCCTGGTCGCAGCAGGTTCCGTCCTGGTGCCGCTGCAATGCGAGTTCTTTGCCCTGGAAGGAATCAGCCAGCTCGTTCATACGATCGAGCTCGTGAAACAGAGCCTGAACCCGGGACTCGCGCTGCAGGGGATCGTGCTGACTATGTTCGACCGTCGCAACAACCTGTCGGACCTGATCGCAGCGGACGCGCGCAGCTTCTTCGGCGCCTCGGTCTACGACACGATGATCCCCCGCAACATCAGGGTGTCCGAGGCGCCCAGCCACGGCAAGCCGGTTCTCACCTACGACAAGTCGTCTGCCGGTGCGCTTGCCTATGTTCAACTGGCAGCCGAAATGCTGGCCCGCCAATCGGGTGTTGTGGCATGACTGCGTCCTCACCACGGCTGGGTCGGGGCCTTGCAGCCCTCATGGGAGACGCGCCAAAGCCCGCGACCGCACCTGCTCCGGGCATACGCGCGCTCGCCATAGACCGGCTGCAGCCAGGACCGTTCCAACCTCGCACCAGCTTCAGCTCGGACAGTCTGGCCGAACTCGTCGAGTCGATCCGTGCCAGGGGGATCCTGCAACCCTTGCTGGCCCGGCCGCATCCCGAGCAGGCAGAGTGCTTCCAGATCATCGCCGGCGAACGTCGCTGGCGCGCTGCCCAGCAGGCAGGCCTGCACGAGGTGCCGGTGCTGGTTCGCGACCTGGCCGACATCGACGCCATGGCCGCGTCTCTGGTCGAAAACCTGCAGCGGCAGGACCTCAACCCCATCGAGGAGGCAGAAGGGTTCCGCCGTCTCGTCGAGGAGTTCGGACTGACACAGGAGCAGCTCGGCACGGCCGTTGGCAAGTCGCGAAGCCATGTCGCCAACGCCATGCGGCTTCTCAACCTGCCAGCAAGCGTTCGCCTCGACGTGCAATCGGGCAGGCTCTCGGCGGGTCATGCCCGCGCGTTGCTGGCCCATGACGATCCCGAAGGGGCCGCACGGACGGTGATCGCCCGTGGCCTGAGCGTCAGACAGGCAGAGGCGCTGGCGACCGCCAAGCCGGCACGCACGACCGCTCAGCCCGCCAGGGATCCAGAAACCGAGGCGTTGGAGCGCGACCTCTCAGACCGCCTTGGGCTGAGCGTCGATGTCACCTTCGACGGCAAAGGCGGCACACTGGCGATCCGCTACAGGACCCTCGATCAGCTCGACACCGTGGTCGCGTTGCTGAGCCAAGGCCAGCGCTAGAGCAGATACCGATCAGATGGAATCGTCTGATCGGGTGAAGATGCTCGCAAAACAACGAGCTAGAGCCTGTGGAGTGAACGTAAGTGAACGGAACATGCTCTAGACGGCTGGCCTCAAGCCACTCAGCTCCTTCGTCCCTGTGACCGAGCGGCACGTGCGAGATCGGCGACGAACCGCCTGGCCAGCAACTCAGGCCGGCTTGCCGTCTGCTTGCACTCGAGCTCCACGCGCCGTGCGTGTTCGATGCAGCGCAACAGCCCGGCAGACGACCATAACTCCAGCGCCGCGACGGTTGCGGGTACCGCCCGGCCAAAGACGGGGGGGCGCATAAGCCGCACCGCTTCGTTCGGCGATGCTCCGTCCTCCACGCGCAGCCTGGCCTGATGCAGCCGCTGCAGCAGGATCAGCGCCATCCGCAACAGGCCCACTCCAGCCAGCCCGTCGGCAACCGCCGTCTCGACAGCCGCATCCGCCTCCGCCCAGTCGCCCAGCACAGCGGCCATCAGGCCGTCTCCACCCGCACCCGCTCCCTGGAGGCTGACGACCGCCTGCGCCGTCTCGGCAGTCAGATGCCCATGCCGGCCGGCCAGAAGAGCCAGCTTCTCCACCTCGCCACGCATAGACGAACGCCCTGGTTCCAGTGTTTCGGCCAGCCAGGCGACAACGTCGGCGTCCGCCGCAACGTCGAGTTCGGCGAGCATGCCCCTGATCGAAGCGGCAGCAGCCTGTCCCTGCTCGACATAGCAGCCGAACGACACCGCCTCCGCCGACCCTTCGCCGAGGGAGCGAAGCTTGCCTTTTGGCAGGCCTGCTGCCTCCAGGATCAGCATTGCCGTGCCGGGAGACTTCATCGCCTCGACCAGATGCGGCAGAACGGCGTCGGTGGCGTCGCGAACCAGCACCACGCGACGTCCACCCACCATGGACAGCGCGGCCATCTCCGCCGGTATGCGCCCCCAGCCTTCGCGGGTCAGCTCGCTCACCCGGAACGGATCGTCGGTCGAACCGGCAACGCGACGGGTCAGGGCCAGCGCCCGCTCCCGGATCAACCCCTCATCCTCGCCATGGATCAAGACGAGGCGGGCCGCCCCCGGGTCGCGCAGGAACCCGCCGACCTGGCGGGCATCAAGCTTCATCGCTCAGCCCTGGACGGGGTGGGACCTGAAATACACGGCCACCCCTTGCACGATCTGGTCGGCCAGGGCGCTCGCCAGGCGCCGCTCCGCCGCCTCCTCGGACAGCGTCGCGTAGAAGAATTGCTCGTCGATGATGTTGTAGCCGTCCAGGCTGCGCACTGTTCCGCCGCTCACCTGCACAGCGCTGTTGGCAGCCGACCGCAGGCTCCAGACCGCCAGACCGACGTCGCGATTGCGCGTGCTGGAATTGTCGGGCTGGACGCCGAGGGCCTGCACGGTATCGGAATAGGCGACCGTCAAGGTGAACTGCTTGGCGACACCCGTCGAGGAACCCTCCAGCCTGGCTTGCAACGCCTCGCGCAGCATCTGGCCCGTCCGGTTGGGGATGATGTCGACATAGACCGAAGGCAGGCTGGCCGATCGGTCGAGCCGGTTCGAGTACAGCGGCTGAAAGCCGCACCCCGCGGCCAGCGTAGCCAGGGCGAGGCTGGCGGATAGCCCGCGTCTCACGTCGCCACCACGAAGTTGACGATCCGCCCTGGCACGTAGATGCGCTTGGCAACACGCTGCCCGGCCAGCAGCCTTGCAACGTTGGGCTCGGCCGCTGCCGCCTCCAGCACGTCCGTCTCGTCCGCGTCGGCCGAGACGTCGATCCTGCCGCGCAGCTTGCCCATCACCTGAACGGCCACCGTCACCATGTTCGCCGTCAGCAGCGCCGGCTCCGGCTCCGGCCACGCGTCGTTGGCCAGCAGGCCGCCACCCATACGGGCGTGTATCTCCTCGGCGATGTGCGGCATCATCGGGGCGACCAGGCGGACCGCCATCTGCACGGCTTCACGGCGGGCGAACGCCATCCCGTCCGCGTCCTCCACCCGGTCGGCGTCGGCGATCGCGCCTACCAGTTCGTAAATGCGCGCCACCGCCACGTTGAAGGTGAAGCTTTCGAAGGCACGCGTCACCGCGGCAATCGTCCGGTGCGTGGCCCGGCGAAGCTCCAGCGCTTCCGCCCCGAACGACGCAGGACGGGCAACCGGCCGCATGTCGCTCCTGGTCGCCAGTCGGAACAGCCTCTGGGTGAACCGATAGGCGCCGAGCACGCCCGCCTCGGTCCATTCGATGTCGCGCTCCGGCGGGTTGTCGGACAGGATGAACCACCGTGCGGTGTCGGCCCCGTAGCGGTTCACGATGGCGCTCGGGTCCACGGTGTTGCGCTTGGACTTCGACATCGCCTCGATCCGGCCGACCACCACGGGCAGGCCGGTCGCTCGCACCACCGCACCGCCGTCCCGCTTTTCCACCTCGTCCGGGTACAGCCAGCGCCCGTCCGGGTCCTTGTAGCTTTCGTGGGTCACCATGCCCTGGGTGAACAGCCCCTCGAACGGCTCGGACGGGTCGACGAAGCCGGTCCGCCGCATCGCGCGTGTGACGAAGCGTGCATAAAGCAGGTGCAGGATCGCGTGCTCGATCCCGCCGATATACTGGTCGACCGGCAGCCAGGCATCCACCGCCTCCCGCCGCACCGGTTCGCTCGCGCCCGGGCTGCAGAAGCGCGCGTAATACCACGAGCTGTCGACGAAGGTGTCGAGCGTGTCCGTCTCGCGCGTTGCCGCAGCGCCGCAGGCCGGGCAGGCGACGTGCTTCCACGTCGGATGGTGGTCCAGCGGGTTGCCCGGCCGGTCGAACGTCACGTCGTCGGGCAGCGTGACCGGCAACTCGCTTTGCGGAACGGGTACCACGCCGCATCGCACGCAATGCACCACCGGGATCGGACAGCCCCAGTAGCGCTGCCGGCTCACGCCCCAATCGCGCAGGCGCCAGTTGACCACGCGGCGGCCGAGCCCCGCCTGCTCCAGCGCGTCCGTCGCCGCCGCCTTGGCCTGCGGAACCGTCATCCCGTCCAGAAAGCCCGAGTTGGCGATAAGGCCCGGCCCGTCATACGCACGGTCGGCGACCGCGAACGCGCCTGCGTCCTCTCCCTCGGGCACCACCACGGGCGCCACCGGAAGGTCGTAGCGCCGGGCGAAATCCAGGTCGCGCTGGTCATGGGCGGGACAGCCGAAGATCGCGCCGGTCCCATATTCCATCAGCACGAAGTTGGCGATCCACACCGGAAACACCCGGTCCGCCAGGAAAGGGTGACGGACCTGCAGGCCGGTGTCGTAACCGCGCTTGTCCGCCGTCTCCAGCGCGGCCTCGCTGGTGCCCATGCGCCGGCACTCCGCCAGGAACCCAGCAGCCGCCTCGTCCCGCGTCGCCACCGCCAGCGCCAGCGGGTGCTCGGCGGCGAGCGCCACGAAGGACATGCCGAACAGCGTATCGGGCCGGGTGGTGAACACCTCCACCCCTGCCAGTTTCCCCTCCGGCCCGACCAGCGGGAAATGCAGCCGCGCGCCTTCGCTGCGGCCGATCCACTTGGCCTGCATGACGCGCACCCTCTCCGGCCAGCGATCCAGGCCGTCCAGCCCCGCCAGCAGCTCGGGTGCGAACTCGGTGATCTTCAGGAACCACTGCGACAGTTTCTTCTTCTCGACCAGCGCGCCGGACCGCCAGCCGCGGCCATCGATCACCTGCTCGTTGGCCAGCACCGTGTTGTCCACCGGGTCCCAGTTGACGAACGACTCCCGCTGTTCGGCCAATCCGGCCTGCAGAAACGCCAGAAACAGCGCCTGCTGCTTGCCGTAATAGCCTGGCTCGCAGGTCGCGAACTCGCGGGTCCAATCGATGGAAAGGCCCATGCGCTGCAACTCGCCGCGCATCGCCGCGATGTTGGCGCGCGTCCATTCGCCGGGGTGAACGCCACGTTCCCGCGCCGCGTTCTCGGCCGGCAACCCGAACGCGTCCCACCCCATAGGATGCAGCACCTGGTAGCCGCGCGCCCGTTTGTAGCGCGCCACCACGTCGCCCAGCGTGTAGTTGCGCACGTGGCCCATGTGGATCTTCCCGCTCGGATACGGGAACATTTCGAGCACATAATACTTCGGCCGCGTGTCGGACGGCACGTCCTCGGCCAGGAAACAGCCTGCCTCGTCCCAGGCGCGCTGCCAGGCAGGCTCGGCGGTCGCGAAGTCGTAGGCGGGTGCTGGGGCGTCGTTCATGCCGTGCAAGACTATCAGCGGCGGCAGGCGCCTGAAAGGCTCGCCATTTCGGGCGCTACTTAACCCCCTGTGCCCGAAGCTTCCTGGCGTCGGCCAGGATCTTGCTCTCGATGTCGGTGGCAGTCGCCGGGTTGACCGGAGCGTCCTCCCATTGTCCGCCGCTGCGCACCTGGCGGAAGACCGTCAGCTTCAGCCCGTCGCTGCGCAGCTCGCGCCCGAGCACATAGGCCGTCGCCTTGAACCGCTCCTCCGACGTGCCGGGCGGCGCGTACCAGTCGGTCACGATGACGCCGCCGAACGGATCGGCGGACGCGAGAGGCATGAACGCCAGGGTCTCCAGCGCCCCGCGCCAGAGATACTTGTTCACCTGCAGCGACGCCCCGGCTTCCTGCTGGCTGTTGGTCTTGCCGGACACGACCGCAACCCCGGTCGAGGGGTCGGTATAGGTACTCGGAACGGCCTTCACCGAGCCGCCATCCTCGCCGCCGCATCCGGCCAATGCGAGCGGCCCGGCAAACGCCAGCAATCGGACGACACGCAACTTGGAAAGCACCATGGTATCCTGACGGAGGGTTCGACCGGCGCCTGACACCGGTCAGGTTCTCTAGAGCATTTCCCGACTGGGTGGAATCACCCGGTCGGGAGTAATGCTCTAGGAAACAATAGCGTAGAGCACTACTCCCGAGCCTGTTGGCTCGGGAAATGCTCTAACCGCTGACGCCCATCGCGCCAAGCCGCCGCTTGACCCTCACGCCCGCGCCACCAGCCTTGTGGCATGACCGGTTCCCCGCCCACGATCGCAGACGCGCTGCAAGCCGTCCGCGCCCGAATCGCCGATGCCGCCGAAGCTTGCGGCCGCGCGCCAGGCGAGATCACCCTAGTTGCCGTGTCCAAGACCCACCCGGCCGCGGCGGTCGAGGCGGCGCTGGCGGAGGGCCAGCTCTGCTTCGGCGAGAACCGCGTGCAGGAGGCGGACGGCAAGTTCACCCCGTTGCGCCAGCACCATCCCGGCATGCGCCTGCACCTGATCGGCGGGCTGCAGACCAACAAGGCGGAGCATGCCGTCCGCATCGCCGACACCATCGAAAGCCTCGACCGGCCGCGCCTTGCCGACGCGCTGCACGCCGCAGCCGAGCGGACCGGCCGGCTTCCCCGCCTGCTGGTCCAGGTCAACATCGGCGACGAGCCGCAGAAATCCGGTATCGCGACCGCAGCGGCGGACGACTTCATCGCCGCGTGCCGGCGCCGCTTCGGGCCCGCGCTCGCCGGCCTGATGTGCATCCCTCCCGCGGGCGAGGATGCCGCCCGCCACTTCACCATGCTGGCGCAGATGCGCGCGCGGCACGGGCTGGAGCTGCTCTCGATGGGCATGTCGTCCGATTACGAACTGGCGATCCGGCATGGGGCCACGCATGTCCGGATCGGATCGGCCATATTCGGCGCGCGGTGATGGACTGGACCAGCCGGGCGGGGTAAGGCCACGCCTGCCGCGCACATCCCCCTTCGACCCAACCGAGGCCCTTCCGGTCTCTGGACGCCGCTCATGACACAACTTTCCCATGCAGACACCGCGAAGCTCCGCCGCGGCGTGCCGAGCCTCGGCGCGCTGATCGGGGTACTGGGGGTCGTGTATGGCGACATCGGCACCAGCCCGCTCTACGCCTTCAAGGCCACGCTCAGCCTGTTCGGCAGCCAGTCGATCTCCAACGGTGAGATCATCGGCTGCCTGTCGCTGATCTTCTGGTCGCTGATCCTGATCGTCACCGTGAAATACGTGCTTCTGGTGATGCAGGCCGACAACCGCGGCGAGGGCGGCATACTCGCGCTGATGGCCCTGGCCCAGCGCTCGGTCGAGAACCCCCGCATGCGCACCGCCGTCGCGCTGATCGGCATCGGCGGCGCCTGCCTGATCTTCGGCGACGGCGTTATCACCCCGGCGGTCTCGGTCCTCGGCGCCGTCGAGGGGCTGGAGGTGACGCTGCCGGGGGCACAGCGACTGGTGTTGCCGCTGTCCATCATCGTCATCCTGGGCCTGTTCGCGATCCAGTCCAGGGGCACCAGCACGGTCGGCCGCATCTTCGGGCCGGTGATGGTGGTGTGGTTCGCCGTAATCGGCGTGCTGGGCGCCGTCCAGGTGGCGGCCAACCCGGCCGTGCTGCAGGCCATGCTGCCGCAGCACGGCGTGCTGTTCTGCCTGCACCATGGGTGGTTCGCGTTCGTGGCGCTGGGTGCTGTCGTGCTGTCGGTGACCGGGGCGGAGGCGCTTTACGCCGATATGGGGCATTTCGGCGCGCGCCCGATCCAGTACGCCTGGCTGCTGTTCGTGCTGCCCTGTCTGCTGCTGAACTATTTCGGCCAGGGCGCGCTGGTGATCTCGAACCGGCTCGCCGCGGAAAACCCCTTCTTCCTGTCCGGCCCGGTCTGGCTGCGTCTTCCACTCGTGGTACTGGCCACCCTGGCCTCCATCATCGCCAGCCAGGCGCTGATTTCCGGCGGCTACTCCATCGCCAGGCAATGCATGCAGCTCGGCTTCCTGCCGCGGCTGACGGTGATGCACACCAGCACGACCGAGGAGGGCCAGATCTTCGTGCCTCAGGTGAACAGCGCGTTGCTCATCGGCGTGCTCATCCTGGTGCTGGCCTTCCGCAGCAGCGATGCGCTCGCCTCGGCCTACGGCATCGCCGTGACGGGCACCTTCCTGTGCACCTGCTTCCTCGCCTCCATCGTGTTCCGGCACCAGTTCGGCTGGCCGGCCTGGGCCGCCATCGTCATCTGGGGCGGCTTCTTCACCATCGACCTGGTGTTCTTCTCGGCCAACGCGCTCAAGGTCGTCGAGGGCGGGTGGGTGCCGCTGGCCATCGGCCTGACGCTGATGGCGATGATGACGACGTGGAAGCAGGGCCGCGACCTGATGTTCAGCCGCTGGAAGCAGGATAGCCTGCCGCTGGCCAGCTTCCTCAACCGCCTGCCGCAATCCCGCACCGTCCGCGTGCCGGGCATGGCGGTGTTCCTGACCGGCAACCCGGACTACGTGCCGGCCGCCCTGCTGCACAACCTCAAGCACAACAAGGTGCTGCACGAGCGCGTGCTGTTCGTCACCGTCTCCACCCTGGACGAGCCGGAAGCGGGGCCGGAGCGCCGTACCGAGGTGATCGAGCTGGCGCCCGGCATCCACCGCGTGCTGCTGCGCTACGGCTTCATGGAAAGCCCCAACGTGCCCCGCGCCCTGGAAGACCTGCGCTCCCGCGGTGTGGCCTACGACCCCATGCAGGTCAGCTACTTCCTCGGCCGAGAGGTCCTGGTGCGTGCCATGGCGCCCAAGCTTTCGCTGTGGCGCCTGTGGCTGTTCCTGGTGATGGCCCGCAACGCGGTGCCGGCGACCGAATTCTTCCGCATCCCGAGCGACCGCGTGGTGGAACTCGGGGTGCGCGTGGCGATCTGACCAGCCTGCCGCTCGTTCGCAACCAACGCTAGAGTATCCGTGTTGATCAAGCTCTGATTTGCTGGGCTTGATGAAGTGTGACGC